>NZ_AOGW02000014.1 GCF_000332495.1 Leptospira terpstrae serovar Hualin str. LT 11-33 = ATCC 700639 | reverse complement strand
GGATTGTTTATCTGGTGAACCCTAGCTTTAGAGAAGATGAAAAGATTAAAGAAATTGAAAGAAAGGAACACCAAAAGTTAACTTTAAAAATTGAAAAAGTGTGTGCGTCTCAAGATAAAGAAATAAAAGAATTTGAGGAAAATCGTAAAAATAAAATTAATAACAATGAAGATCTTATAAAAATCTGTTTCGATGATACAGTATTTTGTGATGAATATCAAATTCTAATAGAAAAAATAAAAACAGAAACAAAGAATATTAAATTTAGAAAGGAATTTGAAGAAGAATGGAATAATACTTTTTCAAACATAAATTATGGATGCTATTGTAGAAATAAACCAAATTTAACAATTTACAATACTTGTCCTATATACGAAGATCCCCTAGATAACGCATGTAAATTAAGGCAAGATTGTATTTCTTCTAAAAATCTGGCTTGGAATGAAAGTTTGGAATGTAATTCGGATTTTTCCGCTTTTCTTGATACGATTCCCTATTCAAATATGAAGAAATTCGATTCAATGACAAATGAAGAAATTATGCTTATGACTGCTAATAAATATAAAGCTCTTCTAAATATATATAATAAATTAAATTGAATATCAGTTTTACTTCGCATAACAGCGGCGAATCGCTGCGCTTCGGCACTTGCGGCCTCGCTTGGGCTGCGCCACATTCCTCTCCGTCACGCTTCTTGCCCTGCAAGAAGACGCGCCGACGCTAACGCCTGCGCTGCAGGCTCAGCTACGAGGAACGTCGATTAGCCTAGTTCGTTATGCGATCAGTCGTGAAAATCTAATTTAATGCAAAAAATAGTAAAAATTACCAATTGACAAATACAGCCTGAGTGCTGTATTATTGCTTGTGACGGGAAAAGAATTAGTAAAAATTCTAAAAAAAGATGGTTGGGAATTAGATAGAATCAATGGTTCACACCATATTCTTAAGAAAAAAGAAAAAACCCTCTCGGTTCCAGTTCATAGCAACCGGGATATTCCAACAGGAACCATGAACGCAATTCTTAAACAGGCAGGAATCAAATGAAAATATCTTACCCAGCTATTATTAAATACAGTACAAAAGATAAAGTCTTTAATGTAGAATTTCCTGATCTTCCTGGATGTTTCACATTTGGTGACAATCAAAACGAAGCTATTTTAAATGCTCAAGAAGCATTAACTGGTTACTTAGAATCAATTGATTCTAGAAAATTACATATTCCTGAGCCTTCAAATTTGAAAGGAAAAGACATCAAATTTATTACGCCAGATAAAAATGTCTCTTTTGCAATCTGGCTTAAGAAAAGTCGAGAAAAGCAAGGTTTGAGTCAAAAGCAAATTGCTCAAAAACTCAATATTGCTTACCAAACTTACCAAAAATTTGAAGATCCACATAAATCTAATCCTACTTTAAAAACAATTATAAGATTAGAAGAAGTTTTCCACGAAAATCTGATTAGTGTTTAACACGACCGTCGCATAACAGCGGGGAAACGCTGCGCTTCGGCACTTACGGCCTCGCTTGGGCTGTGCCACATTCCTCTCCGTCACGCTTTCTTGCGATCGCAAGAAGCGCGCCGACGCTAACGCCTACGACGTAGGCTCAGCTACGAGGAACGTCGTCTCCCCTAGTTCGTTATACGACATGACAATAATTTGAATCATTAATATGAAAAAAATAAAAGAAATAATCACAATTCTACTCTTCTTAAACTCTGCGTTATTTTCGCAGTCAAGCAAATCTACTTTTGAAACAGGTATCAAAGCATTGAGAGCTCAATTCATTCCATTCGAATATAGCAGAGACAAAACTGATGCTATTCCACTTTGGGGATATAAAGTAAATGATTTACGAAGCAATACTAAGACTATTAATCCATTTTTCTTCATTTATAAAAATCCTGAAAATAAATTTGGAATTGAATTTGAATACTTTAAATTTCAATTAGATAGAGCAAATTATGATATTGATAATGTTTATAGAATTAATAATACTACACAATATAATCGTTATAAGGAATATTTAAGAAATAATGAAAGAAGTGATTATAAATTAAACTTCTTTTTTTATCTTTCACCAGAGAATAAAGAATACTTCGCTATTGGTGGTGGTATCAGAAAAATTGATAGAATTAGAAATAGTTCAAAAGACAACTTTACTGCTGAAGAAAAAATAATTGCTCTAGGTCCTCAGATTGTCTTGAAATCAAAAATTCCCATCACAGATCAACTTTCCATTAATTTGGGATTAGATTTATATCATACTCAAGGCAAAAGAGATTATTACTATCTTGATTCTAATCTATACTATTTCCCTTCCGGTGCGGCCTCTACTCTTACAATCATTAAGGGTAATGGCCAAACTAAAGGTGTTTTTCAAGGTTATGAAGCAAATATCTCACTGAAATACAATTTCTTGGAAAACTTCAATCTTGCCTTCGGATATAATTATAACTACTCCTATTTTAAATATGAAAATTTAAATGATTCTATTTATTCTTATTCTTCTTTCAGAAATACATTTGGGTATGAAAACACTAAATTATCCAATGGAAAAGAAATTATTAGAGGTTTTTATATTTCTGCCTCTACGGTATTCTAATTGTCACGTCGTATAACAGCAACTAACCGCTTCGCCTCGGGACTTGCGCCCTCGCTCGGTCTACGACACATAGGCTTTTGTCACTCCTCTTGCTTGCGCAAGCGTCGTGCCAATCCCTAACGTCCCGTTCCGGGACTCAGGGTCAGCCTACGTCGGTTAGTCTAGTTCGTTATATGCAAGCCTGAAAAATTGTATTAATATTCCAATTTGGCTAAAAAATATTTTATAAAATATAACAAAAAATAACCAGACCAAAATTCAATGAGTTACTATATACAAGCTATAATATCAAAATCCAATCATTTGGAAAAACTTTTAACTTTCTTCAAAAATAAGACACAAATTGTTCCGTTAATAGACGGATATAGCTTAGTTCCAATAACCGAAAATGTCTTTAATTTATTAAAAGAAGATGTAGACGAAATAATTTTGATTAAAGATTATTCAAACTTAACAGTAAAACTTTTTTCAATATTAATGCAGTATTCCAAAATTGATAAAATTGGTTATATTGAAGCAGAATATTTTGGCGGATCAGGCTCCCAAAGCGCTATTTTATTTGATGACGGAGTAGTAATTTTTGAATCAATAAGCAAGCAAAACTCTATAAACAAACTACTAAAAAAAATTGGCGTAAAAAAGAAATTATTTCAAGATCGCTTTGACTATATAGGTTTAAACAAATTCAGAAAAACGGAAGAATGGATAAAATAAAAATTCTAGGACAACTTCTTTTATTATAATTTAGAATTTAATTACTTCGATGAAAATATAAAATAAATTGATCAACCAAAATTAACTTTCGATTCTATTCTATTTATCTTGATCGCATAAAATAAAACAAAAAAATCATTAAACAATTGATATGCTAATATGGAATTAATTAACATCAGGCCTGCATATAACAGCGGGGAAACGCTGCGCTTCGGCACGAGGCCTCGCTTGGGCTGCGCCACATTCCTCTCCGTCACGCTTCTCGCTACGCAAGAAGACGCGCCGACGCTAACGCCTGCGTCCGCAGGCTCAGCTACGAGAAACGTCGTCTCCCCTAGTTCGTTATGCGAAATTCGTAAAAAAAATGTTAAAACCTAAGATTTTTATATCTTCAACTATATATGATTTTTCTGACCTTCGATCAGCACTAAAATATTGGCTAGAATCGTTTGGATTCAGTGTAATGCTATCTGAATTTAACGATTTTGATAAAGAAATTGATGAAAATACTTTTCACGCCTGTCTTGAAACTTTGGCAACCTGTGACTATTATATACTATTTATAGGAAATAGAAAAGGAGGATACTACGACAAATCTAACAATATTTCAATTACCCAAAGAGAGTATAGAGAAGCTTACGAACTATTTCAAAGAGGAAAATTAAGACTAATTAATTTTGTCAGAAATGAAACACTCATTTTAGCAGAGAAATATGCTAACAACAAAAATCTATCTAGTGATCACCCTGACCTACCTTTTATTTCAAAATTTATTGATGAAGTGTCTAGAAAAAATGAACTTGAACTTGCTACTGATGGAAAAGGTAACTATCCTAAAGGAAATTGGCTTCATAAATTCTCAAACTTCGAAGAAATCGCAAGAGTATTTAATATTTCGCTTAAATTAAATACTAATATTTCAGAAAAAATTCTAATTACGAATTTAATCTCTGAATTAAATGAAAACCTAAAACAAATTTTAATAAAAACTGATAATAATATTTTTGATTTAAATAACTTTGTAAATAATATACGTAAAAATGTGGCACCAAATATTAATGAACCTTCTAAGTATAATTCAATAGACCTAAGAAATCTATACTTCTTCTTTATAACCAAACAAACTGATTTTAAAAAAATTTCAACCGATCAACTTACTAATTGTTTAGTCCAAGGAATATTTCTTAAATTTGACCCAGCCGATACAAGCCTTAAAACCTCAAAAATTCAAAATTCACTTCAAAACTTAAAAAATCAAATCGAGCGATTACAAGGATTTGAAAAGGGAAATCCACTTTTATCGACAGAATCACTATTTTCAAATATGATATCCATTAAGACCAAAGGAGAAGTAATAACAAATAACTTAGATGTCACTTTATTAGTGATGTTTTTTACGCTTTTACTAAATATTTCCAATATGATGAAATCAATTCTAAGATTTCTAAAAAACTACGATGAAATTTATGTAGACCCTATTCTCATTGAAGAAAATCCATTTATTCATGAAATAGAAAAAATTAAAAAAGAAACCATTCAAAATAGTGAAATAGAGAAATGGCTAACAAAATAATACGAACTTCGCATAACAGCAACTAACCGCTTCGCTTCGGGACTTCGCCCTCGCTTGGTCTGCGACACATAGGCTTTCTGTCACTCGCTTGCATACGCAAGCTCCGTGCCAGTCCCTAACGTCCCGTTGGGACTCAGGGTCAGCCTACGTCGGTTAGTCTAGTTCGTTATGCGAAAGATGTAAAAAATGATGAAACAAAAACTATTAACATTACTACTAATCCTTCTTCCATCCATTCTGAGTACTCAATATATTGAAGATGAACAAAGGGCATTTATGCCGGAATGGAAAACTGGAGATATCCTAACGGTTTTTTCGCCAAATGGTATATATTTGTACAAAGATATATGTAATCAATTTGATCCTGATGATTGTGAAAATCATATTATTAAATACTTACCAAGAAATACTAAGATTATATTCAAAGAGATAGTAAATTCTGATTTGCAAAATTACTTTGGTATCAATGCACCTATGGTAAAAGTCTCGGTAGATAATACTTTAGGCTTTGTCTTTTCCGGATTACTGAGCACATTACCTACTATTCCCAAGATTTGCAATAATTTTCAAAATTATTTAGAATCAAATTATGGACAAATTATTAAAACTAAAGAAGAAAACTGGTGTATTTCTGAATACGGCGAACACTGTGGAAAAACACTCAAATCATTTTACAATAAAGATATTATTTATGCTACTTCTACTTCATCCGGAATTAACGGAAAAGATATCCGAACAGAATCTATAATTAATTTAAGCAAATCCTTACATGAAGCATTTCTGATCGCCTTGAATTGTAGTAATAGTGAAATAAAAAATTATCAATTTGAGAAATTTGAAAGAGATGCTATTGGCTGGCATCTCGAATCAAATAATCCCACAATTTGTGAATACGATAAAAACAGTGATAAACCACTGAAATCCGCTTACTATCAATTGCGTTTTTCTTACAATGAAAATAGGCAATCTGAAATAACAATTACAAGAAATATAAAATATTCAGATAATTGTAAATAATTACATCCTTCGCATAACAGCGGCTGACACGCTACGCTCGGAACAAGCCCTCGCTCGGCCTACGGCACATTGTCCTCCGTCACGCTTCTTGCTCTGCAAGAAGACGCGCCGACGCTAACGCCTCGGAGAGGCTCAGCTACGGACAACGTCGTGTAGCCTAGTTCGTTATGCGTAATGTCCCCAACATATTTTTAAAACCTTGAATTAGAACAAATCATGAATTTTTTTAAGCAGCTAGTAGAAAGATTATATCCGAATCAAAAATATAGAAACTGTATAGAGAATTATTTTGGTAGGTATTTTAAAGACAAAGGATATTCTCAATACTATAATCCAAAATCAAATAAATTTATATTTGAAAATCAGATTAGAATGGTAGAAATCCAAAATAGCCTACATCCATCTGATTATGGATTTTCAGTTTTTATCTACAATAAGCTAAAAAACAATGAGTATTCAATTTTAATAAATATACCAAATTATCTTATATATCCAGATTTAATCTTAATTAAAAATTCATTTTATGCATTGCTAGCAAATAAAAAAGCCACGGATTCAATAGAGACCGATAAATGGATTCCTAATTTAAAAGTTTTTTGGGTAAAAGAAAATTCAAATGTATTCAAAACTTCTTAAATAATGTTAATCAAATACTCCTTTTACAATTTATTTTCTAACAAAAAACCTTACACATTAATCTCAAAATTGTTAAAATTTTCCTTTAACAATCAAACTTATGGAAAATGAATTTTAAAAGAACTAAATCGAAATCCAGAAAACATCGTATAATATACCAAATTTAAATGTGTTTTAATAACTTGAAATTTGCTTCTTGCAGAAAAAGTATCCGGAAAAAGACAAGAACAGTTTCATATGAGAAAGAATTCAAGTAAAGGGAACACTACGCATAACAGCATCTTCCCGCTACGCTTCGGCACAAGGCCTCGCTCGGCCTCCGGCAAATTCCCTTCCGTCACGCTTCTCGCTCCGCAAGAAGACGCGCCGACGCTAACGCCTACTACGTAGGCTCAGCTACAGGGAACTTCGGGAAGACTAGTTCGTTATGCGACATCCTATAGATATAATGAAAAAAACATTAATAATAACAATTTTATTAGTTTCCTCTTTCAACTGTAAGAAAAACCAAACTACAGAAATTAAAGAAAAATTTCAAGAATTCCCACCGAAAGCAATGCTGATTCAAGCAACTGGAGGTTTGAGACTACGTGAAACTCCAAATATAAATGGAAATATTCTCGTTGTTATTCCAAATGGATCGATTATCAAAACTTACGGTAACGTCTCACAAGAAGAAACTCAACAAGGGAAAAAAGGTAAATGGACTCGTGTAAAATATCTACACTATTCAGGATTTGTCTTTTCTGGATTTCTTTCAGAAAAATTTGATCAAAAAGATTTTAAACCTGACATTGATATTCTAAATCAAATTGCGAATACTCTTGGCTTCAAAATCGATTTAAAATATCAAATCTATCTAGATTCTAGATATAAGAAAAAATATGTGAAAAACTTCAAAATTGTAAAGGATTTACATTACAAAGAATTTCGAGCTATAACAATTACTCCTGAAATAAATGGTTGTGAATTCTATGGTGATTCAAATTGCTACAATCTAATTTTAAAAAATAATTCTTTGATTTTCCATGATATAAATTCAGATTCAATTGGAATGTTACAAGATATAAAAGATGAAAAATTCACTTTTTTAATTGAAGCAGGCTGCGGAGGTGGCTGCGACTATTCATATAATTCAACAAGTCATGAATTTAATACAGAAAGTGAAAAATTCTTTAGAATTGAGAATTACAAATCTATTACTCAATGTGTAAACGAAATCGATATGTTTACAGAAGACTGTATTAAATGCTCAAAGGATTTTAAATATTCGAATTACTCAAAAATTATTACACAAGAAATTGATCTAAACAGAAATGTATTAAAAACTGATGTAAAGGAAATATTTGATAAAAAATAGGACGTCGCATAACAGCGGGGAAACGCTTCGCTTCGGCACTACGGCCTCGCTTGGGCTGCGCCACATTCCTCTCCGTCACGCTTCTTGCTACGCAAGAAGACGCGCCGACGCTAACGCCTCTGCGATGCTCAGCTACGAGGAACGTCGTCTCCCCTAGTTCGTTATGCGCAATAGCATAAATTAAATGAAAAAATATTCTGATTTAAATGTCTAAATTACTTAAAAATACCAGAAATAAACGACAAAAAAATTGCTTTTAGTCATCGAATTTTTAATAGCTATAACAACATATTCAATTTGTAAATATATTACTTCAGATATAACTTTAGCAATAATTTCCTTATTTTTAGAATTGGGAATTAACATAACATTTGATTATCTTAATTTACGAAAAACCAAAATTATATTCAATACAATTGCCCTAATCGTTATTCTCACATTTTCTATTGTGTATTCTACTGATTTAAGTAATCTATTGGACGAAAGTACAGGAACACAATACACGGGGACTGTTATTGAAAACTTTAAAATCAGCTCCGCACCTATTGCAGAAATTTTTCTAGACCAAGGAACTATTCAAGTATTTCGAAACAATGAAGAAACTATCTTAGCTTTTAAACAAAACAGTGATTCTTATCTCTGGGCACGATCCTTTATTTTTAATGATAATTCATGTTTCCAATCAAATCTTAGATTCAGTAAAATTGAATATTTACTATTCAGAAAAGTAATTTATATTAGGTCAAACAAATGCATGGGAAAAAATGGAATCTATTTATGGCCTGGAAATTATTTTCATTCAATTGTTCTTTCATATTTCGAAGATGAAAATTGGCATTAAAGCTACTGCGCATAACAGCGGGGAAACGCTTCGCTTCGGCACAAGGCCTCGCTTGGGCTGTGCCACATTCCTCTCCGTCACGCTTTCTTGCGATCGCAAGAAGCGCGCCGACGCTAACGCCTACGACGTAGGCTCAGCTACGAGGAACGTCGTCTCCCCTAGTTCGTTATGCGTAATTCGATAGAATAAATCTACAATCATGAGAAAATTTATATAATGGAAAAAAGATATCAAGTATTTGTTAGCTCTACATATGCGGACTTAAAAGAAGAACGTTCACGTGTAATTCAAACCTTAATGGAAATGGATTGTATACCCGCAGGCATGGAACTATTCCCTGCAACCGATGAAGAACAATGGGAGTTTATAAAGAAAGTAATAGATGATTGCGATTATTATCTGCTAATTATTGGAGGTAGATACGGTACCCAAAGCCCCGATGGAATTAGCTATACCGAAAAAGAATATGATTATGCCATTTCAAATGGAATTAAAGTTGTTGCTCTTCTCCATGAAGATCCAGAAACTTTACCACAAGAAAAAATAGAATCCGATCCTGAATTTAGGCAGAAACTTACAAACTTTCGTGAAAAAGTTGCTACAGGAAGATTAGTCAAAATGTGGAAGAAACCAGAGGAATTACCTGGTATGGTTGCTTTAAGTTTAACAAAAACAATCAAAACGTTTCCGGCGATAGGTTGGGTTAGAGCTAATACAGTAAGTAACGAGTCCCTCTTAAAGGATTTAAACGATTCAAGCAAAGAAATTACAGATCTTAAAGAAAAATTAAAAACTTATGAAACTAACTCGGAAGAAAAAATTGAAAACCTAGCCGATCTAGATGAAATTTTCAAAGTATCTGGCGAGTCTTACTCCAAAGGCCATAAATCAAAATGGGAACTTAAAATTTCATGGCATCAACTTTTCAATTTGCTTTCACCTCATTTA
This sequence comes from Leptospira terpstrae serovar Hualin str. LT 11-33 = ATCC 700639, assembly GCF_000332495.1. NCBI lineage: Bacteria > Pseudomonadati > Spirochaetota > Leptospiria > Leptospirales > Leptospiraceae > Leptospira > Leptospira terpstrae. Next base: position 11,957 of record NZ_AOGW02000014.1, on the reverse strand, counting down.
TTAACTAGCCCAAATGAAGAACTAGTTAAATCAACACTGACTCAAGAGTTATCAAGTCTTGCAGGTTCAAATTATCTTCCATCATTGAATACACAAGATTTTCTTACTATTAAGATTCAATTTACCGCACATAAACTTATCAAGGTTCAATATTTAAAAACTACAAATGGCGGATATGCCTGGTTCTGGACATTAACATTAATAGGTAGAAAATTTTTAATTCACAATAGAACAGTAAAGACTAAAAAAAGATAAAATTATCGAACTACGCATAACAGCGAGGAAACGCTGCGCTTCGGCACTTCCGGCCTCGCTTGGGCTACGCCACATTCCCTTTCTGTCACTCGTTTGCATCCGCAAACTCCGTGCCAGTCCCTAACGTCCCGTTAACGGGACTCAGGGTCAGGGAACGTCGTCTCCCCTAGTTCGTTAGTCGCAATTTTTACAAAATTTGATAAAAACTTGCAAATTTGTCCCAGGTATGATTTATCCTTCCACTATAACAAAATAGCTGTTATAAGAGGTAAAACATGAATATTAATAAAGCAGTCGATAAAGCTTACGAATCAAAAAGTCTAAAAGAAATTGCCGATTCCCCTGTTTCTGCGATTCAAGGACTTAGTGATGGTGATGCTGATCTTCTATTAAAAGCATTCAACGTAAAAACAATAAGAGATTTGGCAAATTTAAAGTATGTAAAATGGGCCCAAGCAATCGTTACATTATCTGATACTGAGCAATAGGAGAAAATTATGGCAATTCCAGCAAAAGTACAAGAAAGAATTATTACTTCGCTTAAAAAATTTACTCCAATTCTAACATCAGCAAAAGCGAGAGACGTGAATGAATCAGATACTGTTGTAATAATAACAGATTTACTTTCAGAACTCTTCGGATACGAAAAATATTCTGAAATAACAACTGAACATGTTATTAAAAAAACTTTTTGCGATTTAGCGATCAAAATTGGTGACAAAGTAAAACTGTTAATTGAAGTAAAAGCAATTGGCCTTGATTTAAAAGACGATCATATCAAACAAGCCATTGATTATGGCGCTAATGCTGGAATTGAATGGGTCATTCTTACAAATGGAATAAATTGGCAAATTTATAGAATAACATTTGCAAAGCCTATCGATAAAGAACTAGTTTATGAATTAAACTTAACGGCAATAAACGTTAAAAATGAAAACCATATCGAACCAATATACTATCTATGCAAGGAAGCATTAGGAAAATCTTTACTGGACGAATACCACTCACAAAAACAGGCATTAAGTAAATATTATATTGGACAAATGCTCTTAACGGAAACTGTTCTTGATGTGATAAAAAGGGAACTAAAAAGGCTTACTCCTGGCGTTCGAATAGAAAACGAAGAAATTGAGGAAGTTCTAAAAACAGATATTATCAAAAGAGATGTTCTGGAAGGTGATAAAGCAACTGAGGCAAAGAAAAAAATCCAAAAAGCATCAAATAATTATATCAGAAATGTAAGTCCTTCGAAAAAGGAATCGAAAGATGAAAAAGATTCAAGCAACTCAAAGCCGTTGGAGCAAGTTTCACAAGACACTTCAGAAGAAACGCCACCTAGTCCATAAAAACTGCGACTAACAGTGCCTTAACGCTTCGCTTCGGGTCTTCGCCCTCGCTTGGGCTTCGCCACATTCCCCTTCTGGCACTCGCTTGCATACGCAAGCTACGTGGCCAGTCCCTAACGTCCCGTAACCGGGACTCAGGGTCGGGGAACGTCGTTAAGGCTAATTCGTTATGCGAAAATTTCCGGGCGCATTATTTTTAATAAGTTGCGAGCGTCCGTGCTCGCTAAAAAAGAAAAAAAATAGTTGTTACCAATTCGGGAACATGCTCCTATTGATTTGTGAGGGTTATTTCAAGAAAGAGTTTAAGGGATTTCTACTCTATTCCAAAATACTCGGACTCTAAAATTCCTATCGAAGTTTGGTTTAAAGACACTTCCAGATCCTTTTGGAAATCTCCATCTGATATCAAAGATAAATACAGAAATGCCAGTTTCCTTAAAGATAATAGAATCGTTTTCAATATACATGGAAACAAATACAGGTTAATTGTGAAGGTTCATTACAATTTACAAACTGTTTTCATTAGATTTATTGGAACTCACGAACAATACGATAAAATCAATGCTGAGGTGATTTAAATGAATATTAAACCTATCAAGAATCAAAAAGATCACTTAGAAGCTCTCTCTGAAATTGAAAAACTCTGGGATGCTAAAAAGAATACTCCCGAATACGATAAATTAGATGTTCTAATCACTCTAGTTGATGCCTACGAAACTAAGCACTATCCTATTGAAGATCCGGATCCAATTGAAGCTTTAAAATCTGTTATGGATGATATGAATATGAAAAGCGTTGATTTAGGGAATCTAATCGGTGGACGAAGTCGCGCCACAGAAATCTTAAATCGAAAACGAAAGCTTACTTTAGAAATGATTAGAAAGATTAATCAAAATCTTGGAATTCCAACTGACATTCTTGTGAAAGAATATAAAGTCAAAACTGCTAAAACAGGAAGAAAAAGAACGCCGTCCGTGGCGTAATTCATACAACAAACCCGAAAACTTCGCATAACAGCAACTAACCGCTGCGCTTCGGGACTTCGCCCTCGCTTGGTCTGCGACACATAGGCTTTTGTCACTCCTCTTGCCTTCGCAAGCGTCGTGCCAATCCCTAACGTCCCATTCGGGACTCAGGGCCAGCCTACATCGGTTAGTCTAGTTCGTTATGCGAAATTTCCGGGTGCTTTATTTTTAATAAGTTGCGAGCTTCCGTGCTCGCTAAAAAAGTCAAAAAAGTAGTTGTTACCAATTCGGGAACATGTTCCTATTGACTTGTGAGGGTTATTTCAAGAAAGATTTTAAGAGATTTCTATTCTACGCACACACTAATACTCGGACTCTAAAATCCCTATCGAAGTTTTGTTTAAAGACACTTCCAAAGCCAGTTGGAAATCCCCTTCTGATATAAAGGAAAAATACAGAAATGCTAGTTTTCTTAAAGATAATAGAATCGTTTTCAACATACATGGAAACAAATACAGACTCATTATAAAGGTTCATTATAAATTACAGACTATTTTCATTAGATTTATAGGAACTCACGAACAATACGATAAAATCAATGCTGAGGTGATTTAAATGAACATTAAACCTATCAAGAATCAAAAGGATCACTTAGAAGCTATCTCTGAAATTGAAAAACTGTGGGATGCTAAGAAAAATACTCCCGAATACGATAAATTAGATATTCTAATCACTTTAGTTGATGCTTACGAAGCTAAGCACTACACGATTGAAGATCCAGATCCAATTGAAGCTTTAAAATCCGTTATGGACGAGATGAATATGAAAAGTGTTGATTTGGGAAATCTAATCGGCGGACGAAGTCGTGCCACTGAAATCTTAAATCGAAAAAGAAAACTAACATTGGAAATGATTAGAAAAATTAATCAAAATCTAGGTATTCCAACTGACATTCTAGTAAAAGAATATAAAGTCAAAACCCCAAAAACAGGAAGAAAAAGAACGCCGTCCGTGGCGTAATTCATACAACAAACCCGAAACCTTCGCATAACAGCAACTAACCGCTGCGCTTCGGGACTTACGCCCTCGCTTGGTCTGCGACACATAGGCTTCTGGCACTCCCCTTGCCTGCGCAAGTGTCGTGGCCAGTCCCTAACGTCCCGTTGGGACTCAGGGCCAACCTACGTCGGTTAGTCTAGTTCGTTAGTTGCAATTTCCGAAAATTAGAAAAAAGTAAATATATGATGCGTTTTTCGCTGATTATCGTTATTCATTAAAAGAAATTTAATTAAGAAAAAGACAAAAGAAATAAAAAAAATTCAAAGAACATTAAAGTAATTTTCACTATTTTTGTTTTTCTTGGTTTACGTAGTCTAACAAAATATAAAGTACAATTGAGAAGAACTAAGAAGCTCTGTTTGGGATACATTGGCGAAAAACAAGATTTACGAAATTAAGAAAAGAGAAAATTCGGAGCGAAGAAAAAGAATAAGAAAAGAAGAAATTCAAGAATCTAAGATTTATAATCCTTACTTTCTTAAACCAATGCCTTCTTAAATTCGGAAACTGCAACTAACAGCGTCTTAACGCTCCGCTTCGGGACTTCGCCCTCGCTTGGGCTACGCCACATTCCCCTTCTGGCACTCGCTTGCATACGCAAGCTACGTGGCCAGTCCCTAACGTCCCGTCGGGACTCAGGGTCGGGGAACGTCGTTAAGCCTAGTTCGTTATACGACATTCTTTTAAATGTCCTATATTAAAACAAAATATAATGAACCAGAAAGAGAATTTCAAATATTATGCTATGAAAACTAAATTCTTCCTATACGGATCAATATTCTTAATCTTCATAACTTCATCTCTTTCATGGCCATTTAAAATTACATCGCCTAAAATTTTCATCATTATACCAGATGAATATTGTTTTTACGCTCATGTCGGTTTCAATGATCCTATTGAAAAAATAGGGGCGGACTACTTCTACACATCCCATAATAAAGTTCAATCAAATAAAAAAACTAAATTTGAAGGTAAATTCGACAAACATATCAAATACCCTGGATTCTATGAAATAAATTCATTTAATTTTCCTGAAAACGTTTATTTTTATCGAGGTAAGAAAGTAAGCTCTTTACTAGAGAACCTTACATTAGTTGGAATTTTTGGAACTGCTCTCTCTTTCATTATTTTAGTTATTCTAAGTTGGATAGAAATTAACATAAAGTAATCGCTAAATGAAACTTATCTTAGGGATTTTTAACGTAATACTCTATTCAAAATTTTATTAGCAAATTTTATATCTGAATAATTATTTCAAGTTTAATAGAAATTTAAAACCAAATTCAATCTCCAGATTCCAATATAATTACTTTAAATATATTTCTATAAATTGAGTTGATTTTCTTGAAAATATTATAAATATTTTCATATTATAAATTATTTAGTTATTATAGAAAAGAACGTCGTATAACTGCCGCTAACCACTTCGCTTCGGGTCTACGCCCTCGCTCGGCCTACGGCACATAGGCTTTTGTCACTCCTCTTGCTTACGCAAGCGTCGTGCCAATCCCTAACGCCTCTTCCAGAGGCTCAGGGACAGCCTACGTCGGTTAGCTAGTTACGTTATGCGTAATTATCGCAAAATCAAATTGTCAAATTAGCTTCTAAAAATAGTTTAATTAAGAAAGAAATATATGAAATATGTAATACCTAAAGCTAGTCAAAAATCCTTTACTTGTTACCATTGTGGTGTTCTTTCTAAACAAAGTTGGGATCAATACGGATGGGATGGATATCGAAATAATATGCATCCAGAAAAAAATATAATTAAAGCAAGCACATGTGATCACTGTGGAAACCATGCATTATGGATACAGGGTCAAAACTACTACCCAGGAACGGGAAATTCTTTGCCGGCGAATCCAGATATGCCTGAGCCAGTTCTTAAACTTTATAATGAAGCTAGTAGCATTAGCCTTAAATCACCTCGCGGTTCTGCAGCTTTATTACGATTAGCTATTCAGATATTATGCAAAGAATTGGGCGAAGAAGGAAAAAATATTAACACAGATATCGGAAATTTAGTAAAAAAAGGCCTTCCGGAACTAGTACAACAATCTCTAGATATTGTAAGAGTAATTGGAAATGACGCAGTTCATCCAGGCCAGATTGATACTGATGAGATCGATACTGTATCAAATTTATTTGAGTTGGTAAACGTGATTGTAGAATATATGATTTCATTACCAAAACGAATCGGTGGAATTTACTCAAATTTACCCAACGAAAAAATAAAAGGCATTGAAGATAGAGATAAAAAATAAGCTTGCGATAACTACGCATAACAGCGGGGAAACGCTTCACTTCGGCACTGCCGGCCTCGTTCGGGCTACGCCACATTCCCTTTCTGTCACTCGTTTGCATCCGCAAACTCCGTGCCAGTCCCTAACGTCCCGTTCCGGGACTCAGGGTCAGGGAACGTCGTCTCCCCTAATTCGTTATGCGCCATGTTTGAAATATCATGAAAAATCAACCGAAAGACCATCACTATGTACCAAAATTTTATTTAAAATATTTCTCAATACCCGAAACAAGAAATTTGAAATACCCTAAAATTTGGTGTCAGAACTATGGAAATGGAAATTCAACTTTTCCAACCGGTATACATAAAATAGCCTATGAGAAACATTTATATTCACTCCGAACGGATTCTGGAATGAATGTAAGCCTTGAAAATGAGTTTGCGGAAATTGAAGGATTTATGAGTAAAATGTGGGAATTATTAAATTCTCAGCTCAATGATTCCAATGATTTAAAAGCTTATAAAAAAGGATTGTCACTATTTATAAGCATTATGCTGAACAGAAATCCTACCCAATTTAAGGAATGGGAACATTTACATAAAGAAATTACAAATTTATTTGGAAGTCTATTCGAAAATACGGACATAATTTTATATCAGGAAGAAAATAAGGAAAATCATTTAGGTAAAAAAGAATTTGAGGAATACAAAAATTTAACAAAGATAGATATTAAAGAAAGTTTTATAAAAATCTTAAAGGAGTCATCCTTTGAAATAGCAACTGAATTAATAAAAAAAAGATGGTCAATTCTGATTTGTAAAAAACCTCTCTTGATTACTAGCGATAATCCAGTCATAATACTTAATGATAAAAATTTTGGAATAAATAGACCGAATACTAAAATTATATTCCCAATTTCCCCTTACCTATCTTTTTATTTAGATGATTTAACAAACGAACCAGAATGGCAATATTATCCAATTACTGATGAGCAAGCAATTGGATTAAACTACCTTCAATCGATTTCAGATATCAAATTGCTTTTATCTCCCCGCCCTATTGATTTAGTCCATGCTGAAATTAAAGAATCGATTTTACAAAAAAAACACGGCGCATAACAGCGACTAACCGCTGCGCTTCGGGACTTACGCCCTCGCTTGGTCTGCGACACATAGGCTTCTGGCACTCCTCTTGCTTGCGCAAGCGTCGTTCCAGTCCCTAACGTCCCGTCCCGGGACTCAGGGCCAGCCTACGTCGGTTAGTCTAGTTCGTTATACGCCATTTTTTAAAATATTGTTATGAACAAAAAAATATTAATTTTTCTTATTCTTCCCTTCTTTGGTTGCGCCCTGACTATTATATCACCAGGAATCAATTCAAATTATAGATTAAACAAAACAGCAAGTATTCGATTTCAAGAAGCTGCTTTCTATGGTTCAACATTCTATGATCATTCTGCTTTCTTCCTAGAATATGAAAATTTAAAGGAAATTATTAAAGATCCAAATAATGCGACCTTTAATAAAGGAGATATTTTACAAATTAACCAATTTAATAAAAACAATGTGAATCTATTATACGAATTTTGCTTCGATAAAGAGAAGGATATTGATATTTTCGAAGATATTAAGTATTATCAATTTAAACTCAATGAAAATCCGCCTATTTCGATCGTTTCTTACTTTTATCCTTACTCCTACTTTTATCGAGGCGGTTTTGTTAGAAAAAATAGACCCTATTACATTAATGATGTTCATCCGTATAATGAATATATTCTAAAAACGGGGAACGATTTCCAAATGTGTATCAGGAATATCATTTCTTTTGATACAAATAGTCAAAAAAACAAAAATATTCTAGAAATTCTTACTCCAAGAAATCTTACTATAAATTTCACCTATGATTTCGATAAAAAATTCGTTTTATATAAAAATGAAGAAATGGAATTCTCAGCTAAGTAGCAAAATTCCCTTATAAAAATCCATACATCTACTGACATTATAACTTAAAAAACAATAAATTAGCACTTCAACATGAACGATACTCAAATAATGGTCAATTTCTTCTTTATAATATATTTTTCCTTAATTTTAGGATTAAATTCGAAACCAAACCAAATTGATTTCTCAAAAGAACAACCAATACATCCCTATTACGAAACTTTAAATGAAGCAAATAACTTGGATTGTAAAGAAAGACAGCTTTGTATGGCAAATTGTTCCGACGGTTCGTTGCAATAATTTCTCACAAAAATACTAACAAGCAAAGTATAAGATTAGCCTGCATTTCTAATTGTAGTAAAATTATTTACACAAAACAGATAAAATAAGAAATGAAATTTAATCAAAAAAAACGGCGTATAACAGCGCCTTAACGCTTCGCTTCGGCACAAGGCCTCGCTCGGTCTGCGACACATAGGCTTTCTGTCACTCGTTTGCATCCGCAAACTACGTGCCAGTCCCTAACGTCCCGTTTCGGGACTCAGGGTCAGCCTACGTCGTTAAGGCTAGTTCGTTATGCGAAATGAAAAAAATGACTTTAATAATTTGTAAAAAAATAAATAAAAAAATCATTTTCTACAGCGATACCTTAATTGCTGGTCCCGACAAATTTTCATTCAATGACAATACATACCACGGCTTAAAAGCATTCTTTATTGGTAGACAATTTTGTATCGCTTATTCGGGAATTCAAGAATATGCACACAAAATAATAAAAATTATAAACGATAACAAGAACAGTTTTAATAAACTAAAGGATATTGCTGAATTAATTTGTCATTTGAGAAACATTCATTCCAATAATGTCTATCCGAAATACAGCGAATTTCCAGACTTTATTGTAGCTTCAAATGATATTAATGACAATATTATCGAAATTAAAGGAAATAAACAACCAGTAACTATAACTAACTCATCCTGGATTGGTAACTTTAAGGCTTTTGAATATTTTCAGCTAATTGTAAATGAAAACAAGAATATAGAATTGTCAAATGATGCTTTTGACTACGCGTTTAGGAAAGTAATAGAAAATCCCCAACTAAGTGATGTAGGAGGAAATCTGGTTACAATAATTGGTGATGACAAGGGATTTCATTACCAATCCTATTTAAATTTAACTAGCCCGAATTATGAAATAGAACCACCAATCCCTTCAAAAGAAGATCCAGAATGGCTTACCGTTCAATGGGGATCAAATGTAACAGGTGGATATGGTTTTACCAGTATTACACCTATAGAAAACAATATAAATAGTTATGGAATATACTATTTTCAAGGAAAATTTGGCTTTTTACTCTATTGTGATTTAGATAATGATAAATGTGAAAAGCTAGTCGCAAAAGCCCCAAGTGTTCAAGACTTCATAAACATTCTATATGAAGAAACAAACATTAAATTTGAGTATTGTGGCTTTCTAACTTAGGCAAATTGAAAGTTTTTCACTTCGCATAACAGCGACTTACCGCTTCGCTTCGGGACAAGCCCTCGCTCGGCCTCCGGCAAATTCCCTTTCTGGCATTCGCCTTGCTTACGCAAGCTACATGCCAGTCCCTAACGTCCCGTTGGGACTCAGGGTCAGGGAACTTCGGTAAGTCTAGTTCGTTATGCGCAAGAAATGAAAATTGTTTAGAATAAAAACTTAGCAAAATTTTAATTATGATAAAATTTGGCAGAAGATATTTATTAAATTAAAAATTGAAGATTACAACACCAAAATTCTTCATCGTTAAATTAAGATTGGAATTAATGTGATCCAATTATTCTCGCAGAATTACCAATAACGGAGTTATCAATTAAAAACACAAACTTATAAAAATCTAAGTTAACATAAAAATATTTTAATTTAATGTTTATAGCTCCATAATATTTTCAAAATATATATTTCACTAAATCCAATACTCTTGGTATAATACTATTTAAGAAGAAAACTAAATATCTAGCCTGAAAGCTGGCAATTAAAATTATCAGAAAATTTATATAATCTTTACATATCTTTAGAAGTATATTAAAGAAAATAATATGAAAATTAAAAACATAATTCTAATTTTACTGCTACTATTTGCAAATTGCCAAAAGGAAAAGGAAGATATTTTTGGAAAATCAAAGGAAACAAGAAAAAAAGAAAGAGAATGTGATCCTGTTTTAACATTCTTCATTTGTGAATCTACTTGTATTAATCCCCCAAGTTATGTTCAAAATTGTGATTCAGCAAAAGGAAGTTGCTATATACAGCGGAATAATATTTGCACAGGTAGCAATAACATGTAGTTGATTATACCAAATACAAAAACTAAAGAGAAATAAAAATTAGAATATCTTAATTATTTCTACTAATCATTTCCAGCGCATAACAGCGGGGAAACGCTGCGCTTCGGCACTTGCGGCCTCGCTTGGGCTCTGCCACATTCCTCTCCGTCACGCTTTCTTGCGATCGCAAGAAGCGCGCCGACGCTAACGCCTACTACGTAGGCTCAGCTACGAGGAACGTCGTCTCCCCTAGTTCGTTATACGATAGTCGAAAAAAATAAACAATACCCATGTTAAAAAAATATACAATAATATTCTTATTATTAAAAATCACTTCATGCAAATCGATAGATTTAAACTCAGAATTGGAACAAAAAAACTATTTTCAAATAAAAACATCCACACAAACAACTTTATATTTAAATCAGAACACTAGTTCACTCATTATTGAAAATTAAAAAAAAATAACAATATGTAACGTTATTAAATTCCTCCGCAAATCACTTATCGAAAAAGAGTTTGTAGGAAAATAGGATTCAAGTAAAAACAGAAAATGACCAAATCGGCTGGGCGATAAGTCATAATTTTGACATGGAAGCAGGCAATTTAGATTCTATAGAAAACAAAAATTGCAATATAAAAATAAATAAAGGATGTTACTTCAACCGTCGATCAAGTAGGTTATGCAGGGAACCAGAACTTGAATGCAACCAAATCAATCTAGGCTGGATATACTACAGTGAATATTTCTTAGTTAGAAAGATATCAACCGATAGAAAATGGGTTTATGGAATTGTAAATAATGATATTGATCAAAAAGGATAGATCAAAATAAATACCCTTGTAGAAGAGAATCAGTTGGATTTGATTGATTCAGTAAAAAATGAGCCTTACATCAGACCATATAATAGCTATCATCTTGAAACCCATGTTAACACATTCAATAGCACAAGCAATATAACTTTAAAAAATATAGATTTCAATGAAACATATACCTTTAAATATGGAATTCGATTCTACGTTAAAGGAGTTTTCAAAGAAAATAAAAATTTGGTATATGGATTTGCCGTTTTTCATGAAAATGGAAGAACGTTAAAATCTTATGTTTTTTTGCAAAAACAGTCACTCTCGACTATAAATGATTTCAAAGATTGTTTAATTAATAAATTTAACGAAATTTCTAAACTGATTAGTACCGAATATATTTTGTTAAATAAATTCAGCAAATCTTGCTATTACAACGGAACCTATAGATTTTCCTTATACTCTGATTTAAGCTTAAGGTATCGAGCTTCCCATGAAACGCACACACTCTTGACCTAAATTCTATTAAAAAAAATAGGAGATCGATATATTTTAAAAGCAACTGATTACTCTAGCTATTTATCTGACGAAAGTATTTTCAAATTACACATTAAGTCTTCTAACCAAATATACATAAACAACGAACTATATATACCAATCGAAAACCATAAAGGCGGAAAATGTGCAAATTATTTCGCTGAAGATTAGATTTACTACTATTCGACCATCGTATAACAGCGTGGAAACGCTGCGCTTCGGCACTTACGGCCTCGCTTGGGCTACGCCACATTCCCTTTCTGTCACTCGTTTGCATCCGCAAACTCCGTGCCAGTCCCTAACGTCCCGTTCGGGACTCAGGGTCAGGGAACGTCGTCTCCACTAGTTCGTTATGCGCCATAACCAGAAATCTTAAAATACAATGAATATACACGATAGTTTCAAAATCTTACAAGAATCAATAGAACCAGATGAATATGTTAATCATAAAAAACTTGCTTCAATGCTTGGTAACAATCAATTTCAGTCTGTACTTGGAAT
>NZ_AOGW02000013.1 GCF_000332495.1 Leptospira terpstrae serovar Hualin str. LT 11-33 = ATCC 700639 | reverse complement strand
AACCTTAAAGGAAGAAACGGCTTTGCCTCCAAGGTCTAGCTTAGAGACACAACAAAAAGCATTTCGAGATTTTCAGAAAGAATTCAATTACCTAAGACCACATGAAGGAATTCAAAATTCTTTTCCTGCTAACCATTACCAAAAGTCGAAAAGGAAATTCCCAAAACGGATTGTAAAAGCTTCTTATCCAACAAACATCATGATTGGAGAAATCAATGACATAGGGAATCTTCATATTGAAGGCCATCGGATCTTTCTATCTTCCGCGTTAGCAGATGAAGAAGTTGGTTTAGAGGAAATCTCGGACAGGCATGTAAAGATTCATTTTTATGGAGTTAGCCTTGGTGTGATCGATTTGTATACGGGAAAGTTGTTGCATTTTAAAAATCCAATGCAATCCTCATTACCGTCTGAATCAGGATTTTAATGCATCTTTATGTAAAGTATGTATTGAGACAAAACTGTAAAGGATGTACGAGTACACTCAGTCGCCTATCAGATGTTATGAGACATAATATACATTCTGGGAAGCTGCCTATTGCTCCAAAACATAGGTTACCCTTATATCTTATTTTTCTAAATGTTGAATCTTATATAGATAAGTTTAGATTCTTTTTGACTTCCTTTTGTAATGCAGGAGGTACTTTTGTTTGGTTCGCATAATTTTCCCAGTGAGAGATTGTTTCTTTGATTTGTCCAACAATGGAATTGATTTGAAATATTTTTAGATCTGCTTTTTTCCCAAGCTCAATAAAATCTTCCAGAGTAAATTTTTCACGTTTCCCATGGATACTCATTTGATGACGATTGGTCCATTGCCCATTGGGATTATAACTATAGGTCATGTCGAATGCAGGGGAAAGAGTCCATTTTCCTGTTTGACTCATTAAAAAAGCGATGTTCTTAGTATGGTCGTCTTGATTACGAGCCACCACATTGAAAACTGCTCTTCGAAACTGTTGTTCTAGAGCAAATTTGGTGTTTTCTGAAATAATTTTACGTATGATGTCTAACGATTGTTCATAACTATAAGCACCCGCCATATTAAAGTCGTAATGTGCCATGGCGCAAAGTGATTGCATGTGAATTTTTTCTCCACCATTGATGCGATCAAAACGTTTTGTCATAAAATGGTGTCTTCCATTTTCTTCGAGTAGTTTCGATTCCATCATTTGAATTCCGCAATCTAAAGCCATGAGGTGGTAAGCATATTCAATTGTACCAAATCCTTTGGGGTCGTTCAGCTCTTTGTCTTTATTATTTCGAATTCCATCTAATTTTAAAATCCAATATGAAAAATCTTCAGTTGTTTTAATTTGTCCGGAACGAACTTCTCCTGTTTTTTCATTATAAGCTATGATACATTTTGCTCTGGCACCTCCGGCAGAAGTTCCAATCGTGAGTAAGTTTGTCAAAGATTGATTTAATTTCTTTTGGTTTGCTAATTCTAATTTAGATGAAAATTTTTTCCGATTGCTTAGAATCTCTGAAGCCAACTTTACCATCTCAGAGATTTCAATTGGAGTGTTTTTTGTTCTAAATTTGTAAGTGGCTGGTTTGAATTCCAAAGCACCCATACCACGTTCCCCGATATAACATAACCTTTCTACAGGATTAAAAGATTGGAAATCTCTATTTACCGTAGAAAGCCAAACATCGATAAGGGCATTTCCAAATTTATCGGGGATGGAATCGGCAAGTAATCCTGGAAGTCCCTTAAATGTATCAACGTTTAGATTTCGAAAAGAATAGAGTGCTCTACTTTTTGGCATAAGTAGTGGTGAGGGTTCTACTGGTGCTTTCAAAAATTCATTATCATATTCGAAGGTAGCAAACCTTCCATCGTCATTCCAAGAAACATAACCTACTAGAGATCCCCATAAATAAACCTTTGCCAATGTTACAGGTTCACCCATTTTTGTGACCCCAAGTCCACTCCTTCTCATCGTTAGGTGGTAATGTAATTTGTTTTCTGACCCGTTGTCTTATTTTATTTGTTTTGGATTTTGCAAGAAGTGCCAGAGAGAGGTTTGGGTCTCTAAAGGTAAGTTGTAATTCGTTTAACAAATCCAATTCTTTTAATAGAGAGAGTAAGTTGAGTAAGGAAATATTTCCCTTCCCAGTTTCTAACCTTGCAATGGATGAAGGAGAAACCCCACTTCTCTTCGCTAACTCTTCTTGGGAGAGATCCATCTGTACACGTCGTCCTTTGATCGAGGACCCGATTTTTTCTAGAATTGTATATAAATTTTCATCCGACCAATTCATCCTAACTTGTAGTATATAGTGGTTTATATATATTTCAAGATATATTTAGCCATATATGACTATTAAAGAAATATTAATTAACTTGCCACATATGATTAAATATATCAAATAATAGAGGTAATTTGCCTTATATGACGATTTAATGAACTAATTCTTTTGAATTTTCCTTTAAAATAGGAAGTCTAGAACCAAAGTATCAATTGCAAGAAAAAATTTCACCAAACGATAGACGGACTCTATACAATATTGGATTTATTATCTAAGTTGCAAATTGAAAGTAAGGCAAACTCAACTCCGGCTCACGTATCCTTTGTTTGACGAGAAAGGTTCTGATTTTTCCTTTGCCTTTCACTTCAATTTCTCCCCTTGCTTCTAATTCAAAGTCGGACTGAATTAAATTAGCAGTCGATTCTGTGATTTGAATTTCATTTGGCAGTCCATGTGATTCCATACGAGAGGCAAGATTGACCGCATCCCCCCAAATATCATAAATAAATTTTTTGGTTCCAATCACTCCAGCAACCACAGGACCTGTATTGATTCCAATTCGCATACTGAGTTTGGTTCCACTTTTCCCAAGTTTCAACCTAGAAAGTAATGATTTCATATCCCAAGCCATATGAGCCGCGAGTAATGAATGATACTGATCGGGTGCCGGGAGTCCTGCAACAGCCATGTAGGCATCTCCAATGGTTTTAATCTTTTCTAATCGATACTTTTCTGCTAACACATCGAAGTAAGAAAAAATTTCGTTTAAGATTCGAACTACAGCTTCAGGCTTCAGACCAGCGGAAATTTGTGTAAACCCCACGATGTCTGCAAATAAAACAGATACTTCTGGATAACTATTAGCAATTAAACCTTGTTTTTCTTTTAGCTCATCGGCTATTGCTTTCGGAAGTACGTTTAACAATAGTTTTTCTGCTCTCTCTTGTTCGTTTCTTACTTTGTCGTATGCATTAGCGATTTCAATTCTGGAATCTTCATTTTCTTTTAAGGTGGTGCGAACTTTTCCTAAAACTAAGTTGTACCTTTCCGCAATTTGTCCCACTTCCGTAAATGGTTCCACAGGTACATCAAGAGTTAAGTCTCCGGTTTTATGTTGGTAATCCATAGATAAAAACAAATCAATAAGTTCTGTTGTGGCTTTGTGTTCCGATATATTCAAACCCATTCTTTCTTCTGTTTCATCCACTCGGAGATGGTAGATTCTGTTGATTCCTTTAAAAATAATATAGGATATACCAAAAGCAAAACTACCAACGACTAGGATTCCTAATAGCTGAATGAGGATAAAGTCCCCTCTTCCACTTGTTGCCCCTAATCCTTCAATGTCTCCAAATATCCCTACTGCCAATGTCCCCCAAAGACCACCGACTAAATGTACAGGAACAGCTCCTACAGCATCGTCAATCTTCCATTTTTCTAATAATTTTTCTGCTGGGATAGTGAGCCCTCCCGCTATCATTCCAATGATGGCAGCTTGCCCAGGTTCAACACAGTCAGCACTAGCTGTAATGGCAACAAGTCCCGCCAAAGATCCGTTTAATGGGGATATTGCCTCTGGATATCCTTTCACAAACCAAGTTAAAAATAAAGCAACCAGCATGGAAAATCCAGAAGCAATGATTGTATTTAAAATGACAATTGGAACTGAACCATTAAAGGCTAAAGTACTTCCTCCATTAAAACCCATCCAACCAAACCAAAGAATAATTCCACCTAACATAGCCAAGGGGAGATTGCTACCTGTAACTGATTTGGAAGGTTCCCCTTCTTTAAACCTTCCAAGCCTTGGGCCTACTACCAATAGAAGTGCCAAAGAAACCCAACCACCAACACTATGGACTTGTGTGGATCCTGCAAAGTCATGAAAACCTAATTGTTCTAACCAACCGCGAGGGGATTCAATAAAGGTTCCACCCCAAACCCAATGTCCGACAATCGGATAAATGATACCAGAGATAAGAGCTGTTGCCAAAAGATAAGAAGGAAATTTTAACCGTTCGGCAACCGCACCAGAAACAATGGTAGATGCAGTTCCACAAAACATCAATTGGAACAAAAAGAAAGTAGGAGGCCAAGCATTGTCTTTTGGAAACGCTGGTAAAAATAAATCTATACCTATAAGACCGTAAAAAGAAGAACCAAACATGATTCCAAATCCAAACAAGTAGAATAATAATGTTGCTACTCCAAAATCTGCGATGTTTTTAATCGCTACGTTGATTGAATTTTTAGCACGAGTTAAACCAGACTCTAAGACTAAAAATCCACCTTGCATCATCAACACAAGTCCCGAACAAACGAGTACCCATAAAATATCTAAAAGATTTTTTTGAACCGACATCCCCTACCCTCAAAACCAAAAACTATTTAGGCGGAATTGCCTAAATGGATTTGAATCTAAGTGATCATTTCAGGTTATTTTTAGATCAGCAAGTCGAATTCTAAGCATTTTCACCTAACAATCATTTTAAAGAATAAACGACTCGTATCTGATTTGCATAAATTGTTTATAATATGGGCAACTTGCTTCTTCTTTGTTCTCTGCGCCACCGATCGCAGCGGAAATCCTTTCGCAAAAGCGAAAGATTGGAGCGAAGAGCGGGATCGTTATTCCGAATAATTTTGGTCACCAAACAGATTCGAGGCGCCCAGAGAAACGAGACGGATTTAAGATTTATGTTTATTAATTTTATAGATACGAAGCCATTCTTTCCAAAGCATATAGCTAAGGCCTAAGGAAATTAGCGCAAATGCAAAAGCACCAACTAAAGCAGTAATTGCATTCGCAGTTTCTTCTTGGCAAAGGTCGGAGGAAGAACCAGCATAAACAGCACTTGCTTGAATTCCGTTCTCATCTGATAAGGATTGTGATTTATCATAAACGACCGTGATTGTATCGCCCCGCTTTGCTCCCACTAATCGGAGTTGGGCTTCCGACGGTTTATGAGGCTTTTTGAATGTTCTTTCTTTATTATCAAAATTATGATTAGCCAGTCCTGATTCATTGGAAACCAAAACTTCAGATTTATCATTCAAAACCAGGAAAAAACTTCCAACGGATACTTGGTATAAATTCCAATGATTCCGTTTGGTTTGGTATTCAACATTGTAAACGACAAATCCGGATTCTGGATCTGGTATACTGTTTGGAGAAATATTACCAGAGATAAGACGCGAATCTTTTTGGTTTCGAAATGATTCATCACAAAAGAAACTACGATATTCCCAATCTTCCTTTGCATTGATAACAAGAAGTACGGACAAGGTGGCAGTAAAAACGACCATTAGAAAAAGAAAAAAATAGGTAGCAAAAGATTTGGATGGTTTAGAAAATTTTTTCATGTTTTGTAGATGTTACATCCTTTGCAAATTATAGAACCATTCTAAATAATAATCAGAATACTCAATAGTAAAAATTTATGAAATTAACTGTAAAGGTAAAACCAAACAATAAAAAACCAGGATTAGAATTTATATCGGAAACAGAATGTATTGCGCGTTTAAAATCTCCACCTGTGGATGGAAAGGCGAATGAAGAACTGATCACCTTACTAGCAAAGCACTTCCATGTTCCCAAAAACAATATCACAATCCAGTCTGGACTTTCATCCAAATCAAAGTTGGTTTTAGTACTTCCAAGAACTTGAGAAACATCAACTAGAGCAGTCCCGAATTCAATGAATTTTAAGTTCACAGATTCTTATCAAAATAATAGGTTTGTAAAATTAAGAGTTCTTTTTGCACTCATGGTACTTTTATAATGAAGAAACCCAATACCCTTCTCGAAACAAAAAATCTTGGGAAAACTTACCAAGTCGGTGAAGTACCACTGGTTGCCCTCCATTCAGTGAATCTAAAATTCAATGAAGGAGAACTGACAGTAATGTTAGGTGCTTCAGGATCGGGAAAATCCACTCTTCTCAATATCTTGGGAGGATTAGACACGGCTACTACGGGTGAAGTATTATTTCATGGAAAAACATTGGCTTTAGAAAATGATGAGGGTTTGACGCGTTATAGAAGAAATCACGTAGGTTTTGTTTTTCAGTTTTACAATTTAATCCCAAGTCTTACTGCAGAAGAAAACGTTCGTTTGGTGACAGACCTCTCGGACAAATCCATGTTACCTCTAGAAGCATTGAACTTGGTAAAACTTGCCGATCGTAAAAACCATTTCCCAGCCCAACTTTCGGGAGGGGAACAACAAAGAGTCGCCATTGCAAGGGCAATTGCAAAAAGACCTGAGTTACTACTTTGTGATGAACCTACAGGTGCACTTGATTTTAAAACAGGAAGGATTGTTTTAGAAGCCATCACAGGTATCAATCAAGACCTGGGAACAACAACAGTTGTGATCACTCACAACGAGTCCATTGCACAAATTGCTGATCGCATTATTCTTGTAAAAGACGGAACCATTGTTTCCGATGCATTAAATCACCATAAAAAGCCTGTATCCGAGGTTAGTTGGTGATAGGTAGAACTTTAAATCTAAAACTACTTAGAGACTTAAAGTCTATGACGATGCAGGGTTTGACTGTAGGTCTTGTCATTGCGGCAGGGATTAGTTATTTTTCTGCTTCTTGGGCTGCTTACTTTTCGTTAATGGATGCCCAATCAAATTTTTATAGCAAACAAAACCTTTGCGAAGGATTCGTTTATTTAAACCGCGCACCTTCTTATCTTGAATCAAAAATAGCTGCACTTCCTGGAATCTCTGACTTTGAAACAAGGATTTCTAAAGAAATCGTTTTAGATTTTCCGGGTGAAGTGTATCCATCTGCTGCCCAGTTGATATCTTTACCAGAACATACAAACACCTTATATTTAAAAAAAGGTTTTTTACCAAAACAAAACCAGGACATAATCATAAGCGAAAATTTCGCTAATGCCAATCAGTTAGAACCAGGCTCAGTTCTATCATCCATTATTGGTGGAAAACGTGTTTATTTGCATGTAACAGGCGTTGGTTTATCTCCGGAATTCGTTTATGTTTTCCGACCTGGGAATCCAATGCCCGATGATAAACATTATGGTATCATCTGGATGAAAAGAGAAGCAATGGAGGCGAACTTTAACTTTGAAGGAGCTTTTAATCAGGTTATTTTTCATTTTGCTACGGAAGGAGAAGACCGATTCCGTACGATGCGTGATCTGGATGCATTACTGGATGAATTTGGAGGTTTAGGAACAAAAGAGAGAAAACTATTACCTTCTGATTCATTTTTAAGTGATGAGTTCCGACAACTTCGAACCACTGCGGTATTTTTACCTGGAATTTTTTTGGCAATCGCTGCTTTTCTTTTGCACATCATTTCCAATCGACTCATATCGAAGGAACGAGAACAAATCGCAACCTTACGAGCGCTTGGTTATACATCGAAAGATATTATTTTCCATTATTTAAAACTCATCAGTTTTATCACGGCAATTAGCAGTATTCTTGGAGTGATTGTTGGATTCTTTTTAGGTAATGCGATGACTGGTTTGTATGGAAGATTCTATAAATTTCCACAACTGATTCCTATTTTTCCACCCCTACTCGCTTTATTTAGTGTCAGCTTTGGAATTCTCATCGGTGGACTTGGAACCATTATCTCGTTACGAAGTATCATTCAATTAGACCCCGCACAGGCAATGCGTCCTGCCCCACCGGGAACATATACAATTTCTTTTTGGGAAGCATGGATCACCAATCTTAGAACCATACAAAGAATGGTTTTAAGAAATCTCTTTAAACGACCTACACGAACGATACTCACTATTTTAGGTTTATCAACTTCCATAATGATTATGATCATTGGAAATTTTATTCAAGATACTGTAGGTACTTTGTTAGATTTACAATTTAATACAATTCAACGCGAAACACTCACTTTAGTGTTTAGAATTCCTGTGGAAGACTCTGTATTGTTGAGTCTTAAAGAGAAAAAAGGAGTTTTTTTAGCAGAAGGACAAAGGTCTGTCCCAATCAAAATTACGAAACATAGGAAAACAAAAGACACTATTTTAACGGGAATTTCGGATGATTCCCATTTAAGAAGAATTCTAAATCATGATTTGCATCCCATCGATATACCAGTTTATGGAATCATGATGAATACTGACCTTGCCAATAAAATGGGGATCCAAAAAGGAGAAACCATTGTGATAGAAACTCTTGATGGTGAAAAAAGAAAAATACCTGTTACTGTTTCGGCATTTGCCAATGAAATTTTAGGTCAAGGCGTTTTTATCAATCGAAATAATCTAAATCGGATGTTAGACGAAGGAAGTTTAATTAATTTAGCATTATTAAAAACGGATCCACTAGAAGATAAAAATTTAATTGAAGAGTTTAAAGACAATCCACTTGTGATTGGTTTATTCTCAAAATCTGCAATTCTGCTTGCTTTTAAAGAAATGATGCAACGATCTCTTCAATCGACATCCATCGTCATATTAATATTTACAATTATCATTTCTATTGGGGTGATCTATAATACTGCTATGATTACTTTATCAGAAAGAATTTACGAATTGGGAAGTTTGAGAATTCTGGGTTTCAGTTTAAAAGAAGTTTTTGAGATTATCGCTTGGGAACTAACATGGCAGATTCTTGTGGCGATTCCCATTGGATGTTTTTTTGGTTACAAAGTAGCAAATTTAATCTTAAACAGCAATGAAACAGAAGGATTCAAAGTTCCTGCTGTCATTTTCCCATCTACTTATTATTATTCAATCCTTCTGGCACTAACCACTGCCGGGATTAGCTTTGTCATCGTGTATCGAAAATTAAAAACTATGGACTTATTAAGTGTGCTCAAGGTGAGAGAATAACATGACGAAAGAAAGATTTTTAGAACTATTGAAAACTAAAAACGCAAAAATTGCGATGGCAATCATATTGTTTTTAGGACTCTCCTTTTTAATTTTAAAAAAGGATCCGAAACCAGTGGAAGTATCCGTTGTTACTCAAAGTGTTTATAGACAAATACTTTCCGTACAAGGCAAAACAAAAATTAAAGAACTTTATACTGCCTATTCTCCTGTAAATGGAGTTATGCGCCGAGTAGAATTACATGCTGGCGATAAAGTTACGAAAGGTATGATTCTTTTGACTATTGATTGGGATATTGTGAAAACAGTTAAGGCAAGTGCCAATGGCCAAATTCTAAAGGTGTACCGTGAAAGTGCGGGACCCGTAGCTATGGGGGAACGTATTTTAGATTATGGTGATATTACAAAAATAGATGTTTCTGCTTTTGTTTTATCGGAAGATATGCCTGATTTAGATCTCAAAGACAAAGTTCTACTTACCGGATTTGGTGAAGATATTCTAGAAGGACAAGTCTCTATCATTGAACCTTCCGCGATCACTAAAATCTCCTCCTTAGGTGTTGAAGAACAACGTGTGCCTATTTACATTGAATTCAATCCTCCACCTGGAATCGGAGATGGTTATGAATTAGAATGCAAAATTATCTTATTTGAAAAACCAAATGCCACTGTAATACCTACCTCGGCTTTATTTCGAGAAGATGAAAAATGGGCAGTGTTTACTGTTGAAAAGAAAAGAGCAAAACTTCGATTTGTTGAAATAGAACACCAAAGCGAAGGAATCAGTATGATTAAAAGTGGCCTATCCATAGGCGAATCTGTGATACTTTATCCAGGAGATACGGTTGTGAACGGGACAAAAGTTATACCCGAATAGGTACACTAGATTCTTTAGGTAAGGTGAAGTAAAACTGCGATCCCTTACCTATTTCACTTTCTACGCGAATATTTCCTCCATGTTTTTCTATAAATTCTTTACATAAAATTAAACCCAGTGCCGTACCCCTTTCGCCAAGTGTACCTGGCATACTGGATTGTTTTGCATCTATCCGAAACAAATTGTTTCGAATTTCTTCTGTGATGCCTGTACCAAAATCAGCAATACATATCTGGATATCATGACCTATGGATTCGGATGAAATACGAATTTCACCACCAGGGTGAGAATACTTTATGGCATTCGAAATAAAATTTCTAAAGATAGTGTCTAACATCTTTTCGTCTGCGTACACCATTGCATTTGGATCTACAAAATTATTCAGGGTGATTGATTTATTTTGGATTGAGAAGGAAGCAGAAGCAATGGAAGATTCTATGGAACGATATAAAGAGATGTCTTCCGGAAAAAAAGCAATTTCACCAGTCTGTGACCTTGCCCAAGTTAGTAGGTTTTCTAACAAAATAAAAACTTCGCCAGAGGATTGAAAGAGAATACTTAAATCATTTTTAGTTCGTTTTAAAGGTCTTGTATCTAGATCTTCTAAAATCATACCTGCAAAAGTATTCATTCCACCAATTGGACCTTTTAAATCATGTGCAATGATTGAGAAAAATTTATCTTTCGTTCGGTTTAACAACTGCAATTCGGAATAAAACTCGTCTTTTTCAATTTCTGCTTTTTTCCTTTTATCAATATTTCTGGATACTCCCAGTATATTGACAGTACCGTTAGGATTCCATTGAAAGACAGTATTTGCCTCTATCCAAATTGTGGAACCATCCTTACAATATTGTTCTACTTCATCACTAAATGGTATTCTTTCGCCAGTTTCTTTAAACTCTTGAATCCGCATCGGCAAAACTTCCATTATAAAACTTAGAGATGATGGAGTGAGTGAATCCTCTAAAGAATGGTGTATTACTTCTTCCGATGTAAAACCAGTGATATTAAAAACGGATGGGCTTACATAAAGATACTTCTGTTGGTCGAAATTTAACACCCAAATAACATCTGTAGTGTTTTCTGCAAGCAATCTATACTTCTGCTCACTCTCTTCTTGACCTTTAATGAAAATATCAATACACATCATTAAAAAACCAAAAGTCATCATAACTGATGTTACATAAAAAAATAAATAGGTTATATCCTGAATAGGACCTTTTCCAAATGCAATTTGTGAAACTGAAACATCTGCAAATGTATAATACAAACAGCGAAGAAACAAAAAAATACCACAAGACAAATAGAAATATGCGGAGAACCGACTAGACAAATGCGACTTTCGATTTGCAGCTAAAATGGCATTTGATGATAGTATAAGCTGTATTCCCGCAGCAAAAGAAATTAAAGAAATCCTATACTTAGGAGAAAAATCCGAAAATTGATGGAGAACTAGTAATACAAAAACCAACAACACAGAAAAAATTCCAGACTTCCACATAGGTTTTCTATCAAACATAGAATGTATGATATTATTAGAATATACTAATGAAAGTAAAATAAGTGAATTTCCTGCGCTAATTGATATCCAATCGGGTATAATACCTCTTAACGCCCCCATGACTACCCATCCGAAGGCTTGCAATAAAGTTGCGATCGACCAATCTTTTACGAACCTAAGCTTTTGGAAATAACCTCGAGCGGCAAACCAAAGGCCCCCAGACATCAGTAGACATCCGATTATGTTTATAAATACAACAGTCCGTGGATCAATGTTCATTCTAATTAGGGAATATCCGAAATTCTATATAAATAGTTTTTCCCTATGTAATTTAATCAACTACAAATGGATATTAGTTAATGAAATTTAGTAGTATTAGAGAACAGTCAAATTCCTAAAACTATTATTAGGCGGAAGGATAGAGTTCAATCTAGTCTCAATTTACACGAAAAAAGCTATAACCTGACAAGGATTAGATGTTTCAAATCCATCAAGAATCTTTGAATAAATCCAAAAGATAAGACAAGGAAGATTCAAATTCTCTTTTATTTGAGTCAATTGTTGCCTCTTTCGTTCTGCCTTTTAGAAGAGTTGAGAAAGCAAAAGCATTCCCATGAATAAAATCAATTATGATGTTTAGTACTCTTTTATCATCAACGGCAGGATAGATTTTCTTGATTAACATTTGAAGGGTTTGGTTGAGTGATATTACGGAGGGAAAACCATCATAAGAATTTTTAATCAAAAAAAAGGACATCCCCGGATATTCTATAAATAGTGCCCAGTATTCTACTAATATACTTTTTAAATTTGATTTAGGATTTTTTTCATAGATTGTAATCTCTTTTTCAAACCTCTTAAATATTTGTTCTACCATGGCCTTTGTCAGAGCTTCTTTATTTTCAAAATAATGGTAAATCGCCATCGGATCAAGATCCAGTTTTGTAGCTAATTTTCGCATACTAAACGATTCATATCCTTCTTTTTCACAAATTTTCAAAGCTGTTAGAATAATTTTTTGTTTCATTTTCAACCCACATCCTCTACGGTGTAGAATAATTAAATCTACACCGTAGAGGAATATATTATTATGATACAATATAAAGCATTTATTGCAAGCAGTTTAGATGGATTCATAGCAAGGTCTGACGGGTCAATCGACTGGCTAACCTCGAACGAATATACATTGGAAAACAATGACTTAGGTTATTCTTCTTTTATGCAAGGTATCGACTGCATTGTGATGGGCAGAACAACTTTTGAAACAGTATTAAGTTTTGAGTCTTATCCTTTTGCATCGGTTCCTGTTTATGTATTAACTCGTAATCCCGAATACAAGTTCGAATCAGACTATCCCATTTTTATATTCCATGGCAAACTTAAAGATTTAACTTCCCATTTAGAAAAAAATAAATTTAAAGCAGCTTATGTAGATGGGGGACTGGTGATTCAATCATTTATCAAGGAACAAATGTTAAATGAAATCATTGTTACAAAAATTCCTGTTTTACTTGGATCGGGGTTATCCCTGTTTGGCTACTTAGCACAAGAGCAAAAATTGGAACACATCCAAACTTCAACTTTTGCAAATGGATTTGTCCAATCAGAATACCACTTTAAGTAATATGAACTTTCCAAAATATTATTTTCGAAAATCCAATCTTTGATTGAAGAATGGAATGATTTGTGTTAGAGGTTTTAGGACAACCCCACAAGCCCGCCTCCACCACCCTAATCAGGGCGGGGGCTTTCCCGGGGTAATGAGACATAATGCAAATCATCCACTCCCCCCAGGATCCGAGACTTTCCGCTTACCAACTTCTTAAAGCAAAAGAGGATCCTTCTGATAAATTCATTGCGGACCACGAAAAAACAGCTGTTCGCCTTCTTAATTCCACACTCCAGGTAGAGTCCGTGTTCTGTATGCCCAAATATTGGGAAAAACATAAAGACTTAATCCAATCCAAACTCCGAGACACTAACCAATGTTTTGTTGCAGATAAATCAGTATTTGAAGAAACCATTGGGTTTTCTGTGCACCAAGGTTTTATGGCAGTTGGATTCCAAAGATGGAACCTGTTATCTGAAATCAAATCTCCAATTCTATTTGTAAACTCAATTGTTGATAGCGAAAACATTGGATCCATTCTACGAACTGCTGCAGCATTTGGGATCCAAACTATTCTTTTTGATTCCAAATCAGCATCGCCATATCTCCGTAGGAGTGTTAGAGTTTCGATGGGTTCTTTATTTCATATTCAATTGGTTCGTATTTCCAATCTAACAGAAACTTTGATCTCCTTAAAAACATCGGGACATACGATTTTATCACTTAGCCTACCCAGAGAAGGGAGTAATTTATCGTCCAAAACAAATACTGTTTATGAGGTAAACAAACAAAATAGATTTGTATTAGTCGTTGGGAATGAAGCGGAAGGAATTGATCACGAAGTTCTCAATTTATCTGACCAATTAATTTATATTCCAATGAAAAACCAAATTGATTCTTTAAATGTGTCTCATGCGCTTGCTGTTGCATTGTCACACCTGTTAGGTTAATCTATTCAGTTTTCCCAATCCCAAAAAAAATCTTTGTTTGTCATTTCTGGCTCCGTATCTGTCGTTTTGGTGATCCCTTCTATAGATTGTTCTTCCAAATCTTTTTTCGCTGACTCCAAATCTAAGGTTTCTTTTAACCAATACTCTTCGGTCCCGAAGTGGGGAAACAAAGAAGGAAAAGAAGGATCTTCCCATCGTTTTGCGATCCAAGCAGCATAATGAATGTATCTGACAATACGGAGAGGTTCTACTAATTGTAGCCAATTCTCATCAAACTCAGCAAACATTGTATAACCTTGTAAAAACTGGAATAAATCATTTTTTCTGTCATTTTCACCTAACGGAAGCAACATCCAAAAGTCTTGTACGATGGGACCTACCAAAAAATCATCAAAGTCCAAAATACTATAACCATCTGGTGAAACAAGTAAGTTGCCCTTGTGACAATCCCCATGTATTCTTTGAAATGGGATTTGGAATTCTTTTACTAAGGATTCAAATATTTCAAAGGATCTTAGAGCTGTAGTTTTGTAACGCTCAGCCAAAGTTTGATTTGGTATTAACTTTTTTTCTAATATAAAGTTTAAAGATTTTAATCCGTAAGAAGGAATGTCTAATGTTGGTCTATGAATTGAATCCGATTTTTTTCCTACTGCATGAATCCTTCCCAGTAAAGCACCAACCCGCTCCAAATCTCCGCCTGCAATCTCTTCTACAATCCGACCATTGCGAAGTGGCCAAATGGCAAAAAAGATTCCAGACCACTCAAATAAAGTTTTTCCTTCAATGAGAATGGGAGTTAGTACAGGAATCTCTTCGGAGCTTAGTTCATGTAAAAACCTATGTTCCTCTAGAATTTCATCATAAGACCATTTACCTGGTCGATAGAACTTTACTACGATTCTACCGGCATTGGTAGTTTCAATATCATAAACACGATTTTCGACACTGTTTAATGGATAAAACCTACCGGTAGTTTCGTATCCCAATGATTCTAGTGCATTAAGAATTGTATCTGGTGTTAGTTGGTAAAATGAATGATTGATATCCAATTTGGTAATTAACTTGCAATCCTATTTCGCCCAGAGGACTTTGCTTCATATAAAAGTTTATCTGCACTCCTAAGTAATTCCACTGGATTTTCTATAGAAGTGACATCTCCTCCTGCTACACCGCCACTAAAGGAAACTTTAAATTTTTGCCCAGCCTCTGATTGTAATTCAATACCTGAAACCACTTCTCGAATTTTGTCTAACACTCGAGAGGCGTCGGCAACTGCTGTCTCTGGGAAAACAATCACAAACTCTTCACCACCAAATCTAGAAATAATGTCTGACTTTCGTAAAGATGATTTCAATTCAGTTGCAAAACGTTTGAGAACTATATCTCCTGTTTCATGCCCATAAGTGTCATTGACCTTTTTAAAAAAATCTATATCAAGCATTGCCAAAGACAGATTGTGTTTGTGTCTTTTGCATCTTTGGAATTCTTGATCAATCCGTTCTTCCATATAGCGACGGTTATACAAACCAGTCATAACATCGCGAATTGCAGTTTCACGCAATTGATCATGTAATGATTTCATTCTTAAGGCACTAAAGATTCGCGCTAAAAGTTCAATTTCTTTAGCGGGTTTTGTGATATAGTCGGTAGCTCCTGCCTCAATAGCAAGTTTTAGATTTTCAGGTTCCGTATGGCCTGTGACCATAATGATAGGAAGCCAACCTACCGGAGATGAAGAGAATATTTCTGAGATCAATTCAATCCCGGATCCGTCTGGCAACTCCCAATCAAGAAGAACCACATCAATTTGGTCTTTGATGATGATCTCCCTTGCATCGGAAAGAGATACCGCCTCAATGGGAACGTATCCATGATTCGAAATCCATCGATTAAGAAGTTTCCTTTGTAATTCAGAATCTTCAATGATGAGAATTTTTTTTCCTTCTTTCTCCATTCTCCTACGGTTTCATTTTTTCTTTTTTTTACCTAGTATTTTTTCAACTTCTCCCTCTTCCAATGGAACTTTTACAACAGTTCCTCCTTCTTTACGGATTTGGTCCATATCAACCACTGCGCCTGTTAAAAGACGAGAAGCTTTTTTAGATCCATCTTTCACTCCATAAACGACCCACTTTCCACCTTCAAGGGATAACACTAAGTATGTACAATCAGCAACAGCTAGCACCGAATGTGCTGACATATGAGCAATGAATTCATAACTCAGTACAATCCCTGACCCAATCATCACACCTGAAGGAACACCAATGGCTTTTGAAATTTGATAAACACCAAAGGTAGTCCCCGTTCCAAAAGAAGCGGCAGTGCCAACCAATCCCACAGTTCCCGCAGCCACTTTGGTTGAAGTGTAAGTCACCGTTTGTGCTGTGGCTGAAGCACCTGCAAATGTGGCACCTGTGACTGTTCCTGATACAGCCAAACCACCACCAAGAACAGTTTGACCAGAAGTAACACCGACAAGACTCATCGGTGCCAGAATATATTTCCCAGAAGATTCAGTAACTACCGCAGCAGTTTTTACAGAATAGGCAGATGTTTTTCTTGCTACAGCAGAAGTTACTTTAACACCTTTTTCCATGGAAAGAACCGACTCATTTAAAACTGCTTCCGTACTATTAAGTAACGCACCTAACCCAAGTTCCAAGCTTGGTGCAGTAATGTACACCACCCCTTTTCCCGCTAAAGCAAAAGTTTCCACCAAACAATATAATCCGGTGCCTGCCGCATTAGTTATTACAGCCGCCGGATAAATGATTCCATTCCAAGATACATATCCTACAGAAAGTAATGTCATTTTCCCGATGGGTTTGATAATACTATCATAAAACAGTGCTTTGGTGGTTCTTGAAAATGCTTTAAGCAAAGCTAAAGGTACCCCTTCTCCATCAGCAATAGATTCCAAATCTTCCTTCGCACGACCAAACTCCTGCGAGGTGTCTTTTCCAAATGTAAAAATAGTTTCTTTCCAATTCCCAAAAATCTTTTCTGAGACAGAAGAACGTAAGTCATCAATTTCAGCAAATCTTCGTTTCCAACTTCCCGATTTTAAGTCATCGTAAGTATCATCATAAGTAGATTTAAGAGCATCATCTAAATCCACATACCCGTAGACGGTTGATTCAAAATCTTTTTGAAATTTTTCCTTGTATTGGTTGTATCTTTTTTTAGCGGATGGGGAATTGTCTACAGCCTCTTTTTGGTTTAGTTGCATATTCGCCCATTCGTCCCATTCTTTACGAATGGACTCAGAATTTGCCACAACTTCTTTATGTGTATCAAACCCACGATCCAAAGAAGATCCGACAATCCCATATGACTCTGCCACCGAAACGTACATAATAAATAACCCTGGTTTGGTGGCATTTTCATTTAGATACTGAATCGCAGCATCTCCACCTGCACTTAACTTACCGGCAGCAGACCAACTCATTTTGGTTCCATCTTTAATAATAACAACAGATTCTCTAGCCTTCAAAACCGAGCGAGAGTACTCTTCTTTTGCAAACCCAAACCTTTGTCCCATAAATGACACAGGAGACTCTTCAAAGGGAGGGATAAACTTGATACTGGTCCCTTTCACAGGGAGCGCCCCTTGGTAATAAAGGGAAGTATGCCCTTCGATAGCTAATTTTTTAGTATTCTTTAATGGATCTTCTGACTTTCTATCGGTTCCAGAACAATAAGTAAAAAAAATAAAAAAGGATAGAATGAATAATATAATTTTTAAGTACTTTGGTTTCATTTCTTTTCAGCTGCCTTTGCATTTGCGCGTTTTGATTGTTCTGCGATTTCAGCATCCAATACTTTCTTTATGATTTTGGGATCATCTGTTAAGATTTTAACCTTTCCTGCTTTTTTTGCTTCTTCAAGATTAATAACAGTCCCTGTAGGTGCATCATCAAACCCCGCGTAGTTGCCTTTCACAGCAGCTATTACAACTCGTGGTCCATCATAAGCAATCAATATGGGACCATCTACTGCTGTTAATAATAATTGCGAAGGAAGGACAGTAAGTGCAGAATACCCTAAAATCATTCCCGAGCTCATCGCATACATACCAGCTTCAGCTGTTCCTTTCGAAAAATCATAAACCATTCCCGTTGCGTATGCCCCTGTTTCATAAGCAGTTCCACCCACAACACCAACTGTTCCTCCAGTTGTTGTGGCAGCCACTGATGTGACTTGGTTAAAAGCAGCAAGTGTAGTTCCTCCCGTGTATGTAGGGATAGTGGATGAAGCTGATAGAAGACCTATCGAACTAAAAAGACCTGCCTCTAAGGTTGGCGAAATTACGCGGTAACCTGCATTAGCTGAATAGTAAAGTACAACACCTGTGGAAATCAAAGCATTAGATGAAAAATTCATAGTTTGAGATAGAGGAACATAAACTCCGTTGACAACTAAAATCTCGCCGGTATTTTTTCCTGTTTTGGCAATCGGTGCCACCATCACTTCTTTGAGTGCAACAGAATAACCTTGGAAAATATCAACAAGAGCAAGAAGCGAATTCCCTCTTTGACCCGATTCTTCGTAATTTTTTGTAAATTCATCGGAAGCTTTTGAAAAGGAATCACTCCAAGAAGAAATAATCTCTTTGGAATTTTTCTTTATAGTTGAGCTGAACAAATCATTTAACTGATCCGTTGTTTTACTGCGTTCTCCCCCAATTTCATCCAAAGTAGAAAACATCATTTTTTTATCCGATTCTATCTTTGGAACCAATTGAATATATCCTAATACAAATCGAGAACCTGCTTCTTCAAAACTATCTTTCGATACTTTCCATTCTGCTTTACTCAATTGCCAACCTGCATCATAGATATCTTCCGTTCTTCGGGAAGAATCCTGTATTCCGCTTCCTGTCCAAGAAATTACAGAAGTCATAGTTTCCCCTAATTTACCCGGGAAGTCTTTGCTCCGTTTTTTCATATGAACGAGCACCATTGCTTTTGCAACGCGAGCGCTAATTTCACCATTTTCATAAACCAAATCTATACTCTTTTTTCCAGAAGGAATGACAGCCCATCCATGTTCAAAAAGATTCTGTCTCGACCCAAGGGAATTGGCAGTCAAAGGAGCAATCTTTTTGAAGGATTGCGGTTTGTTGGAATTAAACACAGACTCACCTAATATTTTATCAGTTTTTTGTGAACCAGAACATTGCAGAAATAAGGTGACGGCTAACAGGAGAAAGAACTTTGCGGAAACAAGTTTCATAAGATGAGGGAACCCTATAGAAACAATCGAAATATGCAATATAAAAAAATCGCCGTCTTGCTTAATCCATGTTTAGTGAGGTAAAAATGCTACATCAGATTATTTACGTGACCCAATAGAATGTTAATTAATCATTACCCTATGAAGAAATTGAACCTATATCTAGCACTCATTGCCTTGGTATTGTGTGTCATCATCATCATCCGAAAAAACGATCTGACCCTAAACAAATTAGCCACTCTTATGGCGATATCCACTCCTACCGAAGTTTTCGACTTTCATAGTACAGATTTGATTGCACAACAGAAATTGAAGTCTAAATTTTCCCCAACTCCGGAGTTCAAAATTCCAGGCCTTGATGGGATTAGTTATGATGATTATAGGCAAATCGAATACAAACCCGATGTAGCGATCTGGAAGAATCTTGCTCTGCCCTACCAACTCCATTTTTTTCATCCAGGACATATCTACAGCAACGGAATTCAAATATATGAAGTGATCAATGAAAAACCGGTGGAAATTCCCTACGATGCATCACGTTTTAACTTTGGAGACCTACCTCTCTCAGAAGATTTTGCAGAACTTACGAAAAATCTTCATTATACAGGTTTTCGCGTTCATTATCCGATCAATCAAAAAGAAGCATTAGAAGAATTTTTAGTTTTTCAGGGTTCCTCTTATTTCAGAGCAATTTCCAAAGGCCAAGTCTATGGACTATCAGGAAGAGGACTTGCTATCAACACAGGTCCCAAAGACAAAGAAGAGTTTCCAATCTTCGAAAGTTTCTACATCAAACGCCCACAAAAAACAGACACAACCATCACTATCTACTCCATCATGAATAGCGAATCCGTAGTAGGCTCTTATGAGTTCATTGTAAAACCAGGCGAAGTCACAACCATTGATGTACGAGCAAAAATTTATCTTCGCAAAAAAATCAAACGTCTAGGATTTGCTCCAGTAACCTCCATGTATTTATATGGAGAATCAGACAATCCCATATTAGGCAACATCCACCCTGAAGTGCACGACTCTGATGGCCTCCTCACACAAAACAAAACTGGCGATTGGGAGTGGAGACCCCTGATCAATCCCAAAAAAACCCAGCTAACAAGAATTCCATTAGATTCACCATTAGGTTATGGACTCATCCAAAGAGATCGTAAGTTCAAAAGTTACCAAGACGAAAAACTCAAATACCACTTAAGGCCTAGCGTCTGGGTGGAACCAAAAGGTGACTGGGGTAAGGGAAATCTGTATTTACTCGAGTTTACCACCAATTTAGATTCGGATGACAATGTGACTACATTTTGGGAACCAGCTGTCCCACCTAACTTAAATGAAGGTTACGAATTCCAATACACACTCCACTATACTGAAAAATCTCCAAAACACCATACATTAGGAAAAGCCTCTGCATTTTATAGAGGAGTAGACCCACTTTTCCCAAAAGAGAAAGTTTTCACACTTTATTTCACTGGTGATGAACTCAAATCTTTAGATCGTAAAACAAACCTAAATGCTATTATCAAAAATAATAAAATTCCTTCAGAACATATTCGTTACAAGATAGAGAAAATATCCGAACTTGACCAGTGGCGTTTGCAAATCTGGTATCCTGCATTAGCAGATGAGTCGGACTGGACTGTTTACCTGGAAAATGGGAACCAAAGAATTACCGAAACCTGGATGTATCGTGATGGACTATCCAAATAACACTGAATATATGAATGAATTTAGCGAGAGAACTCGCACCTATCTAATTCTAAATGGAATCCAAAATGAATACAAAATTGCAGAGATATTAAATAATTTTTTCAAGTCTTCTCCCCTGGAACTCTCATTTTCGTCCGATTGGAAACTTTGGGAAAGTTATCTAAAAACAAACGAAATAATGCCAACCCATTCACTTCCCATAGCCGATAGATCTTGGCAATTTGGTTCAATGATTCCTCATTCCTCTGAATGGAAAAGGGACACAAAAAAAACAAAACAATCAATTGTTGGTTCCTTAAAACCAGTATTTGTCATCGTATCTATCTTCCTTTGGAGCCTTCTCTATTACTTAATTATATTTAGGTTGTTATGATCCAAATCCAACGTAGTTTATTTTTTCTTTCGTTTATAATCCCAGTGATATGGGGATTTAGTTTATTTATTGAAATCATTTCTTTTCGGGGGATCGAGATCACCGAATACTATCAATTCATTACGCTGATTTTTCTTTTGCCGATGTTGTCCTATGGAGCCAGCACTTCACTCTTTGGTTTTTTATTATCTCTGAGAAAAAAAGGAGATCCACTCCTGAAAGCAAAACAAATCCCGAAGGAAAATTTGGATTTTCCTGCTTATGAAGCCATCCACGTTGCCGTTGTGATGCCCGTTTATGAAGAAAATGAAATTTCCATATTTTCTAGAATCAAAGTAATTTTTGAGTCAGTAGAAAAAATTTACAAATTACCAAAACTAGATTTTTTTATCCTTAGCGACACAAGAACACCAGAAAAATGGATCAAAGAAGAAGCCGCCTACATAGAGTTATGTGAGTCAAAAAACAACTTCCATAACTTCCACTACCGCAGAAGAAAAAGTAACCTAAATGGAAAAAGTGGAAACCTCGCGGATTTCTGCAGAAGGTGGGGGAAAAAATACAAATACATGATCGTTTTGGATGCCGATAGTTTAGTTTCTGGCGAACTCATCATCCAACTGATCGCCAATATGGAAAAAAACCCTAACGCAGGTATCATTCAATCTAGTACCAAAATTTTTAGATCCACTACCATTTTCCAAAAATTAACAGAATTTTCTTCTTATCTTTTTAGTCCTTTTTTCTTAAAAGGAGCTAGCTTTTGGCAAATCAATGCATCGGGATACTGGGGACACAATGCGATCTTAAGGGTCAAACCGTTTATGGAACATTGTGCACTTCCCCACCTTCCTGAATATGGTGGCCTCGGTGGAAAAATTTTAAGCCACGATACTGTGGAAGCGGCTCTCATGCGAAAAGCAGGGTTTGAAGTTTTATGTGCTTACGAATTAGAAGGAAGCTACGAAGAAAATCCACCCAACATAATTGACGCGCTCAAAAGAGACCAACGTTGGTGCCAAGGAAACTTACAACATTTCTGGTTTTTATTCGGCAAAAAAATCCCTTTTATCAACCGAATCCATATTCTCAACGGAATCCTATCTTATCTTAATTCACCAATCTGGATGTGTTACATCATATTAAGTTTGTGGAACTATTTGGAAGATAACAAATATTTAAATTATTCCATGTTACCCGAAGAATATGAATTCTTCAAATCGCAGATTTACGATCCGCTCTATATAAAACTTTTATACCTTTCTTTATTGTTGTTATTTTTACCCCGAGTCCTTAGTTTTATAAGCTTACCTGGATTACAAATTCTAAAAAAACTTCCAGCCTTCCTTTTAGAGACAACATTTTCAATACTCATCGCCCCTATCTATATGATCTACCATAGTATTTTTGTTTTTTCTATATTACTAAACAAAAGAATCACATGGGGACCACAAAACCGAGATGCAGATTCAGGATACAATATCCCTTACATTCTCTCTTCTTTTTTTGGAGTGACCATTCTTGGTTTTGCCTGTGCCTATATAAGTTACACTCACTCGATTATGTTATTTGTTCTGACAATGCCTATCTGGATCGGCTGGATTTTATCCATTCCTCTAGTGATCCTAACTGGCAAAGAACAAAAATCATTAAACAAAATACTCGATCCTAGCTTTTGGAAACCAAATACAAACTTAATCGGTCGCCTAGAAGAAGAATTAACATCTCATAAAAATAGTTATCTCGAAGGTCGCGAATTCTTTTTTGCCCTTGTCCATCCCATATTTCACAATAGACACAAACAACTCCAAGGAAACAAACTATACCAATCCAAACTTCCCAAATCTATCGAGGAAGATTTTGAAATTTTATTAAAACATGGACCCGAATCTTTGGAGAAAAAATCGCTTTTAAAGATTCTATCAAACAGAGAGTTACTTGATTCATTCTATTGGAAATTTTGGACCTCCAGAAAGACTGATTGG
This sequence comes from Leptospira terpstrae serovar Hualin str. LT 11-33 = ATCC 700639, assembly GCF_000332495.1. Lineage (NCBI taxonomy): Bacteria > Pseudomonadati > Spirochaetota > Leptospiria > Leptospirales > Leptospiraceae > Leptospira > Leptospira terpstrae. Next base: position 37,980 of record NZ_AOGW02000013.1, on the reverse strand, counting down.
GCAAAGTATTGGTTAACAATTTGGGAAGAAATCAACCCATCTTTTTTTCCATCAATTTCCAATAATAAGAAGACCGATTCAAATCTTCAATAAAACCGCAGTGTCCACCTTTCGACTCAATCACAACTTCTAAGTAGGAAGAGGGAGGGATCTCAACAAATTCCTTCCATGGAATGACAGGATCATCCATAGAAGTGAGAATGGTTGTAGGGATACGAATAGACTTAAAAAATAAATCATTCAAAGTATAGGATTCAAAATACTCATCCACAGAAGAAAAATGGGAGAACTCTCTCACCATTTTTTCTGTTAAGTGCATTACCGACTGATAATCATCCAAATCATGAAAAGAATACAAGTGAGGAAATAAATTTGCTTTTTTTACGAGAGATGTTTTCCAGGAATTCAAAAAATATTTTCGCAAAAAAGGATGTTCATCCATTTTAATTGTAGCTCTTTTCGGATCCAAAGCTGGACTAAATGCAAAACAATGTTTTAATCCAGGAATTTGGTCGGCAACCTTGGAAAGGGAATGACGAGCAGCCATCCGCAATACAAAATTACCACCCAATGAAAACCCAGCCAAAAATACAGGCCCCTTAGTTCCAAAAGTTTTTACCAATTCTCTTACCGCTTCATATGATTCCTGAAGCAAACTTCCGTTAAAGATTCCTTCATTAAGATGGTGTGTATCCCCATGGTCTCGCAAATTTAGCCGGTAAACAGAGAACCCTTTTTTCAAAAAAAACCTTGTGGTACGTATGATATAACTGGAATGAATGCTACCTTCCCAGCCATGAACCAAAACTACGAGTCCTTTTGGATTTGGTACTTCATGAACTCGGGCAAGAAGCGTTGTGCCGTCTGTTGCCTTTACCGATTTCCACTCCCCTGCAATGGCATGCCCATATCGTTTGTCTGATTTTGATTTAAAAGAAGCCATAAAGGACTGAACCATGGCTCCAGAAAGAAAGGGTAAAGGTTTAAATAGACTCATAGACAATCACCCTAGTTTCCTCGAATTAGAAATATTTTCAATAAATTATCCTCGACGAGTCGCTTCCTATAGGATTTCAATTAACAAAACTTCAATCACGGTAAGGACTCAAACCATGAAATTTACAATTCCTTTCATTCTACTATTTATTACCGCCTGCCAAAGTTATACGCCATTAAAATCCGAATGGAAAACTCAAAATGGGACAGAAGTTTTTTATGCAGCTGTTTCTGCAAAAGCGAGCCAACAAGCCATTGAATCAGGCAGCTTAGCAATGAGAAGGAGCACTTGTGTCAATGCTACAAACCTACTCTCCACTTCCCCAAAACTCACTTCTATTCTTTTAGAACAAGAATCCATCCAACTAGATGAAGTAGAGGCCGAAGACCTTGGGCGCCTTATTTCAACCCATAAAATCAAACCCAAACAAGATTCTTGCCAAACAGAAAGCGGCAATTATTTTTTCGCAAGCCCTGCTTGGGAATCTTGTCAATGCGTATACATCATCGAATACCCAGGCGGAAGAAAACAATTCCACCAAGACATCACCCAAGTTAAATGACCTTTGGCAAAATCTGAGTAATGAAAACCATCTTCATCCATGCCAAATGAAACCTAGGATGGATTTGCCTTCCAGCGTTCCCAATAAGAAAGTTGTAACCCACTCAATGCCTCAGGTCCTCGGACCTGGGAAAGCACGAACCTCGTAGACAACGAAAGTCTCTTTTCACTCCAACGCAAAAACTCATCCCAATCTGATTCCTTATCTTTTTTCAAAACACTATTTTGTATATTTGTATGTACTTCGTATTTAAGAGAAGGCTTTGGAGCCGTAGAAGACTCAGGTTTGGATTTGATTCCTATTCGGGGTTTTATCTGCAGCCCAGAAGTTACATCCTTTCTCTGACTAAGATCCAATTCAGATTCGGTAGTTGGTAACTCTGGTTTTAAATACCGCTTCCTTCCATCAAAACCAGTTTGTTTCAAAAGCCCCTTTGCTTTTAGTTGCGAAACCAATCGTGACACCGTATCTCGTTTCAATCGCAAAACTGCTCCTAAATATTCATTCGAAGCAAAACATCCGCCCTTTGCATCCAAAGAAACTATCTCTGCATACAACCTAGTCTGATTCGGCGTAAGACCCAAATCTTCCATCCATTGGGCGACCCAAACACCTGTTCTTTTTGATTCACTCATAACGACCCCTTGTGCCCAACAAAAGCCTTCGGCTTCCAAAAGAAGGTTTCTTCCTTTGGATTTGTAACAACAGAAAGACAAACCTTCGGTGCTGTTACTAAAAAACTGGGAAGTTCTTACGAACGTCCTATTTGGAATTCTTTTGAATTCCAGGTGATGTATTTAAGCGGTTTAAATTGTGGAAGACCGCTTTTGGGTATGGAGACACCTCCCCTACCCTATCTCTATTAGCACCAGATTCCATTTTCTGTCAAGTTTTAATGTGACATAATTCTAAGCCCGAACGCATCTGCTAGATGGCAAATTAATTAGAACGGGTCCGTTCTGAAACATTGTAACAAAAGTTTTTTAGAAAGAGTAGGGGATATTAGAGGAGAGAAGTCTCTCTGAACTGCTTCCACACAATCCAGAGAGTTTACATCACCCGGTTAAAGGGGTTACGATCACTCTAACAATCCGCAAAAAATAGTACAAGAATTTTTTCTCCAAAGCCAAAATAAAAACCCGAAGAAAATATTTGGGCGCATCGAATCTCTTACTCTATCCTTGTCTCCCGACAAACGACCAGGCTCTCCGCTGCAATCTTTCCCCCTGGGAAAGGATTTCCGCTACGATCCTTTGCGCAGAGGTTATTTTATAATATAAATTCACATAAAGATCCATAGGTGAAGTCTCAAAGATTCATCAGAATTCGAAGTACGCCGGCGTACTTTTTAAAAAATATTCTAGAAATTGATTTTTAATTGCACCAAGAAGGCTAAATCGCAAACTCATTTTGCAATGAAGATCATAACAGTTGCCAATATCAAAGGCGGAACTTCCAAATCAACTACTGCCATCCATTTAGCTCTGGCTCTTTCCAAAAAAGGCACCACCTTAGCTATAGACATGGACCCACAAGCAGATCTTTCCGACTTCTTTTTCCCTGAAGAACCAGTTGAATTTTTTGATTCAGGAAACACTCTCACTGTTTTAAACGCAGAGACAACACTAGCCGAGTCTGTAAAACCAGCAAACAACATAGATGTATTACCCTCAATCATCGAACTTTCCGATTTAAGTTATCTTGCATCAAAAGATTTTTCCATGATCCCTCGCCTAAAAAACATTTTACTGAAGGCCAAATACGATTACGTAGTAATCGACACACCCGGATCAGGATCTTCAGAAAACATAGCCTCTTATTTACCTGCATCAGTTATTCTTGTCCCAGTAACACCTTCCAAATGGGCAGTACGGACTGTTGCTCAAGTTCTCAAAAAAGTAGAAGAAGCAGAAAGGTTCGATGAACAATCCAAAAAAAAATCAGTGATGATTCTCCCCTCTCAGTGGGGGACTTCCCAAAAACAAATGGACCTTCTCGAAAAACTAAACACAATAAAGTCGTTAAAAATCCTGGAACCGATTCCGAAAAATGACAGCATTCGGGACCGTACAGAAACCGGAAAACCTCTACAAGAAGGAAGCACCCCTTGGAAAGCTTTTGAAACTTTAGCGGAGAAACTAAAATAAAGTACGCCGGCGTACTTTATCAAAATTATGAAAAACAAAGCAAACTATAATCCAGCAGATATTCTTTCTAGAGCCACAGCTAGAACCTCTTCTCTAAACCCATTCCTAAAAGAAGAAGGGACTACTAATCACAATGCAACAGACATCCCTATCGACCAGATATTAACAGAAAACAACCCACGAAGAACATTTAACGAATCCACTATCCGAGAATTAGCAGAATCTATTTCCCAATATGGACTTTTACAACCAATTGTTGTCAGAAAAAAAGCAGGGAAATATGAACTCATCAATGGAGAAAGACGTTTCAGAGCACACAAACTTCTCAAAAGAAAAACCATTCTTGCGATCGTTAAAAACGTAGAACAAATTGATGTTTCTAAATTACCCGAAATCAAGTTGGTAGAAAACTTGCAACGTGAAGATCTTTCAGAATCTGATTTGGCACTTTCACTCCAAGAACTAAAAAATAGACACAAAGAAACCAATGAACAATTGGCAAAACGTATCAACAAATCTGGACAGTGGGTAAAAACAAAAATCGCTCATGCAGAAATTCTAAAAGAATCAAATATCAATACAACATCAGACAAAAGTCACCCCATCTTCCAAATTCCTACAAGTTTATTCACCGAAATTGCTCCACTCGATGTTCCCAATAGAAAAAAAGCTATCGATTATCTTATCAAAGGGTTAGAGAAAAAAGGTGACTTCCCTTCTCGTAACGACCTTAGGGATTTTGTTCGTCCATTAAAACCAAACAAACCTAAACAAACAAAACCCAAACTAGGCAATTTAGAACTAAAGGATCTAAAATCCAAACTTCTTAAAATTAAGGAAAAAATCTCTCTGCTACAAAAGGAAAAAACGATCCTTGAGGAAACCATTCGTAAGTTCAAAAAATAAATCTTCGAAATTTTCCAATTTCAAGAGAGTTTCCCTGAACTTATTTTTTTAGCAAAGGAATAGAAAAAAACTTGTACTCCATTCCATAGAAGGCTAAATTGTTCTTAATCCTTAACCGGGTTGAACAATAAAAGCCCTGGGAAGTGTGGTAGCGACCCGGGGCCATTTTCCATCCCTCCCCAAATATCAATTCCAATGAGACCTCACCAGAATTATGTCTCATTTTTCACTTGACGAAAATTTTAAACTTGTACATATGGGGAACGTTCGGGTCACACAACCGAACACGGCTCTACCACAATGCCGTTATTGTTCAAACCGGAATTTCTAAAAAAGTTCCGAGAGGACGTTCGTAAGAACTTCCAAACTTTCTCTTCTCTAGTTTGACCGAAGGTTTGTCAGAAACAAAAACAAACTTTCCAAAGTAGTGTAGGGGAGATGCACCATAGGTGTATTGGCATAAAACAACCAAACGCTCGTAGCCGGAGATGTGTTCGTTTGGGAGAAGGAACCTAAAATGAAAACAAATCGAACAGGAATTTGGATTCCCGTTTGGATTGAGAAATTGAATCTCTCTCATAGCCAAACCAAATTATATGCAGAAATTGTATCCTTACATGATAAAGGCGGGTGTTTTGCATCTAACCGATATTTTGGTGAAGTTCTTGGTCTCAAGATGGATACCATTTCTAGACTCATCACTTCTCTAAAAAAACTCGGTCTTTTGGAACAAACCGGATTTGATGGAAGAAGAAGGTATTTACGACCTATTTTTTCCAACCCGAAAGCCAAAGAGATAACCTTAGAAAAAATAGCCTTGGAGAAAATTCCAACCCAAGAATTGAAAGAAGTTGTAGAAACTCTCCAGGTCCGTCCTACCAAAAATTCCAATGCAGGTTTGGAAAAAATTCAGCCCTCCTTTATCAGTACATTAGAGGTACAAAATAAAGTACAAAAAAAAAGTCCTTGGGAAGAATTCAAAAGTTGGAGTGAAAGGACTCTATCAAAATCTACCCACTCCCAAATTTCCAATCTACCCTCACCAGAATCCTTACAAGGCGCTTTAAATTTGATTTGGAAAAATTGGATGGAAACTCAAAACAATATTCCCTTATGGAAAATACCTCAAATGTAATTGATGACCTAAAAATGTTGTGATGAAGAGGAGATTTAATGTTAGTTTATAAACATAAAAAAACGGGGAATTTATATCTAAAGTTGGATGAAGCCAAAAATTGCACCAATGCGAACGATGGCCAACAAATGGTGTATTATTGTGAATATGGTAAAGAAAATCCAATGAAATTTGTCAGAGAAAAATCTGAATTTTTGGAAAAATTTGAAGCGCTCAGACTCTAAAAAGCAGAGTATTTTTACTTAAATAGCAAAACGTAAGATGTCTTCAGCTATTTCCATCTTAGATTTTTTAAGTGTTCTGCTCTCGGTATCAGGAAAGTCAGTTTCTATACATAAATTGCTATAACCATGGACCAAAGACCAAGCCATCAGAGCAAAACTTCTGCGGTTGTCTTTTCTCCGTTTTGCTTTTAAGTAGAATCTACAACCTCGTACTAAAATAGCGTAAGATTTTATTTTAGATCGTTTTAAGACTGATGATTCATTCGATCTTTTTGTCTGAAACATGAGCCTATAGTAATTTGGATTTTTAACAGCAAATTGAATGTAAACCAAACCTAGTTTAACAAAGTACTCATCTGGATTCTCTGTAATTTGAGGAATTTTTTTTTGTAAAGAGCCGAGCCTGTCAAATCCAATGGAAGATAATATTTCTAATACTTCCTCTTTGTCTTGAAAATGTCGATAAACCGCTGCATGAGAGACTCCGGAAAGAGTCGCAACTTCCCTCAGTGAAAAATCGGCAGCACCTTTTTTTTGTAACAATTTATGACAAGATTTGATGATTGAATTTTTCAAATCACCATGATGGTAAGAGACCCGTTTCACAATATAATTTTGATAAATAAGTTACCAGTGGCAACATTTTTTCTTGAATAAAAAACAAATAATGTTACAATTGGTAACATATGGAGGTTGTTTTATGCAAACACTTACAACCGAAGAAACCCAAAAAATCTTAGAAGAAATGACCGCTAATTTCAATCACGGAGGCAGAAAGATTACTGTACCCCCTCCGATTTTTTTAGCAATGAATGCTGAAATTTTATCATACACCAAAGGGAAAAGTATTACTGTTGCCTTTCCGGTTTCAGAAGAACAAGCAAATCCAATGGGTATGATGCAAGGTGGTGTGATTGCCGCTGCCTTTGATAATGCCTTTGGTCCTCTTAGTTATCTAGTGGCAAAACGTCCTACTACAACAATTGATATGAATATTCAATACATTCGAGGAGTGGCTGTTGGCCAACGAGTGATTGTAACTGCTTCTGTGGAAGCAAAAGGGTTTTCCACCATTCATATGATAGGTGAAATGAGGACTGAAAAAGACAAACTTCTAGCCACTGCTACAACGAATCTGCTTATTTTAAAAATTCCAGGTGGGGTGGGGGAGTAAGGACTTTAGTTTTTGTAATCGTATCTTTCAAGAACCATTTCAATGATTGTTGGCGTACAAGTAGTTGTATCATTGAAGTGTTGGCTCATAATCACACCATGGAGAAAGGTTTTGATAAGGATCATTTCTTTGTCAGGTTCTTTGATCCCATAGGATCGGAATCTTTCTCTCATCGCCTCTTTGAAAGGGGCAAACCGTTTTTCCACATTTTCTACCATCTTTTTGGAAAGTGAGACAGAACCTGGTTGGAAAAGACATACAGAAATCAAAACCATGGTTTTTCTTTCTTCTTTTGCAAATTGGATCGAACGGTTAAAAAATTCCCTTACATATTCTTTCGCAGAAAGGTTTGGTGGGATGGTTTTGTAGAATTTCTCTTGTTTGGCGAGGTGAGTGTCGATGATTTGTTCAAAAATTTGATTTTTGCTTTTGAAATAATTATAAGCAAGTCCCTTAGAAATTTTTGCGTGGTTGGCAATCATTTCCATGGTGGTTTGAGAGAACCCATGTTTTGCAAATAAAGCAATGGCAGAGGAGAGGATCCTTTCGATGGATTTTTCCCTAGCTTGTTGCTTTTTGTTCTCTGATTTTTGTGAGGTCTTTATGGGCACTGACTTCACCGTTCTGGTACTTTCGAATTTCGCAAACACTTTTTAATGCCAAATCAATGAGATCTTGGAATTGGAATTCACTTGGAAGTCTCGAGCGGTTCCGGTTTTTGGTCTGTATGAGTTCATTTGCATCCGTAACAGTACTAAAACCAGCCAACATTTATTTCGATGGGAAAGTCACAAGCCGCACGGTCCTGTTCCCCAATGGGGAAAAGAAAACTTTGGGAATTATGATGCCCGGAGAGTATGAATTTGGAACCGACCAAAAGGAAATCATGGAAATCCAGTCAGGAAAACTATCCGTGTTATTGCCTGGATCCGAAACATGGCTTCAAATTGACGGTCAGTCTGTATTTGAAGTCCCTGCTGGATCCAAGTTTAAATTAAAAATCCAAACTGTAACAGACTATTGTTGTTCTTACGTTTGATCAACGATTTCCGCAGTGCCGGCATTAGACTTTACTGAGTCAATGCCGTTTTCGCAGGCTTGTTTCGAAGAATAACCTTCGCTAGATGCGATGATTTCCCCGTTGGCTGCTTTTAAGCGAAAGCGGAATTCTCCTGCCTTATCTTTGTAAATTTCAAATTTTGCTGACATGAACCTATCTCCTTGATTTGCCATGAATATCTCTTCTTTAGGGATTTTGGCAATACGTTTTCTCCTTAATTTTGAATTTGAATTTCAGGAGTTGGCATCTATCTTAACACTGGCATTAGACCCGTTACGTGCCGATGAAACTTAATCGCAGAATTAATTTATTTCTATTCATTCTGGTTTTAATCTCTTGTGGCAATCGGTTCCCTGAACGTCCCCTCATTCAATATACATTTGAAACCAAAACCTTGGAACAAATCCTAGCAGGCGATGCAGTCTGGTCAAAAGCTCATGAAATGAAATACCATTTTGGCTATTGGAAGCCATCCGTCTGGGTAAAATTTGATTTGGTAAATCCAGAAAATGAACCGACGGATTATGTTCTTGAATTAGAATCTCCTTGGGTCGACACGGTTTTGTTAGGTTGGGAATCTAATGGGGAAGTGGTTAAAAAAACTTTTAACGGTTCTGGTGCTTTCGAAGCAAGAGAAGTGCCACATAGAAATCCAACTTACAAGTTGGCATTGAATCCTTTGGAAAAAAGAACCATTTATGCACATATAAGAAATTCGGGAATCTTGAATGCGCCATTTCGCATTTGGAAGATAAATTCTTTTTTTGATCGGATAGAAAGAGATTACGTGGCCAATGGAATTTATTTTGGAATTATCTTTGCACTTTTGTTATACAATCTTTTGATTTATGTCAGCGTTCGAGAAAAAGCATATGTTTACTATTGCCTTTACTTGACAACTCTTGGAATCAACTATTCATTGCTTGGTGGGTTTTTCAAACAGTTGCTTGTCCCTGAACTAGCGATGTCGATTAAACCTTACTTGTATGTTAGTGTAAATGCATCCTTAATGTTTGTGGGTTTATTCTCTCTATCTTTTTTAAATCTAAAAAAAGTTAATCCGCGATTACACCTTCTCATACTATTTAGTGTTATCGGTTTCGGAATCATGTCTATGGTTTCTTTTGTTCTTCCGCATAACTGGATGGAAGTTTCTTTTATTTACACCTTTCCGTATTTGTTTTTATTGCTAATGTCTGCAGGAGCTTACTCATATATAAAGGGAGTTAAATCTTCTCTGTTCTTTTTGCTTGCATGGTTTACTTTGTTTGTAGGTGTTATTTTTGATTCTTTGACAAAGGCTTCCCTCATTCCTTTTTCTACTTTCGGTCGGTATGGAGTTCAAATTGGTACCGCATTCGAAGTTATTTTGTTTTCCTTAGCATTGGGTAGGCGGCTTCGGTTTTTGTTAGAAGAAAACCTTCTCGCTCAAAATCAGCTAACAACAATTAAAAAGGATCTAGAAACAGCTCGAAAGATCCAAATGCGAATTTTGCCAGATAAATTGCCAACGAACCAGAAGTTGTCCATGGTGGTTTCTTACCTTCCTCTTTATGATGTAGGTGGAGACTTTTATGATTACTTTGAATTCTCTGAAGGTTTTGGTTTGGTAATTGCCGATGTAACTGGTCATGGGGTAAGTGCAGCACTCGATTCCTCAACAGTTAAAATTGCATTTCGGAATGCGAAAGAATTTAAGGAGTCACCGAAAGAGTTGGTAGCTGCAATGAACCGTTTTTTATGCACAAGTCTTCATGCTCGTTTCGTGAGTGCTGCCTATTTCTATATCGATTTTGAAAATATGAAATTATGTTTTAGTTCAGCAGGAAATCCTCCTTTTATTTTGATTCGTAATCGAGAAATAGAATCATTCGAGTGCCCGGGGCTTCTGCTGGGTGTTCGTTCTACCTTTGCATATGAAGAAAGAGTAGTTGATTTACAAGAAGGAGATAGGATTTTAATTTTTACGGACGGATTGTACGAAAATCTAAAATCAGACGAAGAACCTGAATCAATTTTGTTTCCTGAAATATCATCTATTATTGGAGAACGTTCGGAATTGTTTCATAAAAATTTATTAGATCGGTTGTCTCGAATGAGGCAGGTTTCTAAAGATGATATTACATTGATTTCTTTAGATATTATTTGAAAATCCATTTTAATCAAGGTTTTACTTTCTCTCTGCATTTAAAATAATTCCTTGCTAAATTCAATATTTTATATGTAATAGCCTGCTAAAGAATGTCGGGCCTCAGTTTATATTTCACTCTATTGCGCAATAATCGTTTTTATTTGTGGGTTATACTTTTTTCTATTTTCCCTCTCTTAATTGTGGGTACATTCCCTGGGTATTTTTACCGTGAGTATGAGATTGGTTATTTTTTAGTTTTCCACAACGTTACTGAAATTTTTAGCGTTATCGTATCTTTTTCAATCTTTGGATTGGGGTACTATTCCTATTCCCAAAGTCAAAACCCACATACTTTGTTTCTTGGAATTGGTTTCCTTGCTGTTGGTTTGATCGATTTTATGCATGCATTGGGATATGCAGGAATGCCTGACTTTGTGACTCCTAACTCTGGAAATAAATCATCGCAGTTTTGGATATTTTCGCGGGGGATAACCGCATTTGTATTGTTTGTTGCAATTTTTATAAAGCCGAACAAACAATACAAGTTAATCAAAGAAAGGACACTTATATTCTTTGCCTTTCTTTTGGTTGGCATAGTTTTTCTACTTGTTATATTTTATAACGATTGGATTCCGAAAACCTATGAGCAAGGGAAAGGGCTAACTACTTTCAAGAAAAATGCCGAATATGTGATTATTGCATTTCTTTTTTTGTCTCTGATCCTTTATAGTAGAGCAAATTTTTACACTTCCAAAAGGCAACTTCAATACTATTTGTCTGCCTTTATGGTTTGTATTTTTAGTGAAATGGTCTTCGCCGTATACACTAGCGTATTTGATGTTTATAATGTTTTAGGTCATATATATAAAATTGGTGCATTTTATTTAATTTATAAAGCGGTATTTATCGCCGCGATCAATGATCCATATGAGAAATTAATACACACTAATCAGCTTTTATGTAAAGAAATTGAAGAGAATAAAATTTATTCGGAGATGATTCAGAAGTCTTTGCGCGAAAAAGAAAATTTAGTTTCTGAAATTTTCCATAGAACAAAAAATTCAATACAGTTGGTTCGTTCGATTTTAATGATCCAGGCGTCTGATTTCCCGGAAGACAAAAATATTCAGTCTATTGTTGAAGACACTTCGATTAAAATTCAAACAATGTCTTTGGTACATGACCATTTATATGCTAACAAAGACTTAAGCGAAATTAAGGTTTCTGCATACTTGGAATCTTTGGTAGAATTGGTTAAGCAAGCTTATCCTTCTGCGGGGAAGGATATTTCCATTGATATTCAGGTTGGAGAAGGGTCTTTGCTTTTGGATACTGCCGTTCCCCTTGGATTAATCTTTACTGAGCTACTATCGAATAGTATAAAATATGCTTTCTCTACACTCGTTAGTGGTAAGATCGTAATTCGGTTTTCGTTAGATGATACCATTTGTCATTTTGAATATTTGGATAATGGCGTCGGTTTACCAAAAGATTTTGATTTGGGAAAACAGAAAAAGTTGGGATTAAGTTTAGCGAAGATTATAGCGGAAAAACAAATGGGAGGAACCTTGAGTATTGATGGTACCCAAGGTTTTCAAATGAAACTTGATTTCCCTAACAATTTATACAAAAGAAGGGTTTAGTTCCTCCGTTTTATTTACGTACTCGCGGGATAACTGGAACCAGAGATCAGATTGAGGGATACCTGGTTTTCTTTTTCCAAACATCTGTAAGATAAGATTCTCTTCATGGTCAAATACTTCTATTGAAGTGACTAATCCGTCTTTTGTTGGTTTGTCGACAATCCAAATAGATTCAATAAGGTCGGTTCTTAAATGTAGGTTAAATTCTGGATCAAGGACATTAAACCAAGGGCCCATAGGTTCTAGCTTTTGTATTTTGCCTGTATGAATTTGGATCATTCCAGGGTTCCCAACAAAGATCATTATATCCATTTCGAGTTTACTTACTTTTTCCATTAAGTTCAATAAATCTACTTTCGAAACTTTGAAGGAAAACTTTCCGTTTGCAGCTTTCAGTGAAAATTCCCTTGAATAATTGTACTTACGAATTAAAGAGAAAAAGTCGTGAGTGTCTTCGAGTTTACTCCATGCTTCAAGAAACTGTGGAATATCTTTTGGATCATTAGTTTCTTTTTTTGGTTCTTTCACCTTCGAAGGTAATTGGAACGATTGATTATCATCGATGAATTGTGTTTTTGCGATCTCCCAGCCTTCGGTTGTTGATTTTTCTGTCTGGTAAATTTTGTGTACAGCTTCTCCTTTGGAATCAAAGAACTGAAAACTACGAGTGATTCCGGTTTCTTTTGTTTCCTCAACGTAGAAGCCATACTTCCAGTCTTTTAAAAAAATACGTAGGTCAATATCTTCTCCAACGGCGAGAGCTGTTTGTCCGTTGACTGATACATTTCTATACACACCTTTTCTTTCATGAACACAAGATTCATTTCTTGTAAGTGCCATCACATAACCGAGGTTTGTGGTGTTCAAAAGAAACCCAGCCCAATCTGGTTTTAGCAGTTTGACTGAAGTGCCAATTTTTGTAGCAAGGAGTTCTGCTTCGCTTACGTTTAAATGTTTGGCAGCATCTCTGATTCTGAGTTTGGGCATATCTTTTGATAAAGTTTCCCACTGTTGTTTTAAGTTTTCATTCATATTGGTTCTCCTATGATTTCTGGAATGATAAAATTTCCTTCTGGTGAGCTGAGAATTCTTGCTTTCATACCAAACGCAGTTTCCAAATTTTCTAACGTTAACACTTCTTTTGGCTTGCCTGATTTAAGAATTTTTCCTTTGTGAAGTAGAGTAATTGTATCTGCATATAAAGCAGCAAGGTTTAAGTCATGTAATATCATGAAGACTGCATAACCTTGTTCTGTCATATGTTTGCATACATTAAGTGTTTTGTATTGGTTTGGGATGTCCAGGGCGGATACGGGTTCATCAAGAAATATATATCTTGGTGGTGTCTCCCAAGCTTGGGCAAGGATTCTGCCGAAATTGACCTTTTGTTTTTCTCCACCTGATAAGGTGGCATAGTTTTGTTCTTTTTGTTCAATAGAGTCAGTGATTTTTAAACAAGTTTGGACAATCTCTCTGTCTCTGTGAATATCTACCTTATGCGGATGGCGACCAAGTCCGATTACCTCTTCGGAATTGATGGGAAACGTTATGTTTGTCTCCTGGGTAAGGACAGCCCTTATCTTTGCCAATTGATTTTTTGAGTATTTGGTCAATTCAATCCCATCTAAATAGATATTTCCATTTTGTGGAGTTATATCACCGCATAACATATGGAATAGGGATGATTTGCCCGCTCCGTTTCGTCCGATGAGAACATGAAGCTCGCCAGGACAAATTTTGAGTTCTATTTTAGAAAGTATTTGTTTGGAACCTATTGCATAGTCTAAGTCAATTGCTTCAATTGTCATACATGGTTTATCCTTTTTCGAATTAAACTTAGAAAAAAAGGCGAGCCTAGAAGGGCTGTTGCTATCCCTACCGGAATTTCGGATGGAGCAATGATGACTCTACAAATTCCATCTGCAAAACAGAGTAGACCTCCTCCTAATAGGTAAGTGGAAATAAGTAGGAATCTATAGTCCTGTCCGATCACCAAACGAACAATATGTGGAACTGCGAGACCGACAAACCCGATATTTCCTACTAGTGAAATGCAAGCACCCACACTGATTCCGATAAGAAGTATGATGATGGTTTTTAAGAGTTCTGTCGATATTCCAAGATGGCTTGCTTCAAGTTCTCCTAGGATAAATACATTTAATTGTTTGGAAATCAATGGGCTGACTAAGATTGGAAAAATAAAAAAACATGAAAAAGATTTTATATTAGACCAAGAGGCACCACCCAAACTTCCCATATTCCAAAGAGAAAGATTTCGGAGTTGTGCTTCGTTTGCAATATAACTCAGAATTCCAATAGCAGATATACAAATGGCGTTTACCGCTATTCCTGAGAGTAATAGAGTGAAGATATCGGTCCTTCCTTTTGATTTTGAAAAAATGAAAATGATAAACGAGGATAAAATTCCTCCAAAAAATGAGAATAAAACAACACTCCAGATAGAATGCAAAAAGGGAATGGATGTACCTAGGACAATGGCAATTGCTGCAAATAGAGAACAACCTGCAGTGATACCAATTAGACCTGGATCAACAATCGGATTTCGAAAGAGGCCTTGTGCTAAAGCACCAGACCATGCCAACGACCCTCCTACCATAAGACCAAGAAGAATTCTCGGAACTCTTAGTTCAAAAAATACTCGAGATTCTATGCTATCACTCTGAAATAAATCCGTAAGATGTATATTCATCGCTCCGAGTAGTGAAGATGTTACTGCGGAGACAATGGAAAAGAGTGCGCAAAAAATAATGAAGATAATTTTTTTCTTCATTCGATGAGTTTCCATTGATCATTTAGAGTTTTTAAAACAAGCGGTAACCTTGGACCAAATCCTAAAAGCAAAAGGTCATCAACAAGGATTAAGTTTTTTTCTTTTCCAGCTCTTGTGAACTCCATTCCATTGATTTCCCAAATGGCTTTTTCACCACCAAAACCAAGGGCTGATTTTTCTGGCATGAGGATGATGTCCGGGTTTGCCTTTATGAGTGCTTCACTTGTCAGAGGTTTGTATTCTGAAAATTCGTTTACTGCATTTTTTGCGCCAGAGAGTTCAATCATGGCATGCGCAGCAGTTCCTGTTCCGGAAATAAATACGGAACTAGGATTTCTTGAATAGATAAAGAGAACTTTAAGATTGGATTTGTTTATTTTTAGATTTTGTATCTGTTCGTTGATTGATTTTGCTAAAACCGTTGCTTGTTTTTCTTTTCCTAATAGTTTACCTATCTCTAACACGCGATTGGCTGGGGTTTCTAATTTGAATTCTTCTGGAAATAAACGGAGAAGAATGCCTGCATCTTTTAAGTTTTGGATAGTCGCGGGAGGACCTGCGGATTCCAAACCAAGAATGAGTGTGGGTTTAAAAGTTAAAATACCTTCGGTAGCCAAAGTCCTTTGGTATCCAACGTTTGGAAGAGAAGACGCTTGTTTCGGAAAGTAGGAAGTGGAATCAACAGCAATCAATTGGTTTTCCAATTTTAGCGAATAGATAATTTCAGTCACTGTCCCATTTACGGAGATTATGCGATGTTTTGTCTCTGCTGATGCGGAAGAGGAGAGGAGGGTAAGGGATAAACAAAGAATCCCTATTTCTTTTGTTAAGTGGAATCGAATCATGGGGCTAGAATTGGAGAAAAGGCGGGACTGTCAACTGCAAAAGAGAATGAGACTAATTCTCAAAAAGCTTGACGGGAAACTGGCTTCTATGAAATTGAGAATCAGAATCAATTAAATAGGAGAGCGCCTATGAACAAGCTCAACAAATTCACAGTTGTAGCTCTGGCATTTAGCCTTAGCATAACACTCATTTCCTGCGAACAGGAAGATAATAAAGATAACAATACTACATTGGGATTGCTCACAATTTCTCAGGCACTGTCGGATGCCACCAAACGATGTGAAACTGTAGTTGATAGTTCTTATGTTTCCGGTACTTATTCGCCTCTTTGTACTCCAGCAGCAGGACAAGGTCGATTTTTTCGCCTCGAAGGAATGAGGGCACCAGGTGATAACGGATACTTTTATTTGTTGCTTGGTTACTCTGCAACACCAACAAGCACAACTCCTACTCTTTCTGGCCAATATACTTTTACCACAGGGAAATCAGTATCGAGCCCAAATCCCTATGCTTGGTTTCGAAATGCACAGTATGGAAACTACCAAGGCGGACAAATGGATTCAGGTGCAAATCCAACTAGCTTTAGTTATTCGACCGAACAAGAGCTTTGTGTAAGTTTTTCTGGAACTACTTCTGCTCCAACAACATACCTTTGGGTAACGGGAGTGGCTGGAGCTAACTGTAAGTTAACAGCAACACTTCAAAAAGAAAACGCAATTATTAATTATTCAGGATGGCCAACACCTGGGAATATAATGACTGAAGGGACTCAAGCTTACTTTCGTTTTAGTAACGTAACTCTATTTACTGGAACAAAAATCACAGTATCTTCGGAAAGTGTTCTTTAAAAAGAGAATGAATATGCCGATAAACGTACGTTTTCGGCAGCTAACAAAATATAAGTGAGAGATCCTATGGCTATTTTTTCGAAATCAAAAAGACAAATTTCAGTTTCTGTATTTTGCATTTTCTTGATTGTTTTGTTTGCGGATTGTTCAATGAAGCCAAAAGCAGAGGATGATTCTGCGGCGCTTTTATTTCTGCTGACAGGTGGAAATGCAAATAACCTTCCCTGTACTGCGACTGCAAATGCTGTAAGTACTACGGGTTCCTACACTACAACTGTGAATGCATCTTCCGCCTGTGCTTGGATACATGTAAGCTTAAAATCGAACGGAGTTGCAGTTGACTCGTCCGCACAGTGGGATATTGCATTTAAAAGATATAATGTTGCTACCAATAGTGGAACGAGTGGATCAGGAAGTGGTGGCGCATGCGATTCTGGGTCCACTAATTTTGCGGCAACCTATAATGGTTCAGAGTGTACGGCAGTCGTAGACGTCAAACTTTCCTCAGCCGGTGGTGGGCCAGTTTCTGCTTCTTCGGAAAGTATTAATCCTGTTTTGGCTGCTCCCCTGGATTTGTCTCCTATGCCTCCGGGGTACGGTGCTTGGTATACTTATTCCAATACAATACTTACTGCGAAAACAAATGTTTATATAGTAACTGGAAGTGATGGGTCAAAATATGCATTGCAGATGTTAGATTACTATAACGCTGCAGGAACTTCTGGGTATCCAAAGTTTCAATGGAAAAAATTTTAGCCCCGGTTAGAGGTCTTGAGTTTAGCGAAAATGATTTATAAATTGGCTTCTGCAGAATTGTTCGGTAGGAAGGGTTTCATTCATCTAAATAGAATCTTTTTCTTTTCCATATTGGTTCATACTAGTTTACTTTCGCAAAGTAATCTACCTAAAAAAGAAGAGGAGCCTTCTCAACCTCAAACTCCTCAGGAAACTGTAAAACAACAAAAACATGGAGAATCTGGAAATCAACCAAATGAAGTAAGTAGCGATAGATCGAATATAATCACTGTTACTGGGACAAGAAGAAGAAATCTTCTTAAAGATTCCACTATCACCACAGAAGTGATTACTAGAAAAGATATTGATGCCATGGGTGCAAGAGATCTTTCGCAAACATTGGGGAATGTGCCTGGAATTGAAGTAAGACCAGCACAGTCTGGAGAAAGAGGCCAAACTGTTCGTTTACAAGGGTTATCCGCACAAAATGTACTTATTCTTGTGGATGGCCAGAGAACAACAGGGCGGTTTAGCGGTTCGATAGACTTAACACGATTTAAAGCAGAAGATATCGAAAGGATTGAGATAGTAAAGGGAGCTTCTTCTGCGATTTATGGGTCAGATGCTATAGCCGGTGTGATTAATATCATTACTAAAGAAGCACAGGATCCATTGTATGCCGAGTTCCGTACCCAGGGAGGGTCTGGAAGTGAAAAGTATTATGGTCCTTATATGGAGTTCCGAAATTATGCAACCGTCGGAGCAAAAACGGAGAAACTATCAACTCTCATTACAGTCGGTTGGCATAAAGGAGATGGATATGATTTAACTCATGATGCAACACCAGGTCCTAGGAATGGAAGGTATGCATCTTTAGCTCCTGGTTATAATCCATATCCAGCGAATACTTCCATTGTGAACTCGTATTTGTTAGCAACAAAATTGCCAAATTATACTCCGCCTTTAGAGTCTACATCCGGAAGTGCCTTTAATGATATGAATCTTTCTAACAAAACGGTTTACCATGCAATGGACAATCTTACTCTAACAGGACAGTTCTATTATAGACATTTAGATCAAACTGCAGTTGATGCTTCACCTCCAAGAACGATCTATGACCGAAGAAACAAAACCCATGACTTTATGGGTGCATTCAATGTGGATTGGGTGGCAAACAAAAAAGTCAATGTAAACCTAAACGCTAATTATTCTAGGTTTCAGGATTTGTATACTACAGATCAAAGGAAAGCAGATGATCTGGATTCACAACAAAGAACAGACAACGCAGTAACCGAATTTAGATCTAGAGTAGACTATAAAATTTCAGAAAATCATATAACTTCCGTTGGTGCAGAAAATTTACAAGATCAAATTTCTTCTGCACGTATTGCTCCTGATTGTCGAAGAGCCTATCCAAATATATGTTATGAGGATTTTAATCCTGAATTAACTAAAGGACAAACGATTAATGGGAATGCTTACCGTTTTAGGAATGCGTTTTTTGTTCAGGACGAGTGGAAAGTATCTGATAAACCTAGAATACAAATTGTACCAGGAGTTCGATATGATCATGACTCTATTTATGGAGGAGAATGGCTTCCGAAATTAGCGATTCGTTATGACGTCACAGATCAGTTTCGTTTTCGCGCAGCAAATGGACTTGGCTATAGAGCACCAAGTTTCCAAGACCTATACTTTAATTTTTTAAATCCTGGTGTTGGTTACCGGGTAGTAGGGAGTTCAAATTTAAAACCAGAACTTTCCAGAAGTTATAATTTTGGTTGGGAGTGGGATATTACAAAAAGAATTTGGTATAGTACAAACTTGTTTCATAACAATGTAGATAATTTGATTGGATTTAGAACCAACCCTGTGAGAGATTCTTCGGGTTTAATGGTATATCAAACTTCTAACTACCAGAAAGCTACTACACAAGGGATTGAATCATCAATTAATCTTCGCCTTACTGAGATATTATCCACAAGTGTTGGATATACTTATACAGATACCAGAGATGAACTTACGAAACTTCCCCTTGAAGGTAGAGGTCCACATCGTTGGAATTTTAGTGTTCGATTAGATGAAAAATCTAGTGGATTGTCGTTGTCTGTATTTGCTGTTGTATTTGGAAAACAACCATACTATTGTGTTAAAAATCCATTTTGGTGTAACCCTGACCTCCCGCCAAACTTTGATGGTTTAGAATCACTCTTGAATAGCCAGGCACAAGCTAACATAACAAATTCGCTTAGTGCGCTGCCTGCTGGTGTTTCGGATTATTGTTCGGAAAATAATTTGTCATATTGCACTACAAGTCCCACTTATGGATATCGAATGGTTAACCCACATACAAATTTAAATTTACGTTTGTCCCAAAGATTTTTTGGGCACTTCCAATGGTTTGTAGGGGTGGACAATGCTCTGGATGCCTGGGATTTGCAATACAATCCACAAAGACCTAGGTTTTATTATTTTGGATTGGATGGCAAATTTGCTTTTAGTGATGTAAAAGTGACTCCGGCTGACCCTCAGGTAAATTAAAAATTTCTTTAAATCTTTTTCCGGCTACGTATAGAATTCAGTATGCAAACAATATATCTTGCGGGTCCGGAAGTTTTTCTGCCAAATGCTTTGGAAGTACTTTCCAAGTCAAAAAAACTCTGTGAGTCATTTGGATACCATGCACTTAGCCCTTTTGATGGTGAAGTAACTGATAAAATAAAGTTAGCTAAAGCCAATCAGATCTTCCAAGAGAATTTGTCTCTAATTCAAAAATCAGACATTGTGATTGCAAATTGTAATCCTTTCCGAGGGGCTTGCGTAGATGATGGAACTGCTTTTGAAATAGGGTATGCTTATGCCAAAGGCAAATTAGTTTTGGGTTATTTAAATGATAACCGTAGTTTGCCGGAAATTGTTAAGTCAAAAATCCCAACCAACCCACATGTTTCCGGTTATGCGATCGATGAAGATGGTTTTTTACTGAATGAAGATTTCGGAAATAGTATTAATTTAATGTTAGAATTTTCCATTATCGGTTCTGGTGGAAGGTTGGTTTTAGGAAATTTGGAAACAGTAATAAAGTTGTTAAAAACTTTAAAATAATTGGAAACCTGTGTTCCGTTTCCTAAAGGTTTCTAAACCTAATTTCCAGGTAGAATAATCCCCCATGAGGATCACTTTCTTTTTGGCTCTCGTTACTGCTGTGTATAAGATTCTTCGGTTGAGGATGGGAATTTCTTCAGAATCCTCTGATTGATAAGAAGATACCGGTGGTAAATACAAAATAATGGTATTGTATTCGGATCCTTGACTTTTGTGTATGGTAAGAAAAAATGCAGGTTCGTGGTCGGGTAAAGTATCCAAAGCAAATGAATACAATCTATTTTCTATCGAAAATACAGCTCTTAGTTCCGATTCTATTTTTAAGACAAGTCCAATGTCTCCATTAAATAGTTTTCTGATTTGATCGTTTCTTTTGATGATGATAGGCATTCCTTCAAAATAAAAAGATTTTGCTAAATGACGATATTCAATGTTTTGCGGGTTATTGTGTGAAGAGGTGAGTTGTTTTTTTGCGAGCTCTAATATTCTACTTTGTATAGATTCAATTCCATAATAACCATTTCTTAGTATAGTCAAACAACGATAATCTGAAATCAACTTTTCTAATGTTTCTTTGTTTTGGTTAGTTGTTAAATCTTCTTTTTTCCAGTTTAGGTTGGCGGAAAGGGTAGCTGTGGGCAAAAAGAAATCTTTCCATAAGTAATGGATCAAATCATCTTGTTTCCAATTTTTAAAGGGAATGTCGTCATTGGGTTTAGGTTCTTCTTTTTGGAGCCAGATGAAATCTGTAGTTTCGTTGTTTTGAATAGAATCTAAAATTTTTGGACTGGGAAAGGAAGTTTTTGTATTTGGTAAATCAAAAGAATCTTTTACTAATTCTGCAAATTGACTAAATTCAGAAGAAACCAAAGATCTATGATTGGATTTTAATTCGGAAACGAATTTTCCTTGTTTTCTGAATTCTATCAAAAGATCGGATAAAACTTCCCCTTGGCCAACGGAAGGCAATTGATTAGGGTCACCTAACAATATTAAATGAGTTTTTTCGCTAATAGAGTCCAAAAACAAATTCATCAGTGCCATATCTACCATAGAAGTTTCATCCATGATAATAAAATCAAAAGGAAGGTATCTTTTTTCTCCGTAATAAGGTTTTTTAGTGTCTGGAAAATATTTTAATAAATTGTGAATGGTTTGTCCACGTAATGAAGATGCCAATTCTTTAGTGTTTGAGAAGTAACTTAGATTTTTTTGAATAGATTCTGTAAGTCTTTGCGCGGCTCTGCCAGTTGGTGCTACAAGTGCAATATGATTTGGACTCGGTAATTCATTTAGTTCATCTAACACCTTCAATATGAAGGAAACAACAGTAGTTTTGCCTGTTCCTGGTCCACCTGCGACAATTCGAAAAGAAGAAGAAATGGACTCTGCCACTGCTTTTTTTTGCTCTAATGCCAGTGGATTTCGAAATTGAGTTTCTAGTTTTGAAATAATAGGTTCTATTTCCGAAATCTGTAGTTTGGTTAACTTGTTATTTTCAGATCGGCTGGAAAGTAATGTTCTTACCTTTGTTTCAAAATGGATTTTTTCACTATATGTTTTTTGAAAGTAGAGTCTTGTTTCGTTACCTATTGATTCCAAGTGGAAAGGGAATTGGTTCTTAAAATCTTTTAAGAATTTTGAATCCTCTACAGGTAAGTATAAATCTCCGTTTTGTGTAACTTCAATCAGATTGGCAACCAACCCTTCCTGGTCTTTTTGAATGTGGGGGAAGTGCGCTATGATTTCTTTTGCCATTTCCAAATAAGAGGACTCTGTTTCTTTCATAAGTATAACTTCTCTAAACTAAGTGACGCTTCTCGAACATAGGTTAAAACTTCTTTTCGAATTTCAGTAAAAGTATCTAAAGTCCATTCTGATTGCGACGACTTAAGATCTGAATAGATACCTGAGTTTTTTGCCATTCCCATTCCACGAAGGAAAAGATAATACACTCCTCCAAACTTTTCTAGAGCCAGTTTGTTTCCATAAAGCGAAGTGAGATAATCAAATAGAATCAAAGCATATACAGACTTTTGAATCACATATCCCTTTTCAATCACAGCAGTTGTCACAGCGTTTTTGTCATAAAGATCATTTGGTAAAAGATTGGATTTATAATCTGCGATATAATATTTTCCATTTTTAACAAAAACCAAATCAATAGCTCCCTTTAGGTAGTTTTCAAATCCTGGTGTTAATTCTGCACCGGATTTTTCTAACATCTTTTGAATGTATAAATGGAATTTTAATTCAGAGGATTTGTCTTCTTGTTTCAGTTGGCACAAAACAAATGGTTCACCATCTGCAAGAGTGATTTCTGCAGTCATTGCTCTTTTCAGCAGGTTTAGCACAATCTTTTCTAAACTTTCATTTGAGTCTAATCTAAGTTTTACGGGGTATTGTCGAATTGATTGGCTGTAAGACCATATCCAAGAAGGGTGTCTTTCGATTGCATCAATGGGAAGTTCAAAAATTGAAAACTCACATAATTCTAGTATGCGATGTAAAAAATTTCCGATTCTTGAACTCGAAGGTAATTTCGATTCAGTGTTTGAAGGTGCTGGTTCTAAGTTCTCTTCAATTTCTTTTAGCGGCTCTTCGTTTTTTACTAAATGACCTTGAGAGGTTTGTAGACTTGTATAACTATGTTGCAATAAGATTCTGCCTGCTTTGATATCTGTAGGAAAAACAATCGCTGCAGCATTTTGATGTTTCGCTGAGTTTGAGCCATCTGTATCACTTGGCTTATCGATTGATTGAATATTACTTTCTGTACGGAAAAGATAACTGTTTTCAGGACCCGTATGATTGGAGTAATGTTCTTGGATTCTTTCGAGTTCAGTGTATAAAATATTACCATAGCCAGATTTTTGAATAAAATCTCTACCCCAAGACAACATTGGTAGATACAATCTTAGGTTGGGTCTTGTTAAGGCAACATATAACAGACGTTTTTGTTCATTTATAAAATGATTAAATTCATTTTGTTTTCCGTTTTTTGAATCCCATAAACTAAGAATCCATTTTCTTTCGGATTTTCCATTTTCGTTTATGAGTGTTGGGTATTCATAATGGGTAAGACTTTGGGGTCTTGTTCCAAAATAGTATAAAAATACAATGGGCCATTCCAAACCCTTGGAGGCATGGATAGTTAAAATTTGGACAGCATCGTCTTCGGTTTCTCTGTCAAACAGAGGTTCTTCCTCAGGAGAAGATTTTGCTTTTTTAAGTTCTCGTAATTCCGACAGTAGTTCATTAAGATTTGCGTTGGAGCGAATTTGGAATTCCAATAATCTTTGGAATATCTGTCTATAGTTCGTTCGTTTTCTTTCCCATTCTAAATTTTTAAGATCGTGATTCCAGAGTATTTGGGTTTCATCCATGACAGAGCGAAAGAATGCCGCATAACGATTGTCCCTGATCAGTTTTAGCCAAACATCGATTAACGACTTTTCATACGAATCAATGGAATGTTCATTGTACTTCGACAGATCTTCTGGATGAACTGCAAAAAGATCAGAGAAAAGAATTCGTTTGTAAGATCGAGAGCTATTCGATTCTGCTAAACATTCCAATAAGTTTTCAATTTGATCTGCTTCTCTAGATTGAAAAATTCCTCTCTGTTTGTAGATGGAACAGGGGATTCCAACATCTGATAAAGTTTTTTCGATTAACTCTGTTTCTTTTTTACTACCACATAATACAGCGATATCTTTGAGTTTAACTGATTGGGAGAAGGGTTCTCCTTTTTTATTGTAAGATAACGATTGTTTTTTTTGTTGGAAGGACAAAATTTCTTTTTTTATAGATTCTGCCCATACACTCCTTGCTTGGCTTACATTTTGTAAGTGCTCTGGATGTTGGATGATGTGGATACCGAATTCTTTTGAATCGCTATAGGTATATTTAATAACTGATGCATCAGGGTAGGCAACCGGGTGGTATTGGTAATTTTCTTTTTTGGAACCTGGCTCTTCGATCGGGAAAAAATTGGTTTCTCCCAATTCCTTGTCTTTGTTGTAAAAGAGAAGGTTCAAACCATCTATGATTTCTTTCGTAGAGCGGAAGTTCGTTGATAGGCTGTCTTTGGAGTTGGCAAAATCACTCGCTGCTTCCAAATAAATTCCAATATCAGCTCCTCTGAATCCGTAAATACTTTGTTTTGGGTCGCCAATACAAAATAACATTCTGGTTTTGTCTTTGTGGTCCACAAATAAGGAGCGAAAAATTTGGTATTGGTTTTTGTCTGTATCTTGGAACTCATCTAAAATACAAACTTGGTATCTTTCTTTTAATGATTGTACAAGTGATGGATTGGGAGCCGTAACTACTGTTTCATGTACCTTTAAGATCATCTGATCATAAGTCAGTAAATCTCCAGTTTTTAATTGAAGTTTTGTATCTTGGGTGAGCCTTAGTGCCGTTTCTTGCAAAAACCATTCACCCTCTAAGTCAATTTTATCTATCGGAAAGGTTTCTTCGAATAAGGAAATTAATTTTGAAATGGAAGATTGTAATTCTATAGCTTCTTTATTTAGATTTTTTGTGATATTTTTCCCAGTTAACAAAAGATAAGCGAAGCCTTGGTAAGAAACTTTGTCAGCCGTTCTTTGGAAACTTCCGATTCTTTGTAATTCAGTTTTAAGGATTTCTAAGTCTTTCGAAAGAATGGCTTCGAGTATGGTATCCATAGAAAACCAACTCTCTCTCCATTTTTGAATAGTTCTCTTGTCTCCTTGTTCGAAAATAAAATCTCCAACTGGTCCCTTCATTG
The DNA here is from genome assembly GCF_000332495.1 of Leptospira terpstrae serovar Hualin str. LT 11-33 = ATCC 700639. Taxonomy (NCBI): domain Bacteria; kingdom Pseudomonadati; phylum Spirochaetota; class Leptospiria; order Leptospirales; family Leptospiraceae; genus Leptospira; species Leptospira terpstrae. The sequence goes on along the minus strand of NZ_AOGW02000013.1, from coordinate 12,899 downwards.
ATTGAATCACTTGAGTTAAAGAAGAAATAATATTTTCTAGATTAGGTGAAGTAATCGTCTCCTCTAAAGTTAAAACCTTAGGAAAATAATATTCTTTTGTATTGGAAAGAAGTTTTGATACAGTATCAGTGATGGATTTTTCCTTTTCTAAGGCTTTGGACTGGCTTAAATCCTTTGCTAATTCATTATAATTTCTACGTCCCCAATGGTTTCGTTTTAGTAAGTAAAAACATTTTTTAATTAATTCATCAGAGCTTGTTAATCGGACATTGGGATTGTTTTGAGTTTCTATTGGATATTCTTTTAAGACCATATTACAAAACCCATGGATGGTAGATATGGTGACTTGGTCTAAATCGCGTAGATAACGAGAGTAGATTGAGTGTTTTCCGTTTTCAGAAAGTTCTAAAATTTTAGTTTTGAGTCTTCCTTTCAATTCTCCGGCAGCTTTTTCGGTAAAGGTAAGTACGAGAGTATTTAGAAGTCTGTTCTCAGAAATATTGTTCTCTACATCATGTTTCATGATCTCACCTAACATTTCCATGATTAGATGGGTTTTGCCGGTACCGGCTGAGGCTTCAATGAACTTAGGTTTGTGGAGTAGGGGATGGTCCATTGATTAAAATCCCTTTTTTAAAAGAGGTATAAAAATCTCCAATACTGATCGTATGGAAAAATTTTCTAGCAATACTTTTGTATAAGGAGAGAGTTTCATAATCTGATTTTCAAAATGCAAAACTGTTTCACTTTCTTCTTTTAGAAAAACCTTCCAAAGTTCATCGATTTGATCTAAATTTGTTATTATTTCTTCCAAAGGATGTTGAGAAAAGAAAAGATTTAAACCTGCAGTCGGGATATAAATCGGATTATCTGTCTTCACTAATTGAAATATAGAATTTAAATAAGACCGGCAATCTTCTACCAAAAGTTCGGACATATCTATCCAAGTTTCATTTTTGAAATCTTTTGCATTTGCTGGAATGGTGACTAAAGCATTTCCGGTAAGCCGAAACAAACAGGCGCTAATCAAAACAAATGCCATTTTTCCGAGATAATCTTTTAAATACTCATTTGGGTATTTTGGTTTATCGTACAAACTGCCAGCATAAAACCAATAGTATACGCCATCTTTTTCAATGATGTTTTCCCATTCCCCAGTGAGTAAATAAATCTCTGTTAGACGGTAAGGTTCAAGTTTTTTACAATCGCGAAGCCCTGTGTCTCCAATGGAAACTGCCTTTAAATACGATAGATTGTCTTCTGGATGGAAGAGAGATTCCTTTAAGATTCGAAACCTTTCAGAGATAATATCTAACTCGTCTAATAATACTTCAGTAGAAACAATATGAAAGGCACCATAAGGAAATTCTGCATTTTGTTCTGCTCTCAGGGTGAGTTCAGCTAGATGAGTTTTTATATTTTCTCGGTTCCAAATCCATTCTTTGTCTTTCACTAAGGACTCAGTAAAGATAGGAATAAAAATTGATTTAATGGTAAAAATTTCTAATTGATTGAGCCGGAATGGTTCTTCCTCTTGCGTTTCTTCCTCCTCCCAAATCTTGCCTAGGTTTTCTAATAAGGGTACTAAGATGGGATTCTTTAGTCCATTGGTGAGTTGTTGCACAGTGATTTCGTTAGATTTCACTTCTGAAATTTCTATTTTAGTTAATGAATTTGGATCAGTAAAACTTGGATTTGGCAATGTTCCGTTAGAGTTTCTAAATCTTTCTAAATTACGAACATAATCAAAGGAAGGGAATGGATTTTTATCATAAAATCGACTATATGATGTTAGTGGCAAATCTACGGCTTCTTTAAGTTCCATTGCAGTCATTACTTCAAATAAAGTTGAACAGGGTTCGAATTCTTTGTCTTCTAATGTGTTTTTACCAACATAAGAAAATGTGATACTTTCTTCCGCGGAAAGGATGGATTCCCAAAATAAGGATTCTTGGATTTCTCTTCGATTAAGATCCCAAGGTTTGGAATCATACCTTCTTAAATTGAATCTAGATCTATCTACGGTACCTGGAAATTTTCCTTCCCCGAGTCCTGCAATGTAAACATGCAAAAAAGGAATAGGTCGCATTGGTTGTAAAAGAGAAACCGTAATGCCCTCGGTTAAATAATTTCCTCTTTGCATGGGAATGTCAGAAAAAGTTTCTTCCGTTAGTAAAGACATCATTTCTAAAAAGTCACTTGTTTGGTTCCAATCGGAGTCACACCAAAACTCAATTGACTTAAGCCATGCGTTGAAGTATAAACGTTCTCTTTCCCATTCTCCTTCAAACGAAAATAATTTTTGAAATGAATTTTCTAAGATTGGATATCTTTCACCTTTTGGTGTTTTTAAAATTTTTTCTTTTAAATCCCATTGGATTTCTTTGATACGATTCCAAATTTCTACGAATTGGATGATAGTATTGTTTGAAGTGATCGGTTTTGTAACCATCTGAAGTTCTGACCATGCTGCTTCTTCTTCAGCAACCATAGAAACAACTGCACGTTTGAGGCCAAAGGAAATTGTATAAGGATTAAATTCTTTATCCTCTTCATAAATTGATCCTAAAGATTCTATCAAATCTAATACTTTTACTGGCGTTTCTTCGTCGCTTTCATTTGGATTTACGATGAGAGGATTTTTAAAAAGAGTATGAATATCTTCTTTTTCAAATCGATTGTTTTTTAAGCAGCGAAACAATGTAGATAATGCCAAATATAGTTGCGAAGTATCTTTTGCCACCAAATCTGTAATCGAATAAGGTATCTTTAGTAACTTCGGTAGATGTTCTTTGTTTCGTGTTGTGTAAATCCCGCCATCAAACACCCATTCTACGGCAGAACGGTATTCGTTCATATTGGGTACAAGAATTGCAAAATCTAATAAATTTAGTTTTCCTTTGCTGATACTAATTTTATGTAAGATATCATGTGCTATTGATTCCACTTCGCGGTAAACAGAAGGTGCGTTCCAAACTCGAACTGTTTGATCTTCTAAATAGTTGTCGGTTTTAGGAGACTCTTCCAGTAAAAATGATTTTAATTTAGAAAGCATCCCACCATTGACAAATTTTGGCTTTTGTTTGTTATACTGATCATTTGCAAATTCCTTTGCCAAAAAGGATTGTGGTTTTGAAAACTTGGATAAATAGTTTTTAGTTTTTTCGGAATTTTTGCCAATGGTTTTGCCATTGTGAAACTGGTAGATATGTACGGTTAGTTTAGAATCTTGCACCAGAGCTGTTTGTTTAAAAAAATCTATATAAGTTCCAGAAAGATTCGATAAACAAAACAAGTGTAAGTCGCCATTCAAAGATAACTTTTTCCCTTCTTCCAAATACTGAAATAAGTTTTTAGGTTTTGAGTTGTCTTTGTAAATCTCAGTGTAAATTTGTTTTTCTAATTCCCAATATGGATCTTTTTTTAGTTCGTTTGGAATGGATTTGGTTTCCAAACTAAGCCAATCTTTGATCCACTCTTCACGGTTGAGTTCATAATCTTTAAAGTATTTAGTAAGTACATCGGAAAGATAATATAACTTCGGAATCTCCTCTAAATACTGTTCCATCTCAGGGAATTTATTAAATAATGAATTTTGTTTTTTGTAAAGTAGGGCAAAACAATCTCGTTTTAATCTATCGTATTGATACAGCGCGGTTTCTTCTTCGTAATTTTGTATATTCAATGATTGAAATATAGTTCTTAAAATTGCCTTTTCCAAAAACGTAAATTCAATGTTTAAGGAAAGATGTGAAGGATCATACTTTGGTAAGTTTAGTCGTAACCATGGGATTAGATTTTGATTGGGAACTACAACGAGTGGTCGTTTGAGTGGATTTTCTCTTTGGTCTTCGGTGATTTGTTTTCCAAGTTTGGTGGTAATCTCACCTAGATGAAGGCCAGCGTAATAATGTATCGGCAACGGGGTTCCCTTTATTTATGAATCGTACAAAGTCTGGCGCTTAAACCAACTAAGTCCATTCTAATCTGATCCTATATAAGGAAAAATAAGTAAGTTGGGGCGCCATTTCCGGCTATTCGCTGCAATCTTTCGCAGCTGCGAAAGGATTTTCGCTACTATCCGGGGCGTTTGTTTATTTTTGTTTTTTGGAAAAGAAGGGGAGAGGGAAATCCTCTCCCAGTTGGTAAACTAACTGTACCTAGGTGAAAGTTGTTTTATTAGAAAACAATTTTACAATGGAATCATTAAATCCAATGACTTAATGATTCCCTCTATCTAAATCATTCGAAAGTTAACTGATTCACCTAATGGCTTGTTCCATTATTCACTTTCAAAACGTAGAGTCGATGCTGTGGAAGTGCTATGTTTGAACGCAGTTGTATACAAAGAAATTGGTTTTGGTACTGCATACATAGGATCAATATTGTCGATGGCAAGCGCTAAGCGGCTTCCCACTGGAAAGTCGTGAGCCACAGCTTGCAAATCAACATTTAGGTCTGTGTCTTTTCCTTTCACACCGAAGAGAGTAGCGGTTCCATGAGAAATCAGTTTTCCGGTTCCCCATACATCCACTTCATACAAATACACCACAACATGAGGAGCATTGTCTGAACTATTGATTTTACCTTTGTAGAAAGTCCTTCCTCTGAGTTTTAGTGGGCTTGTCAATTTATCAGAGATATATACCATTGCATTGGTACGATCAATTAAATTCACATTCGTGGTTACCGGCACAGACACTGCACCATCTAAAATTTCAGATAGTAGGGGAACTCCTGTGGAGGCACTGGTCCCACCAGAAAGAATGGTATCTGTTCCGTTCGTTGTGTTCGCTGTAGGTGTAATTTTTCCTGGACTTAAGAGTCCCATCGGTCTTAAGTGATAGGTTCGTTCCACTTTGTTTGGATTGGGCCAAGCAGAGAAGGTAACTCTAGAATCAGAGAATCTTTTTTGGATGGAAACTTTTGGTTTCAACATAATTCCGTTTTGGACTCCTTTTAACCAATAATCAAACCAATCATACGCATTGGTCCATACATAGTTGTTTAGTCCAAGAACTCCGCCAATTTCTGCAGTTGCATGAATTCCATTGTTTAAATCCAATTTTTTCGGAACAGTCAGTTGTTCAAAATAAGGGAGGATTTGGTTCGGTTGGAAAAGATTGTCTTGGGAGTTGTTTGAAATATAAACAGGTTTTCCAGAAGCGTTGAGAGCAGTTACTGCACTGTTAGGTGAGCGTTCACTGGCCCAAGCGAGTACTGTAGCAACATCTCTTGTATCCAAAAGTTTTCCAAAGTTTTCTGCAATGATTGGATCCATCCTGCCTGTGATGTAACCTGCTGTGACAAGAAGAAGTCCCCATACGAGTCTTGGAGTTTGGTTTCCATAAAGAGAATCTGGTAAACTTCCCCAACCACTCATGGCAACCGCTGTTTTAATTCTAGGTTCTTTGCTTAGACCAAGTAAAGAAATCCCTGCACCATAAGAAATTCCCGCAATACCGATGTTTGCTGGATTTACAGGAGCATTCGCAAGAAGAAAATCAATTCCTCTAGAAAGATCTGTCATATCTTTCGGACCAGCAACGTTGATTAGTCCTCCAGAAGTTCCAAATCCTCTTGTGTTGTAACTAAATACTACGTAACCCTTTTTTGCAAGTTTCGCCGCCGGCACGATGTATTCGTATTCGTTAAGAGCCCAGCTGTTGACAAAAATTACGGCAGGGAAGGGACCCGTTCCAGATTTTGGAATGAAAAGGTTCCCAGTAATTTTTACACCATCGTCACTGACATACGAAATGTTATCGTTGAAAGTAAAACTTCCATCATTTTCTTTTGCAAACGCAGATTGGATGTCCCGAGAAAGACTTGCGTTGCTTTGTAACATTGCTTCCGGTGATGCAGATGTTTCGGAAGCTGTTCCGTTTAACACTCCGAGTACGGCTGCACTATTGTTCGAGTTTTGGTTTCCATTTTGTCCGCAAGCCACGAGGAGGAAGACTCCGAGTGGTAAGAGCAGACGGTAGATTTTTTGCTTTTTCATAATTCGCCTCTGAATTGACTCAAATTTACCATGAATGCGTTCATTTGGCGTCTAAGATGGCGATTTTGGACGAATTTTTAGGTCTAATATCATGATTTTGTACTAATTCTTCGTACGAAAGACCTCCAAAAGGTTGACGGATGCGTGCATTTCGTCCGAATTTTGGAACATGATCGAATTCATCGGTTCTTGGCTCCAGTTTGGGGCTTGGTATCATTTCATTTTAGGCATTGGAATCCTTGTCAAAGAGAAAGGTTCTAAAGGTTTTCCTTTTGCCATGATCGCTGCCTTTTCTGGTGGGACCTTGGTTTTATACGCCTATCGTTTGTATGCTGGTCTAGAGTTTGAGACTTCCCTTTGGAACCACATATATGTTCCTGTGATTTATTTGATCCCAGGGAGTATGCAGTACACCATCGAACAGTTTTTAAGTCTGGAACCTGTTCCTTTACGCAAACTTTATCGTTTGTATCCGACCTTTGTTGTGGTTTTATTTCTCCTCATATTACAATGGTTTGCACCCGAAACTCTTTCTCAAACCATGAATCAAAGTTTTGCGGGAGCTCCCATTTCTCTTCCCGAACTCGCATGCATTTTGGGATGTCTCTATTGGATGGGTGCTTTTGTTTGGATGATCTATCAATATAGAAATATCCTTTATAACAACCCAAACAAAGAAGCTAAATTAGGAGTCCAAATTCTTGGTATGATTCTGAAAGGAAACATAACCTTTGCGGGTTTTATTCTCACTAGCACTATTTTTCGTTGGCATTCGGGACTTTATTTTACTGCGGGCCTTGCAACACTGATGGCTGTCGTTGCCTTTATTGGTACAGAAATCAATCATGAATTGTTTAAAGATATTTTACCAGGTCTTAGGCAATCCTACCGTACATCTCGTATCCTAAACTTAGATTTGGAAAAATTACAAAAGGAACTCGACTATTTGTTGAAAGTGGAATGTGTCTATCGCGAAGAAGATCTGAGTTTGGCATCACTTTCCGAAAAGTTAGGCATCAAAGATTACCAACTCAGTGAATACACAAACGCATTTTTAGGGATGAACTTCAATCGGTTGATCAACGAATATCGTATATCAGAGGTTTGTCGTTTGATAGAAAAAGAGCCAAAGGTAAACTTGTTATCACTAGCTTACCAAGTGGGGTTTAACTCAAAAGCAAACTTCAATTTAGCCTTTAAGTCGCTTAAAAAGATGTCTCCGAGTGAGTATGCAAAATCTGTAGCAAAGGGTGAGTCTGTTTGATTTTCCCCGCGCTCCATTGGTAATGGACACGAGGATGACCAAATCAAATGTCTGTTATTTTTTCCCTTTCGGTTTTTTCTTAGAAACCGTATAACCTAAAATATGTGCCATTCGCCAAACAGTTTCCAAATATTCCTTGTTCGCTGGAATACTGGATTCAGTTTTAGAATCTGGCAATACGGAATGTAGATGGAACTCGTTAGTTCCAAATCGAATGGTTTCTGGTGCCAAATGGATCCATGTATGCCAACCGTATTCTCTTTGTTCTGGATAGAAAGTAAGTAAGATGCCTGGTTCTTTGATTTCGGGCATATCGGGAATTTTATCATCTAACTTTCGTCTGGCTGCCATATCGAGCATGGTATGGGTTTCCGAATTTTTTTTGGAATTTTTCCAATGCAACTGTATGTTATCATCTCCATTTTTACCAAACCACCTCCAAAGGAGTGGCAACCGAAGTCCCAATGTCTCTTCATAAACACTGGAATCATAGGATTCTTGGTTGGTCATTTCTAAACGTTTCTCGATCACTTGAGAAATAATTTCAAAAGAAGATTCACCCTCTATCAAAAATAATTTTGCTGCGAGTAAATCAGTCCATACATACCAATTGGGACCTGGTTCTTTTAACAAAGATTGAATTTCAGTTGCTTCCATCGACAGAACTTTCTTCCATTGAAGCGATTCGGGTTCCATCACTCGCATAAACTGTAATAGATACGCCTTCCAAGAAGGAGCAGCATAGGGCAGTTTAAAGATTTCCAAAAAGTATGGATACACTCCTCGTCCTTGAAAAAACAAGGCTTTGATGGCTTCCCAACGGTCATAAGATCCTGAATATTTATATTCATCTAGGGAATAGCGTAAGGACTCTACAAGCCAAGTCCCGCCAATACGAACTACGTCGTCATGTTTGTATTTTGTTTCGCGAATTCTTTCGAATACATGTTGGATGCTGTACTTTTCTGGATGGAGAATGGCATCGGGTAACATAGATTTGTTTTTTGAAAGTGCATTGGCATACTTATCAGAAGAATCGAATTCGGGAGCATCTTCTCCAGTGATTGTGGTCCAAGCTCGCCTTGCCTCAACTTCAATGTAACTCCAAGAATAATCCACCATAGGGTCTGGATCTGCATAAATATGATACCAAAGGTGGTCTTTAAACTTTTGAATTTTTGATTTTCTGATCCATCGTATGATTCCATAGACGCGGACTTGGTCTCCTTTGTTTCCGAGAATTCTTTCTGCAAATGCTAAGTATTCGTCGTTCTCTGGTTCCAACAAAAGTAATCCTGCCACATAACAAGCCTTTAAATCGATAGCAATTCCGGGATAAGAAGATTCTCCTATTTTGGAATAAAAATCATGTAACTCTTGTTTTGCTTTTTCGGGCTCCATTTTTGCCCATGCTAAGGCAGCTTCTGCTACATTAATGATTAGAGTCAAATCGAGGTAAGATCCTTTGTCTCTTCCTTTGACTTGAAAACTTCGTCTCACATAGTCTGCTATAATTTGAGTATGTTCTTTTAATTCTAAGTGAGCACATACAGAAAAAGCATTTCCGACGCTGATTCCAAAAAACCCAAAGTGATCTTTGTAATGAAAAAGTTTGTGAATCAGCTGAACAGAAACTTCATCCAAAGTTAGTATTCTTTCTTGTAAAGCTTCGTTCAAGTGAGTATACACTGTGAACATATTGTTCAAAGTGGGACCTTCTTTTTGGACCTTTTCTCGAATTTCTTTTACATTATCTAAGGTTTCAAAAGTACGCCAAGCAGCATCAGCCAAAATGGAATTAGATTCGGCATGGTCACTTTTGATCAAGGCTTCCACAACATATTCTAGTCTAGGGTCGTCTTGTTTGAGCTTTTGGATTGCCTCTCGAAAAGAAACCATAGCTCTATCATCATCCAACATCCCAACAGTTTTTGTAATCCCACAATAGGCTTTTTTATTTTCGGAGTCGTATTTTAGTCCTTGTCGAAAGGCAGCATTGATCGGAACAGAAAGCCGTTTATCTAACTTTTCAGGATTGTATGGCCAAGTATTGTAGGCGCTGTCAGTCCTCTCTCTAAAATAATCCTCAATCAGACGCTTTAGGCCTGAATCTTTTTTTGAAATTTCTTTTAGAATGGTATCATGAGTATTTACATCATCTGGATATTCTTCCATTAATTGAAAAAGGTTTTCTTCCTTTTTTAGTCTCGATTCTAAATCTTTTTTAGAAATAGTATTTAAATTGGAAAGCCCTAGACTATCATTATATAGTTTAATATTTGTAGGTTCAATTTGTTTCAGGTCAGCGTTGGTAAATGTCTGAGAACGAATCTTTTCTACTTTCTCAGCTGGAAGATTAAATAATGATTTAGATTTTCCATCCAAATAGGCTAACACATGGGCACTAAGGGTCGCTATAATTTTTCCTTTTGATTTACTTGCAAGTTTGATTGTTTCCCTACAAGCCTCTTCATTTTTTAAATAGAAATGATGTAAGATCCAATAAGCAGCTAAGTTTGGAAATTTTTTAATCTCCTGTTTTTCCTCTTCCCATATCACATAAGAAGGCGCATCAGCTAGTTTTTCTGTAAAAGCGTAAGCTGGGTCACCATAACTATGTCCGAGTAACCAACTAGATCTTTCAAACATATCTAAGGAATTGTTATATATTGGTTTTGACTCATAAGCTTTGACTGCCTCTTTTTCAAATGCTTTGATTGTGCTTTCTTTGATCAAAGAAAGGAGAATTGGTTCTTTCTCTTTTTTGATTTCATTTTGATCTTCAAATTCTTCCTCTTCTTCGTCATCATAACCTTCATTAGATTCATTATTCCAATTATCTGCTATAAAATGAGCTATGGAAAAATAAGGAAGATTTTCTAATTCACCAACTTCATGATTGTAGTGATTGACTTCGATTGATTCATTTTCATTTGGCAATAGATTGATCCAACAAGTATCTCCACCGCCATCGGAGGCAAAGGCATAAGACCCATTAAATAAAAACATCAATCCACTATAGGAACCAACTAACCAGCTTAGTATTTCTTCAGGATCTTTGACTTTTACTAGTCTTTCTGTAGAAGAAATGGCATAATCAAATCCACCGTCTTCATCTTCTTCCATTTCCTCTTCTTCTGCTGAGTGATGGTCAATCATGTTCCAAACATCTGCGACTTCATACATTATGGTTTTGTATGCTTTTTTAAGGTTTTCCCATTCTAAAATTTCTTTTCCAGGTTTGAAGCCATAGAAAGATTCAAATTCTTTTATAAAACTTTGGTCTAATTTATTTTTATTTTTTGTAAATGCGTTTAGAAATTTATCTCGTTGGGATTGAAACACTAACATCCGATCAATGATGATTTCTTTTAGATTTCCGTAGTAAAGGTCTGCTTTTTGTAAATTTAGTTTTGTATTTTGCTTCATTGTGCTAATTCCATATTTAAAGTGAAAAACGATTCAGAGTAATGGTTTCCGTAGACTTTGAACCAATAGTTGCCTAGATTATCTTTTTCGAATCGAAGTAAGTTTAGATCGTGCGTTAGTTTGTCATAGAGGGGGTGGGGTGTAAGAGTTAAGGTATCTAAGTTGAAATTTAATAGATGTTTTTTAGCGGGTTTTTTATTTTTATCTTTTAAAAGTAGTGTGAGGTTGGATTCGTCTTCAACTGTTAAATCAATGAATTCTAAATAGGATCCAAAGTAGGATTTCATTGTATCATCATACAAATCAAGAAGATTCTTTAGTTCACCATTTGTATTCCTTACCTCTAATTTTGAGTCTGAAAAAAGAAATATCTTTTTCGAATTTACTTTTACTTTCATCGGCGCAGAACTGATAGAAAATTCAGATACAAACTTACCATCCAAATCAAGTATGTAAGCGATTTCAGAATTGTTCTCTGTAACCAAAATTCTGTTATTGCTTATTTGTTTTAGACTTCCAATGTTTTGAAATTCTATATTGGAATTCAAAGTATCCCAGTTGGTTTCATTCCATCTATGAATTTGTTTCCTTCCGCTTGTATTTGCAAAAACAACATAAGAGTATTGGCCAATATTTAGAATTTGGTATGGTGCTGGGTTTGCTAATTTTGGAGAAGGTATACTATGAAATTTTTCATCTCTAAAGAATATGATAGAATTCGAAGATCCAAATAAAACACTGTCTGGATTAGAATCAAATGGGTTGTCACTAGCAAGATAATAACCTATCGGGAATTCATAACGAGTGATTTGATTGCCATCATTTTTATAAAGGATGGGGCTTTGGCTCCAAGAACCAATCCAAATATTCCCCTGAGTGTCCTTTTCAAATAAGATCATTTCGAACCCAGTAACAATGGAGTCTTTTTTTATGTCATTGGTTGTATTGATTTTAATTTCTTGCATCGTAATTTCTTAAAAACTTTGAAGGCAAATTGGAGACTGTATCCGAATAGGCAATTTATTTTTTAATTTAGCGTTTTTGAATATAGAAGCGGTGAATATCACTACAAGAAATTGTTTTCTGTCTTGAATTCCCTATTGCAAGGGCTCTTGAGATTGAAATCGGTTTGTATCATAGAATTCTATGATACATGTGGTAAATTTTTTGCCGAATTTTTGTGGGAAATTATAAGACTATAGTTGTTATAGTGTTAGTTTATGATTTGAATTCCTAAATTCGCATTAGTTTTAGTTCGGTCGATGATTCTTTATAAAATGGATATAAAGCACAGTTTTTGGTTTGATCTATTGTATTTATTATTTTGTTACCTGAAGTTCAATAAAGTGTAACTACTATTAATAGTTATTTTCTAAGCGCAATAGAGAGTATCAGTCTTAGGCACCGAGCTGCTTTTGAAGCAGGTCGTATCACTCAGGAAGAATATATTTCTAGAATTAATGATAATGAAAATTTAAAGATTTCTTTCTGTTTATTGTCTTTAGTTCCTGTTGAACGAAACGCACCCCAGAGTAGTCCGTTCCCGAGAAAAAGAAAAATGTATCGCCAAACGGATGTAATTTTCTAAAATTTGTTAGAATTTCGGGACTTGCCCCTAACTTTGCCTATATTACTTTCATAGTCTTTTCTATCCACTCCTTGTTTCTTAACGCATCCTTTGTCCGAGCCAACTTTTATCCTTTTTGTAAAGCATGTATTAGGACAAAGATGTAAACTATGTATGGGTGCTTTCGGTCGGGTCTGTACTAGTTTCATCCCTTACAAATTGATCTCACAACATCCTTTACAAACAAGAATTTAATTCTTCGATTCAGAACACGATGTACACACCAGGAGTGTGTCATGGCTTGGAAGGAGACAAACGTGTTTGAAGAAAGAATGAAATTTGTTGTCGCTTGGAAACGTGGTGGGTGGTCTCTCACTGACCTTTGTCATGAATTCAATATCAGTAGAGTGACGGGGTATAAATATTTAAAGCAATACAAACTATATGGGATCGATGGGTTAAAAGACAAAAGCCGAAGACCGAAATACCATCCACACCAAACTCGAAAGAAAATCATTGAACTAATTTTACAAGAGAGAAAAGACCATCCCAGGTGGGGAGCAAGAAAACTCCTAGCATCACTCTCAGCTCGGTTTCATATGATTAGAAAATGGCCACATCCAAGTACTGTAGGT
>NZ_AOGW02000012.1 GCF_000332495.1 Leptospira terpstrae serovar Hualin str. LT 11-33 = ATCC 700639 | reverse complement strand
TCGAGTTTGGTGTGGATGGTGTTTCGGTCTTCGGCTTTTGTCTTTTAACCCATCGATCCCATAAAGCTCATATTGTTCTAAGTATTTATACCCTGTCACTCGACTGATATTGAATTCATGACAAAGGTCAGTGAGAGACCACCCACCACGTTTCCAAGCGACAACAAATTTCATTCTTTCTTCAAACACGTTTGTCTCCTTCCAAGCCATGACACACTCCTGGTGTGTACATCGTGTTCTGAATCGAAGAATTAGATTCTTGTTTGTAAAGGATGTTGTGAGATCAATTTGTAAGGGATGAAACTATTACGGACCGATTGTATAGAAAGGCACATCGGTAACACTTTAGATCACTCAAAGATCCAATAAAATAGTTACTTCTTTAAGATTTTTTTCATCGATCGTCAAAGAAGTGAAGTTACTAGTGAAATTAAGAGCGCCATCAACGAGATCCCGATTACTGCAGTTGAACAGTTACTATCTGCCATACACTTTTGCATCGCGCCATCTATTACTTTGAATGCAACTTGCCAAAGCATTGGCTCAATTTTCTTACAATCTAAATTTTTACAGACGTTATTCTTTACATCTTCTACTGTTCCATTTGGTTCAGCATATATTTCTAAAACCATTTGCATTTTTATTTGATCAGATATTTTTAGATCTTTTACTTTTTGATCATTCAAAACATGATCCACTAATCGACTTTTTTCCTTACAATTTCGGCACTCACTAGAATCTACTACTGAAAAAGTAAAATCTTCTACTCTGTTAGATGGAATTGCGCTCAATTCTGTTTTAGTTTGAACTAGAAAATTATTTTCGACATTGCGGCCATTGATAACATGTATTTCGACAAATGAAGTTCCAGTTCCCCATTTTTTTATAGCAATAATGTCAGTTCGATCGTCAGCATTCCAATCTGTTATTGAAAACGCAAATTCCTGGCCTGCAGGGTGAAGAACAGTCTTGTTCCCCATTAAGCGATTTTTAAAATCACCAATGCCACTATAAACATGAATTTCAGTAGATTTCGAATGCCCACTTAATGTATTTAATGCGATAAGATCTGGTGTTCCATCATGATTCCAGTCTTTCAGAAATAAACGAAAATCTAAGCCTGTAGGATGTAAAGCCGTTGCATGTGAGTAAAGACGTTTACCATTCCGACCATTGAATATATGTACTTCTGTCGATTGGCTTTCTCCGTTTTTGGAAAAAGCGACTAAGTCTAATGTTCCATCATGATTCCAGTCTGCCATGTCAAAATCATAATTCGCATCAGTTTCATGAAGTTCTGTTCCTGTTTGCAAAATTGGTGTCTGCAGATTTCTTCCATCATATACATGCAGCTCCGTACTCTTCGTACCAGTTTGATTCTTCTTAATCCCAATAAGGTCAATGACTCCATCTCCATTCCAATCTGCAGCTTTCAACCAGAAATTGCCTTCCACTGGGTGCAAAGCAGAGCACCCAGAAAGGGCTTTGCTATTTTGACCTTTGACTGACAATACGACCAACTTTACATAACCGCCTATACAGGTTGAATTTTTTCTTTCAATTCCAACGACAATCGGCTCTGCTACCACTGGCAAAGATACCAAGATTAGTATTAATATTCTAATTACCATTTTCGCTTCTCTTAATCCGATCCGTAGCCAATGGATTAACCTACTCCTGTCACATCACAATTGTTAAAGATTCATTTCAATAATAAATTATTTCCTGGTTCGGACTGAATGGCGTTCGCCATTGCTATATCAAAACAATGAAGGTTGAGAAGAATTCTCTGGGCCAACTATGATATCTTCGTTTTCGTAAAATGACGCTAACTTTGTAACATCACTAATTGATTCAATTCTCGGATCCAACCACGCTTCGACATTCTCTGGCCTCAATATGATTGGTTGCCTACCTGGATTATTTCCACCATTATGGATTTCCATCATCTTAGAATTGGCTTTTTGTGTTACCACTGAGAACCAATCGTTTTCACTATCTTTACTATATATTCCACCGAGGAAAAAAATCGGTGAATTCTTCCAATGTATTTTCCATGGGTTTTTCCCATATTGATCGTAATGAAATTCGATGAAATATTTTACCGGAATTAACACCTGCTCATTTGAATCATTTTTCACCAAAAAGGTTTTTCAAATACAGTTTCTATTCGAGTACAGAAAATCAGTTGCTTGGACCAATTTGGTTTATATCCCGATTTAGCTTGTGTAACATCATAACTGAAAAAAATGCTGTTTGCTTTCCCAATAGGTTTTAATAATAACTCTCGATATGCTGGTCCTTCGCTGGTAGTTTTTCGTAATCCATCCTCCCCTTCGATATATATATAACCCATTTGACCGCACATGTCCCCTACTCCTTGAGTTCCTCTACTCTTGCAATCAATCCTTCCACAAAATGAAATCTCAGAATATTTCCATGGCAAGCGAATTCCACTCTATCTTTTTCCCATTCATGGTATGCAACTTCGGTTTTGCAATTTCGGCATATGGGTATTTTAGATGGCTTTTCAAAATAAATTTCGGCTTCCGTTGTAGAAATGAATTGGTCTTTGTCTGATTGTGGAAATAGTTCGATCATTTATTTTTTATTCTTATAAAATTAATATATTCGGCCAAAATCTTCTAAATCACCCATACTTGGGATTATATGTTCTAAGTTTGATTTTATATCTTTATAATAACCCAAGTCTTTTGCTTTTAAAATGAAAAAAAGTAAATAATAAGCAAGACAACCAACTAACCTAGAAATGTAGATTCTTTGTTTTTTTGGATCTTCTGGAAATTCAAGTAAAATCAATTCGATAATATTCGATATATGAAATAAATGCCTTATCATTCTTGCATCCATTTTTTTCAGAACATATTCTTCAAAATATTTTGGATCTTCATTACATGCCATAATGAGTCTTTGGTTAAAACGCTGGCTTCCTGTTTCTTGATCGTCAGAGTAAGAATCCATTAATCGGAAATGTATTTCCAACATTTGAGTAAACGAGGATTGAAATACTGAAAGATTTTGTGATTCCGCCTGTGATCTCAATGCTTTTTCCTGAGCTTCTGCGATTTCTCTTGTTTTATTTAATTCTTCTTTCTGGAGTTTAATCTCTTTGTTTTGGAGATATATAGCATAGATTAATCCTGCAAATGCTAATCCTGAGAACAAAGAATTTATTGCACCGAACATGTCTCCAATTTGTCCTTTCTGCTCATAGTTACTAAATTTTAATTCAATAACCCAATAACTTCCAAACCAAAGAATTAATACTCCGGAAATAGATGAAAACAATATCCAAATTTTATTCCCATCATTATCTTTAATCATACTTTAGGCATTCCTTGGAATTGGTTCCAAATTATCGAACTTGTCCCTTTTAACATTTTTGGGTCTTTGCAATTATTAATTATCGACCAAGTTGAAGATGTTACCTTTCCTTTACTCCATTCTAAAAATTCATTCCAAGTCTTTTGTACATTGTTTTGTTTTTGTACTATATAAGAAGGGGAATGCAAAATTGCAAAAGCAGCTTCGGCATTTATTCCGGTTGTCCTTTGCGTATCCTGCATTAGCAGGTCTGGTTTTTCTGCCTTTTTGGGATTCGGTTTAAGGTCTGATTGACTTGTGAGTGTTGGTATTAGCGTCCGTCGTCTGCCATCAAATCGTCCCTGTTTTAGATATCCTAGCTTTTTCAGCTTGGATATTATTCTGGAAATTGAATCAGATCTTACTCCTAGGAGTTCTGCGAAATGTGCGTTTGACGCGAAACATTCGCCTACTCTATCGAGTGCAACGACTTCTGAAAGAACATATTTTTCAGTAGAGTTCAAAGGTAATGCTTCGACTTCCACAGGTATCCATAATCCTGTCCTCATAATGATCCTCTTAAGTGGGTATGCCTACGGCCACGTAACTTTTGTTTATTTTTGGCGGATCATTTTGATTGATCCAGTAAAGCTAAATCGTGCTGAGACACGAGTCTAGGGCATCCAGACGGGTACACGTTTAAGTAATGAGACATATTTCGTCAAGAACTTAATGAGACATAAATAAAATTGGGGGGAGGATTGTGACGCCGGGCTTCTCAGTTCCCGGCATCGGGTTCGGTAGCTTTACTGAACATGTACTAAGTAGCACGAATTCGAATTCGGTACAAGAATTTTTTTATAAAAAGGAAATTATTTCCCCCAATTTGATTGTTCAAAGATATCACTGAGCTCTTCCAATTGTAGATACTGGGAATTAGGATCTTTGTTGGTATCTTCCAGGAAATCGAATTCAAAATCATTCCATGATGTCCAAATCACATTATTATTTGCGACTAGAAAACAATGGAACTCTCCTAGATACCAACTGAACTTTGGCTCGGAATCAATTTGAGTTCCTAGATCGATGATTTTTACCAAAGTTGATTCCTACGTTTAAGAATTCCAAAAAGGAAACGCGTTTCCTTTTTCAAATCGAGTTTAGGTCCTTTTCAATTTCGGATATTTTGGTTTTTGCGGCGATTAGAATTCTTTCTTTTTCACCTACCAAAAACTCTTTCAGAATTTTTTTCTCTTTTGGGTTTAATGGTTTTCCTGATTTGAATCTAGTATAAATTATCTTTGGCTCTTCACCTTTGGTTTCGACAGGGTTTATTTCTTTTTCACTTTTATTCAGATCCGAAATCATTCTTAGTGCTTCCCGGATTGATTTTGCTTCTTTTATCGATTCTCTATTCTCATAAAACCTTATGTAGTTACTTGCCATCCTTTTATCAAAACCAATGAAATCTTTATTTGATTCGATATATGGAATAAATTTACCATGACTAAGATTTGATTTAATTCTTACCAATTCCTCTCCTGTAAGAATTGCGTTACGAATAGTATTCATCGCAGCACCAATTGTACTTCGATGAAGGTTCCTAAGTTTTACTAGATTTGAATCTTTGTCTAATTCAACGAGATTCCTGTCATCTCCTCCAGGCCGATTTTCATCAAAGGCACTTAGACGTTTTTCCTTCTTGCTCACTTTAGGATTTCCTTTGCTAAAGATAAAAACATAGGGAATGCTTTTCCGGTTTTTTCGTTTAAAAATTCACTGATATCATTCGAAATCTTAATAGATTCAGAGTTTACAATCGCAGAATAGAAAACCTGATATCCTTTCTTTTTTAAAATCGGCCTCAATTCATCAGCTTTTTTTAGAGTACATTTTGAGATAAGCACTCGTAATTTAATTTCGTTTTTCATCGCTTTTGAAGCTTGAAGTCTTTCGGTTTCAATATCATCGATACCTTGCGAACTCCAAACACTAGGTTCAACTGGACAAATAATTTCATCGGAAGCTAGAATTGCACATCTTAAACCTGTGTTTGTAGCAGGATGTGCATCAATAATAATAAAATCATATTTAAGTGATTTTAAATCATTTCTAAATCTTAAACCAAGTATAGGGTCTGTCGCAAATTCGATGTCTATATTTTTGATATCTTTCTTGGCGGGAATTAAATCAATTCCATCTGCAGAATTCCATATAAATTCAGAAATTTCCGCGTAGCCTTTCAGCATGTTCAGAATGTTTTTTTCGTTAATATCATTTCCTTTTGGGAATTGCTTAATCATGAAATTTGAAAGATTATTGTTTTGATCTAAGTCTATCAAAAGGACTTTTTTTCCTAAACTTCTCAGGGCTTGACTTAAATATAGGGAAGTGGTGGTTTTCCCAATTCCACCTTTCAAGGAAGCTACAGTAATAATTTTCATCTACAACGAATGGAATGATTCACCCCTTTCAATTACAAGGAAATTCTGTATCTAAAAATGTGTTATTGTTTTAAATTACAAGAATTTCTGGATAATTGATTATCCTGAGTTTTTTCAAAATAAAGAGAAGTTCAGATTTCAGATATTCCAATACTGAAATTGAATATTGGCAGTGTTTTTAAATCTCTGTCGTTGGAAAAAGGCACGATTTCCGGGACCATATTAAGAACAAATTAAGAAACCTCAGAAGAACTTACTTGATTGTAAATGGAAAAGCTCTATAAGTTAAAAGACAAACAAAACTTTATTATGTCCCTTGAAATGGCTGGAGTTTTAGAGAGCAAATTCTTAAATTGCATATTCTACCGGCTGTTAGATTCTTTGGGATTAGAAAATGGTAATTAAACTTCCACCTCGTGTATATGATGATTTAGGTGAATTCTTGGGAAAAATGAAAAGGCCAAATAATGAGCCTGTCATTTTCGATTTTGAGAAAGTTGTCAAATATTCACCTGTGGCACTAGTAACTTTAATCTGTAAAGTTAAATCATATTTGTTTGACGATATACCAGTTTTCTTTATTAACCACGAACGATTTGCGGCTTGTAGCTATTTTCAGAGGATGAATTTTTTCAGTATCTGTGATGTTTCGATGCCTGAACGATTCATAAGACACGAATCGTTTGGTAATTTTACTGTCATTCAAGAATTTGGGTTAAATAAAGGTTCTGTCGATGTTATTTCGGATGGAGTAGCTCGTTGCTGTATTCCAGAAGAAGAAAAATGGAAAATAGATCATCCTTTAGAAAATTCAGAAATCTATGATTTGTTGGTATATGCAATATCTGAATTGATAAATAATGTAGTGCAGCATTCCGAAGGACGAGGATTTATTTCTGCTCAATTTTATAAACAGACTGAATTGGTTAGGATCGGTATAGCAGACTATGGTATAGGAGTGCTAAACAGTTTCAAAAATAATGCATCCCCACATTTTCGGGAAAATTGGAATGATGCAGATGCTGTAAAGAAAGCGCTAGAGCCAAAGGTTTCTTCAAAAAATCATATTACGTCTCCTTACATGACTCCAGTGAACGCTGGGGTTGGGTTGTCCATTTTAAAAAATTTATCTGAAAAATTATCGGGACAGTTTTGTCTTGTCTCAGGTAATGCTATAATAGAAAATGCTCAGTTAAAGGAATTAGCTGCCGATTCTTATTTTAAGGGTGTAGCGATAAATATTACTTTTAAGAAATCTGGCCTTCTTGATTTTCAGGAAGCCTTGATGGAAACGAAGAGGGATTTGGGTCTAATTACTAGAACAGGAAAATTTAAGGGGGTAATGGGTAATGACGATTAATATGTTTGAATATATCGGCAGATCAGGTTTGGATTCTGCACGTGCTGTGAAATTAGTAAATGAAATCATCGTACCCCAGTCGATTCTGACAGATGAAAAGATAATCTTAGATTTTTCTGGAATAACAAACGTTAACAGTTCGTTTACAAATGCACTATTTCTGGATATTTTCTTGAAGTTCGGATCAAATAATATTCCAAAAAAACTGCGAATTGCTAATTGTAAGTCAAACATAGTTGAGATCGTTGAAGCTGGTCTTGAGTATGCGGATGAAAGATCAAAAGAACTGATCAATGCTTAAGAAATTTTTTTTATGACAAACCCACAGCCATTAAGAATTTCTGAAGAAGTTATAAGGGAATTTTACTTTTCCTTATCTCCTCAAAAAGACAACTTTGAGATTTATAGGTTAAAAAAAAGAATCGAAAAGTTAGTCGGGACTAACCGTGCTGAAGTGAACGATCACCATGCGTTAGCTTTGCTAGAATATAATTTAGGAAATTACGACAAGGCGATTTCACTTATTAAAAGTCTTTCACACATCAGCGTACACTATTGTGCATTACTGGCTGTTGCAAAGTTAACACTTGTTCAAAATGCACGCGAGTTTGACCAAAGCGAAGAGTCCATCCTAGAAGAATATTTTAATTCTCCGCTCAATATTAACCAACGTCCATTAGAATTTAACGTTTTGATAAATTCAATATCTGCAATTACAAAAAGATTTGATATATCAAAGCGGTTAGATATGGAATTATCTTATGTTTCAAAAAGCAAAGTACACTGGAAAATTGGACTGTTTAAGAATGAAGAAATAATAGAGCCTTACTCAGACAAAAATATTCCTCGAGACATGGCGTATTTTTTTGAATCCTATCTTCAATTTATTTTAATAGAAAGAAAATTTTCGAAAAAAGAATCAAACTTTTTGTTAGCTTATCTTTCCAAAGAAGAGTTAAATTTTTTGATTAAGGAATATTCAGCTAAGCCAATAGAAGTTAATCGAGATTATTCAAAATACGAACCTATCTCGATTTAGCTAATGATTTACATTGATCCAAGGCATCGACCTGTCTATAATGATTTAAATCTAAGCGATAAAATTTTCCGGAACGCCTTGAGAGGCAAAATTGAGAAATTAAATCTTATCCTTTTGGAAAAGAAAACAATCTCCATAAACGTAGATTCCTTAACAATGGGTATAGTAAAAATTAAAATGGAAGTTTTGAAAGGGGATATATACATTGTCGATTTATTTTAGGAATTAATACACGACTTTACTTATGTCCCATGGATACTATCTTTTCGTAAAGTGTATTACCCCGCCATCATGATATGCTGTTTTTGTGGTGGGTAAGAAGCGAATAGAAAACCCGACAAGATCTACTAACGCTAGTTATCCCAAGGGGGGAGGGGCCGGAAAAAGTGGCTAGTCAAAAAAATCCATGATTCATGGATGCTGAGATTTCTAATGGGTTATATACGGCACTTTCGTCACTATCCTTGCTTTTATTTTTAGCTTAAAAAAGTTAACACGCTATGCTAATCCTTTTGAGCCCCAGCACAGAAGCAGCTACAAGCTTCTATGTTGGGAAACATCAGGGCTACTAAGAATTTTTGTAGCCTTTGGCGCAATGCTCGTAAATATTATGTCGCATTGAATTTAAGGTGGTTTCTTTTCAGTCTCTGTGAACGGAACTGTCTAACTAATTTCTGAATATATTTCGGACAAATTGCAATAATTTAACGGCGAGATGAGATTTATAATAAATGGTATGTAGTAATATTATTAATTGCAAACTTCAACTTGAATACGTTCGCAGGAATTTAGTCATTCTTTGGCAATAAAGCAGGGCATTTAAACTTTAATTCCTTTTGAGTTTTGCTTGCAATGACGATAAGATAGTTATTTTGAAAAAGGTGTGGTTCTCAGAAATAAAACTGATTTTCCAAAAGTCATTAGAGGGAGCGGAAGGTTTCATATAACTAGAATTGAAAAACTTTTGGAATGTCCCAGAGCAATTTTTTTTTACTAGATTAAGGAAATCACACCTGGCCGCTGACGATATATTTAATGGAGTGATCAGTTTTGCCTGAGATATATATTATGTATCGAAAGTTCGATGATTTAAGTTATTTGTTGAAAGTAAGGGAATAGTGATGTGGTGATGTCAGACTTGCCGAGAATGGTCCATAATCTGCAAATTCTTTCAAGATAAGATTTGGTAAGTCGCAAATCATTGAAGCCTCTCATACGGAGTGCTTATCCTACCGAATAGGCAATGGGACTGCTAGTAGACTTAGTCATTACATTTGAACGAATTTATGTTAAATATATGTAATTTATAATGATCAATAGTTGCCATGCTTGAAATTAGAAAATAGATTTCCTGATGTATTTTTGCTCTCTCTAGTTTTATAATCCAAAACAAAAAATGAATTTGCTAATTCTTTATTAAAAAGTACTTGCGGTGCTAGCTCTATGCTATGATCTAACAGAAATACAATGGTCACATCAATCATTGTGTTATGTGGGGATGGGGTATGAATTTGCAAAAATCTAGGCATTATGTTGGAGTAGCCTTAATCTTTTTAAACTTTTTTCTGATAAATTGTTCTGAAAAAGGGTCGGGTACGTCCGTTAACTTTTTGTCTTTAATTGGTTTATTCAATGAGGCTAAGCCTAATACGTCGAGTACACCTCCACCTTACGGGAATCAGCCTCCTGGTGCTACTCCGACCAATAATGGAGTACCTGTAAGTCATTCTGCAGCACTGAATTTATATGAGACACATGAACTTAATCCTAATATACTTGAGTTGTTCGGAATATTTTATCACAATGATCCGAACTTCCCTGAGCTAAGACAAATTACGGATGTTTCAATCGTAAAATTTAATGATAACCTAGCACAGTCGGGGCAAGAGGATTGGGATTTCAATCAGCTTATACTAGACTCTAAAATGGGAAATATAATTTACAGTAGAGGACTGAAAGGGATGGCATACTTTAGTGACACTGATCTAAAGAATGCAAAACAAATAGTTGCGCTTCCGAATGGCGTTATTAGTATTTTATCAGGAATCGATTCTATTCTTCCTTGTTGGAAATTTAATGGTAATCAGATCGTTAAAATTTCTACGTGCAATGCAGTTTTAAATCTTTCGCCTAAGAAAATAATCGCGTATGGTCAAAATGCTATATTAGCTCTCGATTCTACAAATAGGATTCACCAAGTAAATTTAACGGATAATACTCATGAAATTTTAAACTTCCGTTACCAATTGAATAACATAATAAATATTAGTGCAAATGAGAACGTTGTCTTAGTCATCTATGACAATGGCTATTCTGTAACCGCATTTTTGGATACTGGATCAATTACTGAATCTAGATTTGAGGAAAAGGCATCAAATCATAATTTACGTATCTCTTTTAATGGGGATGAGGCGTCTCTAACTGAAAAATTTAGAATTTCTGAAATAGTACGTAATTTTGAAGGAAGATTTTTTGCTTATTCGCCAGACTTTCATAAAATCATAAGTTTAGATCCATTCTTAAAGCCGACAAACGGATTTTGGTCTTTTTTACCAAAACTTATTCCTTTCATGCGTATAAAAAATGTAAATGGTCTCCGAATGTATCCAAATAGTCGCTTACTATATGTATTTAGTTCATACTCTTTGGACTGTTTTAGTGAAATTGATTATGAATCCCGAGCAGACTTACTTAGATATATACCTGATCCTTTGCAAAAAGTTTTCGAAAAAGTAGACTCACTAAAAATCGAAGACTTAGATCCAAAACAGAATATCTTCAAAATACCAAGCATCGAACAAGTAATTATCGCAGAAAAGGCAAAACTTTTATGAAAAACATTCTATTGATACGAAAAAAATTTTTACTAACTTTGATTTTCTTTACATTGGTAAATAGTGCTGCATCTCCAAATTGCCGTGCCAAAAAAGAAGATATTATCTCAACATTTTTTTCGATACTCGCCGATATGCATAAAGAGTGTCAATCAGGTACTTATAATCTTTTATGCCCTGCCCCACCAAGATCTGATATTCCTTGCAAATGCGATTATCAACCATATTGTTATAACAATTTTTTCCGAAATGAAAAGCTGTCCTGCACGCCCGGTAGAAGCATAAAAGGACCATCAAATAATGGAAATTACGAAGTCACGCTTTGGGAAACGTTAGATCCGTATCACGGAGCAGCAACGAAATGTGGTGTCCAATATTATACATACTCAGGTTCTGATCCTAAAGTACACGAAGTTGGATGTAGCAACCCTGAAAGAAAAATGATTCAATTCGACACTGCTAGCTTAGGATACGATGCATTCAATTCCTCTCCTCCGGCTGGTATTTCAAGTGTTTCTCCAAATATGAACACAATCGTTTATGAAAACGAGTCAATAAACGTTTACTTTGATCGGTCAATAAAAGCCGACTCTGTGAGCTTTGGTGGTGACATGGGGTCTAATGTTGATCCAAATTTCAAATTTCGTCGATCTATCGATTTCAACGATACATTATTTGTTAAACCAAATGGAAGTTGGCCACTGGGAAGGCAAAAATCTTTAACGATCAATTATAAAGACCTGAGCGATCAGCCAAGTAACCCTGTCATATCGTTTAATATCATCCCAAGTGGTACTTCTAAAACTCCATCATTCGGTACTTGTAAAGTTCCTTGCAAATTATCTTGGCAAGAATCATATGCGATTCAATTTACGGCCACCGGAGGGGTCGGACCATACAAATGGTATTCAGCGGTTTCGTTACCACCAGGAATTTCTCTCGATCTTCCTGCTTCTTATTACGGTGCGTTGCCGCCGAATGCAAGCTTGTCCGAACAAGGTGTGTTATCGGGACCAGCTACAAACAATTTTTTTGGAATATATTATTTTGGCGTTGTGGTAGTTGATTCAGTCGGTCAAGTATACCCAGAACTAGTGGTCGTAGACACAACCGATCTTGCGGCACAACTAGCAGCTTGTTATCTTTTAGGTATATGTGGTTAATATGAAAGTTTTATTTCAGTTTTTAGTTATTTGTATTTTTTGTTCTTCTATGCTGGGGGCGGAAGAAAAAAATACAAATGGGAATTCAAAAAAGAATAATTTTCTAATTCGATTTTCGGAGTACACTTATATACCGAGTGAGTACTATAACATCCGAGGTTTAAGTGGATATAATTTGGGAGAATATTCTGATCAAAAACCGACCAAATATAATAATCGAACACCTCAGTTTTCTTTTCGATATCATATAGAAAAATTTAATTTAGGTATGGAATATTCCTTTTTTAAGTTAGAGCAATCAGAGTTAACAACTGGAAATATTTTTATTAATCCGGAAAGAAACTCAATTACGTTTAATAATGTTGCTTTTCCGAATGTCATTCGAAGAGAAAATAAATTAAATATCACGAAAGATTTTGAAATTGGTGATAATCAGAAAGTATGGTTAGGGATTGGGGTAAGAAACATTTACAAGGAGATATACCGACGTCTATATACTTATAGAGATCAGATAAAAACCGACACTTACGGTTTGCAATTTTTAGTTCGTTACCAACTTCAAGTATTTGAGAATTTCTTTTGGACTTCTTCAATAGAACCTTTCTACACTACAGGAAGACGAGCGGAAAATAATAGTCCATTCCTAAGAGATCTGAATATAGGGATTCCTACAGGCCCGAATGAATATACCTATTTTTATGGTTATGATTTTGATACTAACTTTGCATACAGATTTAGTGAAAATTTTTCCATAGTATTAGGTTACAATTATATAAGAACAAGAGTTCGGTCTCAATTTGCAGATAGAGGCTTATACTATTTACCTGAAACAAATTCTATTTTTACCCTTCCACGAAATCGAGAAGGCACGGATGATAATTTATTCAATTATTACATGGGCATCCGAGGAGAATTTTAATTATGCAACGTATGATAATATTTTTTGGTTTTCTTTTTTTAGTGACCGGAGTATTCGGAGAAACATCTGCTAACTATGTATGTATTTCGAAAGTTGAATCATCAAACACAACCTTTCGGTGCACTTTTTCGGCTAACTTGAGGTTTTCAGAATGGTGTAGCTCTCTTGAAAAGAAATCAGATTCCATTAATAAATACTCTCCATCTAACAGATCTTGCGATGAATTAGGGTTTCATGGCAAGGCGCAAAAATTGGTTTACGGAGATGTCTACTCTTGTACAAAATTAGGCGATAAATATACACAGAAATGCAGCTCCTTAGTTATTCAAAATTTCGATACTATATTCAAGTAGTTCATCACAGGCAAGAAGAGAAACTTTTTGTAAAACAGAATCCAGGAAAAATTAAGAAAGTTCTCTATAGTTTTCTAATACCATTACTTTTTATTTTCTTTATCACTTTCGAAATTTCTTCAGCAGAAATTGTTTTAAGGAATGGTGATACTTACATTGCTGAGATCACTGAAAGCAAAGATGATAAAATTACAATGCGTTGGAAAGGGGAACTTTATGAAATTCCGAAATCAGAAATATTAAAAATTGATAATTCAAAGAAAGGAGAAGAACTGTATTTTAGATATGATACGTTTGAGCTGTTTGATGGAAGTCAATTGAAAGGTGTGATTGTAAAACAAACAGAAAAGGAAATTGTGCTAAAAACAGAAATAGGATTATTGACAGTTGACAGATCCAAACTTTTGAATCAGAGCAATCCTTTATCAAATAAATATGACTTAAAGAACATACACAATAACCAATCGGTTATAGGATTAGGCGTCTCGATAGGCGCTTTAAATTTCTCCGCAAAAGATAATAGTATATACACAGGTTTTTTTTTATTTTATGAACCTAAATTGTTTATTTTATCGGATAAATTTAGATTCGGTGCAAAGGTTGATTATAATCTCGTCAAAAACCCTGATCTGCAATTTTTGAACAATTTATTTTATCTGAAATACTCTTTCAAAAGAAGTGAATTACTGAATTTCTATTTGAATTTCGGTGGTGGCGGGTCATTGATCTTTTCTAAAAATAATAGTGACCGAGAAAGCAACATTGGATTTACTCCACTTGGTTATCTAGAAGTTGGCTGGAATGGATTGAAATATGAAAATGTCGATTTCAGAATAGGCTTAACATCAAGTTACTTTTTCGAGCAAGGAAACTCATTTTCATATGGTCTTATTTTTGCTATGGGGACTAGATTATGAATTTCAGTTTTCTCAGATTTTTTTTAACAATAATATTTCTCTTTTTTTCGTGTACTAATAATCCATTAACGACGTCATTTAATCAATATAGTTTAAAGGTAAACAGCGTAATCGTAACTAACATTACTTCTCAATCTGGAACTGTTTATTGGGAATGTTCGAGTGAGACCGAAGGTAGTCTATACTCAAATATTGAAGGAAAATTGATAAGCTTTTACACTCCTATTAAATCTAAATTACATTCTTATTCATTAACATCATTAAAACCGAGTAATACCTATTCTTTTGCGGTATTTTGCGGAAACGATTACGAAAATTTGAATATCTTGAACTTTCTTTCTAGCTTCCGAACTTTAAATCAAGAACCTTCGTTATCGGAAATATATCAAAGAGGAATATGGATTTTCGGAGGAATGAATTCTCAGGATAAATTAATCTCTGATGTTGATATTTATGATCCGATTGAAAATAAGTGGTATTTAAAAGTAACAACAATGCCTAATCCTAGAATCCACGCGGGCATAGTTGCATTTAATTCGAAAATTTATGTAATCGGCGGATTAATTGAGAACACGGTCAATCAACTTGCAGCAACAAGTTTAGTGGAAGTATTCGATATTAATACGAATAGTTGGAGCACTTTGAGTAATATGCCGACCTCCCTTCAGGGGTTTTCTTATGGAATATCAGGCGAGGGTATTTACTTATTAGGAGGTGCGACAACTTCTAATATGCTGACGAGCACATTATCAAATACTATCTATCGATTTATACCCCAAGGAAGCGGACTCGGTATTTGGAATACTTTGATATCCTCATCTGCCATTTCTCAGAAAGTGGACACTGTTGGTTGTGCATTTAATGGAGTTTTATATTTTGGATTAGGTAGGTCAGCTTCATCAGGTTTAGCTCAATCCTCCCATGATGCTTATGTAATTTCTTCGAATTCTACCTCAGGTATAACCGAAAGTTCGTTTAATTCTGGGAGGCACGGTGCAGCATCAATTTGCTATACGCCGAAGACGAGTGATCCTTTCCCGTCTGATTCCAAAGCCATTTTATATATTGGCGGTAGCTCTCTTCAGGATACAACTCAGCCGGTCACAGCGATTAATTCGAGCAATACTTATGAGTATTACTTACCGAATGATTCAAGTATAAACCCAAATACCATGTCCGTAGGATTGCCTCTACCAGTTAATTTATATATGGCAGCGGGAGAGATATCTTATTTAAAACGGAATGCTTACCTGTTTGGTGGTCTAGTTAATCGTGGATTACTGAATACTTCAGTATACTATATGGATCTTGCGAACCCTCTTGGAAATAGTTGGATTGAGCTTACTGATAAAATGCCAACTCCTAGATACGGACATAAAGCGGTAATATTGAGCAGAAATTAATTGAGCATGCGAATATTATTTTTAATATTAACATTACTTTTCGTTCAAAATCTTTTTAGTGAAGATAAAAATGACCTTACAATCATTGAAGGTTTGATTGCAAAGGGTAAACTTGATGAAGCCAATATTATATTAGATAGTTATTCTGAAAGAAAACTGAATGATCCAGATCTTATTTATTTAGATGCAAAAATTATATATTTAAAAGGAGAAGCATTGTATCGCAAGAAAAATTATCAGGCTGCACTTTATAATTTTGAAAAAGTCAAAACAGTCTGGCCAAATCATGAAAACATCAATGAAAGAATAGAAGTATGTTTACAGAAACTTAATCAAAAAAAAATAACAATTTTTACAAATAGTCTAAAATCTCAAGATTCAGATAACTGTATTAAAGAATCACAAATCTTGTTTAATTTAAGCGATTTTTATGATATCCGACTGGAATCAAATTGTAGTATTAAAAATTCAATCTTAAAAGAAAAAATAGCTTTTTTGCCTATATATATCCTGAAAATGGAAGAACAGGAAATGATTATTTTTTCTGGTTCAGCAATTTATTTGATTTTGTATACTCTCATTTCTGGAGTTTTTGCAATAATATTATTTCAGCTTTCTATGTTAATTTTTACCAAAGTTAACAATGTTCAAAAAAATAAACTGTAGATTTTTTTTTGCGAAAACTGAACTAAGCTAGCGAAGTTGAATTCTAAATTTTGTATGTTTTTTGTTTAGCCGAACAATTAACTTTGGTCAGCGAAAAATTTCTGTCATGATTTTTTCATAATGATTGATTGCCTCTTATCATATGAGGCTAATGTGTAATAAGAAATTTTAAAAAGTGTAAACTGTTGTTTATTCTATCTTTGAAGATATAAATTGCAGTTTTAATTTCAACCTACTTTTCTCTAATCTTTAAGTATACCTATTGCGTTTTGTTTGAATTAATAGAAGCGTTACTAAGTTTCTAATAAGTTTGTTATTATGCTTATCCAATATTTCTCAATTAATTGTTGATTTGAGTCAAATATGGCTTTGCCAGTCGGTACGCAAATTCATTTTTAATAGTAGTTTCCTTCCTTTTTGATGATGGGCATGGGCCCCTCCAAGAATTCGTTTTTTAATTGGTATTAAAGATTTCAGTCAAGTAAAACGGAATCTAGTATTCCGATAATGAGTAGGAGAGGTCTAATATTTCAAATATATTTTATTTTCATGTAATGCAAATTAGATTGACAGTAATAAAGAAAATTCTTTGTCCAACCTGTTTGCTACTCTTGAGGTATGAATAAAATTTGGTTCTAGTGGTATGCTTTAAAGTTGAAAATGTAAGTTAATTAGATTAAAAGAAGTTTAAGGAAAAGATCGAAATAGTTGAATTCTTCTATATCTGCATAAACATTTCAATTTTATTAGAATTGAGGTATCAGACTCTTTATTTGAATCTAATTCGTATAAATACGAAACATCATAATTGAGATATATTATGTTCTGATTTTTTATTCATGGATTATGCCGAGAAAAAGTATGATCATTTAGAATTGCCGATTGATTTCGTAAAATACAAATCATTTAAAACTCAATTTGAGAATGCGAGTAGGGAGGTATTCGAACAAATTTGCAAGGCGATCGTCTATTATGATAGGAATGGAGAAATCTTCGAATATTAATTATAATCATTCCTTTTACTAAATATCCTTTGTGTATTATTGTTCACAAAATAATACCGAAAATAGTAATCTTGATATGAGAGGATACAGCTTATGAGAATACTTGCGGTCGGAGACATTCATGGACGTAACATTTGGAAAAAGATCAACTTTGATGATTACGACAAATTGATTTTTCTTGGAGACTATTTAGATTCCCATAGACTTTCGAATCAGGAAATTCTTTTTAACTTGGAAGAGTTGGTTAACTTACAAAATAAAAGATCTAATGTTGAATTTTTGATAGGGAATCATGATTTACAGTATACAGATGAGGATTTTGCTTTTTTGGTATCAGGATTTCGAGAATCATATCAAAAGGAAGCTTCTGAACTGTTAACACTTCTAAAATGGAAATTTGCAGTTGAAATTGATGAAGTTCTATATACTCATGCTGGATTATTGAATGAATTTTACAAATCCATAACTAATATCCATCAGAATATTGCGGACACTATTAACCAACTTGGATTTAGCGAGCCTGGCATCTTTTTAATTACAATTCATCCAATGCGAGGCGGAGAATCTGAAGCGAGTAGTTCAATTTGGTGTGATTTTCGCGAGCTAGTTATGGAAAAAGAACCTATCCCAATCAATCAAGTTTTTGGACATTCGGCAAGAGAAGGTGGGATGATTGATTGGAAAAAAGGATATTGGCGCATTTGCATTGATGTTCTAACTAAATTTAATCATGCATATGAAATTCTCGATGGAAAAGAGCCAAATGTAATTTCCTTATAAAAATGTCATAAATATTACTATAGTCTGAATTCTTTGAATTCGAAATTTGGGTATATGTAACTGATCGTTCAATTATTAAACATCCAGCAAATCCTTCGGTTTAATTTTAAGCTTTTTTGAGATTTTATATAATGTCTTAATAGTAAAATTCGATTTTCCTGCTTCAATTTCTTGTAGAGTTCTTACTGGGACAGAATTCTCACCCAAATCATCAAAACATTCTTGGGTTAAGGCGCGTTCTGCTCTGATTTTTTTAATCTTTTGTCCAATCCTAACTAGATAATCATTTAAATCCACACGCAATATAATGCGTCTTTCTTGACAAGTTTAACACGCGGTATAATGTGGGTTTTTAAAAATCTTCATAATATTTATAAGATTCGATTAAGAGCGATTTTCAGAACTTTAAGGAGTGTCTAGTGAGAATATTAACTTTTTTAATCTTCCTAACCTTTACTATCAGCTGCGTTTCTTTAAAGAAAGATGACGTTATAATTAAAGAAGCCGTTCTTTCTGATGAATTCAATTATGAGCCAAATGGAGATAAAATCGCGATTCGGTTTTTCGTAGAAAATGCCAACATCATCGGAAGATTATATAAACAAAAATTACAAAAGCTACAAGTAAGAAAAAAAGTAATAACTAAGTTTAATTATGATAAGCAAGGTTTCCTACTCTCAGAGAGCAATGGCCCTTATTGGCCTGTGCAAGTTATTGCTTGGGTAGCCACATTGGGGTTTTATATTCCTATTACTGTTTATGATTTTACTTCAGCATATTTTAAGGTAGGTGAATCAGAAGAATTCGAAGCAATTGAGATGAAGTCAACAGATAGTTTTGAGTTCAAAGAAGAATATTTCCAGAATGATAATTATACAGTATCTATAAAAGGTGTAAATGGATTAATTAAGGTAATTGATTCAGAATTCTCGTTTCCTATTAATGCTCTCATTTCCGCTAAAGTATCCAATATTGAATATTCACTCTTCAAAGGAGGAGAAGTAGTAAAATCGGATAAAATTCCTGATTTTTCAGGTCATATTTCCGGAGAAAGTAAACAATTCCAAAATTGGTCAGCAAGCATCGCGAACGAAAGAAAACAAAAAGAAGAGAGTAGACGAAGATGGGAGCAGAAAACTAATTTAATGCTTACAAATTATCTTTCACGATTAATTAGATACCCAGGTTTTCCAGGTTGCAGAGATGACAGAAGTATTGATTTAAAAAAATGGGAATATAAATATGCATTAAATTGTAGTTATACTAACCCCAATACTGGCTATACTATGTGGCAATCAGAAATCGATTACTATGAAATTGAAATTGAATGCACTCAGAGAAACTTTGAATCAAAAATGCCCATTTATAAACAATTATATGTAAATTCAAAAAATGAAATATCAGAAAATAGGTTCAATCTTGAATGCTCAAAATAAAGTATTATTTCAATTTTAAATCAGAAAATATTTTAGAAAAGAATCTGAGATTTATTATAGGATTACCCAATGTTTTTGCTGGTATCAAAAATGTTGGATATTGATAGAGTAGTGGGGTATTCGAGACAATCAAGGAGGTTGGTCTTTACTAATAGAAACTTTTTTCAAAGAGTTCTGTTAATATTCGGATTATCTTTCTTATTACATAATTCTTCTCCAACAAATGCGAATCATTCTTGTGAAAGTAGAAATTGTATTAATATACAAATTAACTTACTTTCCTCAGTAAGATCGAGTTTTAATGGCAAGTCGGTTGGAGGTGATTTTAACGGTCCTGGATATATTCGCTTTTCTGATAATGGAAAGTTAGCATTACCAATAGTAGCAAAAACCAAAAAAGCAAAAACAGATTTGAGGAATAGTAAAGAGTTTTGTAATAAATTGATGTATGAGCTAGCTGATTTTGTAGGCAGTTCAAAAATCACAGGATGCAGTGCCCAGTGTAGATCAGCGTGTGGCAATATGTGGGATATAAATTCGAAAGATGGTGATAGGTGTGAAAGGCAGTGCCGATTATGTTGGAATGTTTTAGCGTACGAGCCGAATGACTGTAAAGCCGTTAACTCTTATCCAATGGTATTACCTGATAAGATTTAATTAGGTTTCGAACTTAAAAATATTTTATTCAAACAGTTAGGAGGAGAGAATGTCGGGATCAAATGGTGGATTTAATACTTTTTTAGATATTTATAACACAGCAAATACAGCTTCAACAAAAAGAAATACGGAAGCTTTACTTAACGCTTCTTTGGAGCAAAACCAGCAAATTATGCACCTGAGAAGACAGATGGAACTTGCTCAGGAACAGGCAAACCAAATTGCATTGCAGCAGTTAGAATTAAAGCTTAGAGAGGAAGTGGCGAAGCAAGAACAGAAATTTTTAAGAAAGTTCATATTTGCTACTGAGACAATTATCGAGAATGTATCTGATTTAGAAAGTGGGGTAGAGAGATATTCATTTTTAAATTTTGATGTCATTCCCATTGTTCATTATATAGAAAAGGCTATTGAAGATTTAGACAATCTAGACGATAAACGTGCAGCAAGACAGCAACTGAAAATGCTAAA
Source organism: Leptospira terpstrae serovar Hualin str. LT 11-33 = ATCC 700639 (assembly GCF_000332495.1). Lineage (NCBI taxonomy): Bacteria > Pseudomonadati > Spirochaetota > Leptospiria > Leptospirales > Leptospiraceae > Leptospira > Leptospira terpstrae. The sequence goes on along the minus strand of NZ_AOGW02000012.1, from coordinate 24,783 downwards.
GGAAAAACAGGAAGAGGTAAAGAAATTCGAAAAAGAGTATTTAAAATCTGGTTTGAATAAGCTCAGAATTAGTTCCCAAGAATCAGTTGAACTTGTAAAATTAGAAGCACCGAAAAAAACTTTTGTGGCTCTAAAAGAACCAGTTAAGTATAAATCAAAATATAGCTTCCCATTTTTTATTGCAATTTTCTTTTTTATCATTTGGTTAAGTGATTTTAGTTATAGAATCACAGACACAACAAGAAATGCTTTCGAGGGCACATACTATTTGGAATATTTGTATTTTTATCATATACCTTCGGTTTTGATTCCAGGTTATTTTGCTTATCAAAGAATAAAAAAATATAAAACCAAAGCACAAATTGAAATAATTAATAAATCTTTAATTGCTGAACACGAAGCAGAGTTGAGAAAAGAAGAAGAAAAATATCAGATTCTTCTGGATGAATATAATCAAAAACATAAAGCAAATGAAGAAAAGATTCGTAAGAAAGCAGAAATAGTAGAGTTAGCTAAAAGTGAGTATCCTGAGTATTTTGAATTCAGAGAAGAAGTTCTTAAGCAATTATCTCCTGAAAAATTTAAGCTTAATTCATAATGATTTAAATTGTAACAATACCCCTAGAATTGATTTCTAGAGGTATTGTTGTTTTCCAATATTATTCAAAATCGATCTCAACAGCAGACCAAAGAATGATATGAGTTTTATGCTCATGCGGTCTTGGTCTTCCAATTGCTTGAATTATATCATTCTTAGCTAATTCATAGTATATTTCATTTATAGCACTTTTACTCGAGATATTGTAAAAGTAAACTGTTCCATTCTTGAATTTTATTCGTTCTCTCTTAATGTTTTCAAAATCACAATCTTTAACGCTTCCGATTCCTAGCGCATGAACTAGTAGAGAGAAATATTCAGGTGATTTAAGTGGTGTGCCGAGTATCAATAGATTTTCACCTTCATAATCATTATTTGAGGTTGTCTTCTGAAAATGTAATTCTGAATCAAGGCATAAATAAGAGATTACTTTATAACCTTTTTGTTTATACTCATCAATTGATTTCAATATTTGTTCTTTTATTATTGGATTTGAAAGATCAGTTTTTGTTATGTTTTTACTTGAGTCAGTCGTTAATTTTGCCATGAATTTTGGTGACTTTAGACTTTTAAGTTCATAGTTTTCACAAAATTTATTTTCATAAAATATTTCTGCTGGTGTAGCTGATAAAACGAGATATTTGTTATTGTTAGGCAACTTGTTTTCTATCAGTAATTGATATCCAATTTCTGCCTTATAAATATGAACTATGTCTAATAAGTGTTTTAAGAATTTTAATTCTTTAGCTTTTATATTTGGGAAATTATTCGAGAATTCTGTTGGATTTGAAAAGTGTAAATTTAAGATATTATTGATTTCATTTTTTTCGAAGTCTGTAAGAGATAATGTGAGCGTATTTCCAATCCTTAATTTTCTTAGTTCTTCTCGTAATTTATGGGAATGATTGGTGTTTATTATTTTTAGGCATTCATCAATTCGGCAATTAGAAATTTCAGATTTTAGATAAGAGTCTACGATACACTCATCAAAAATAACTATATCAAAATTTTCAGTTTTTAGTGGGCTGGAGAAGAATTTTGAATGTGTCGTCACTATGAAATTTTCATTTCTGATAATTTCTTCAGTCTCTATTTTATGACTTTCATATAAATCTTTGATTAAGAATTCTTTTTTATTCTGCGGCTTTAAATGTTCTACCCATTTGCGAGAGAATATAGAGTTTTTAGATTTATCTTCTATAAATTCTTCAACTTCAGAAGGTAGATTTGGAAGAGAGGTGTAATTATTGTAATCACCTAAATTTTCACGTCTTTTCACTAATACTAGAATCTTTTTTTTTGGATATAGAATTCGTAATTGATTTAATGAATATGATTTTCCGATTCCTACCGCTGATTTTAAGACTGTGACTTTTTTGGTTGGATTTTCGATGATTTTAGATAATTCGTCTTTAAGCTGTTGTCTAGCATCAGTTAGTGTTAGAGAAGGAAAATTGGAGGAAATACGAGGGTAAATCGCCTTATGAAAAAAGAGAAAATCTTCCTCTGAATATTTATGTTGGTGATTTTGTCTAGCTTGACCGAATGTTAATTTTGAACTAGATTCGAGATAAATATCTGAAACAGATGTATTTTCACTATTATAGCTATTTCTTAAAACATAGCTTAAGAATTCATGACTAGAGCCAAAATATCTATTTTGATGAAAATTTGGATTGGCATTCTTAAAATAATCAATCGAATGTAATATTGATTGGAATTTATTCTCTAATTCTTCAATTAAACAACTAGGTAGCATTGCCAAGGTATGGATGTGATTATTTGTGTTAAATTTGTCATTACCATGAATAAATGAAATTCTGGGAAAGGTTAAGTAGAGTTTGTTTCGTTCTGAGCAAGGTAAGTTTTTGTTAAGATATTTGTTTTCTACATTTTGGAACGCGTTACTTACAAAATGTTCTAATGGATTGGCCTCTAAGAAATGGTTTGGAGGTAAAATAGGGTTAAAAGTGATGAAGCAAGGTTTGTAGTTTAGCGATTCTGTCTTATTTAAAATTGAGTCTACTTCCTTGGTGAATTCATTTAAAAAGTATCTTTTTGTGTTAATTTTTAGTTTAAGTAATGCTTCGCCCATATGCAGTTTCCTTTCAAATATTGATTTTCTGGGGTAAGAATTCCGATAAGGCAGTCCGAATCGAATATTTCTTTCCCTATGTATTTATTATATCCCTGAATTTCAAAATCGTATCAAATAAACTTAATATTTTTTAAAAATGTTAAAAAAAGTTCACGTTTACGAATATTCATCATCTTGAATGTATGTTTTAGTGTGAACACACAGTAAAGAATCTTCAGAAGAGTTAATTTTACAAAATCATGAAGTTGATGAAGTCTAAATCTCGATTTTTCAACAAGATTAATTGGCTTCTTGTTTTTGCAGTTGGATGATAGCTGTTCTTTCTTCGAGAACTTAGGCAATAGAGTATAGTCTGTGGAATTTTTACAAGTTCATTGAATTAGTGAATTACTCTCGATTCACAACTTGGAATCTACTTTCTTAGAAATAGTAGTTTAATGGCTTAAGTAGTTTTTATAGAGTAAAGATAGTTTCGTCTGTTTGCCTGAACTATCTCAATCACTGAATTTCTTTGAGTAGGGAAGTAAGGCTGATATGCGTAATAGATGATGAAGGAGATGTTGGTGCTATGGAGTTTTGTTTTAGATTCTAATTTATCAACGGAACTTACTGTCTTTGTTTTGGAGAGTTTTAGTTATTCATCAAATACCATATTGAAGTTTTTCAGGTAAGCTTTCTGATTAGGTAATTTTCATTCATCTTTTTCTCCTTAATTCTTGCTTAAAGACACCAAAGATAGTCATTTTAACTAAAAAATGATACCTTTTCGGGTATAATTGTTCAATTTTGAATCAAGATAGTCCCGATCGGGTATATTTTGACTTTACTTTCTAAGATTTATACCCGATAAGGTATAGAAATGGCTCAAGGTGATTTATCTGATTTCGTTAAAGGGGAAAGAAAGAAGAATTCCTTAACCCAAGAGGACTTAGCGCGTATGACTGGCGTTGGTTTACGCTTTATCAGAGATTTAGAGCAAGGTAAGGCATCTTTACGCATGGACAAAGTAAATCAGGTTCTAGAAGCATTTGGTGCCAAATTAAGCCCAGTTCCTATACCGAAAGGGAATGTCGATGAATCGTAAAGGAAAGGTTTTCTTTCGGGAGATATTTGCTGGTGAGATTTTCGAAAGTGAGAATGGGTATGTTTTCCAATACGATGAAAGTTATCTAAACAATAATAATTATCCCCCAATCAGCTTCACTTTCCCAAAACAAAAAGAAGCATACATTTCAAAGACTCTATTTCCTTTTTTTGATGGTCTCATCCCTGAAGGATGGTTACTGAATCTCACACAAAATATTTGGAGACTTGATAGAAGGGATAGATTTGGAATTCTACTCACTGTTTGTGAAGATTGCATTGGAGCTGTCAGTGTAGTTGGAGAAACCAAATGAAATTTTGTTTACTATGTGCAAAGGAAAGTGAAAGAGACTTTCATCCTCAATGTAGTAAACTTTTGTTCGGGAAAAATCAGATACCTGAATTTGATATTGATCTGAAATCGATATTTGATTTGGCGAAGATCAACATTGAGTCAAGAATAAGTGTAGCTGGAGTTCAGTCAAAAGTATCACTTGATCTCGACGATTCTCAAAATAATCACTCAAGACTCACTATTGTTGGCATTAAGGGTGATTTTATTCTCAAACCTCCTTCAGATGATTTTGCACATTTACCTGAAAACGAACATCTTACGATGTTACTAGCTAAGGAATTTTCCTTTTCTGTGGCCATTTCATCTCTTATTAGATTGAAATCAGGAGAGTTAGCTTATATCACAAAAAGATTTGATCGGGAAAAGAACACGAAAGTTGCCCAGGAAGATTTTTGCCAATTAACAGAAAGACTGACAGAAGATAAATACAAAGGATCTTATGAGTCAATTGGTCGTTGGATCAAAAAAAATACTACATCACCTGGTATTGATGTAGTTCGCTTTTTTGAAATGATCGTTTTCTCTTTTCTAACTGGAAATTCCGACATGCACTTAAAGAACTTTTCGATTCAAACTGATTTAGAGGGTCGAATTAAATTGGCTCCTGCATATGATTTATTGGCTGTGAAGTTATTTTTTAAGGAAGATAACGAAGAACTTGCCCTGACCTTGAATGGTAAGAAAAATAAGATAGAATTAGAAGATTTTAGGGCTTTTGGGAGAACAATTGGTCTTTCAGATGCAGTTATAGATAGAACTCTCAAGAATATTGAGATGAAAGTTCCATTGCTCGTGGATACGATTAAAGAATACCCATTTTGGCAATCAGGGACTGAAGATTATGTGAAATTGGTGGAAGAGAGAGCGAAGAGGCTAGGTTGGTAGAAATTAAGAGGAATGAGTTTATTTCATTGTTTAGGAATTATTTAGAGTCATAAGATAATCAAATTTGAACGTATTGGTAAAGTTATAAAGGATTGTTTTGTAATTTCTTTGTATTTATTTTAATTCTTTTAGGCATTGCTTCGCCCAAGTGGGCTCAAATCAAAAAATTTAAGGATTGATTTCCGATAAGGCAGTCCGAATCGAAATTTTCTTTCCCTATGTATTTATTATATCCCTGAATTTCGAAATCGTATCAAATAAACTTAAAAAATTTATAAAAAAATCAAAAAAGTTCATATTAGAAGATATTCTCTTTAATGAATATAGAATTGGGCACCAAATGCCGGATAGGTTCCGAAATATTGTGAATTTTGGAACCTAAATTGTTTAGATATTCGGAAGTGAACACTGTCCACTATTATGGACACATGATTCAATATATTAAATTCAAATCAAATTCGCAATTTTCACTTTATAGTTCACCTTTTTGCATTGATAGGCTTTCGGATTGAGTCTCCACCACCATCTGGCCATCTTGAATTGGGAAGCATTGACATTATTGCCAATGTCCACATAAATGGACATTGGAGGGTTCGCGACAATGTTAATGAAAAATTTAAAAACACTCTTTTTAAAAACAGAAAGTAATCAAAGATTTTCCAACAAACTTAAGAATATTGAGAACGCGTATGGGACGATGATTGGTAAAGGACTTACTGATCAAACGATGCACTCTCTAGCAGAGCGTTTCTCTTCGCCAAAAACTGAAAAAGAGTATCGTGATAGGGTTATCTTTCTTCTCGCTTCTTCAACTGCTTTGAGAGCAAAGGAATTAGTTAGCTTACGGTTTTCAAGCATTATCGAATCTCCGGAAGGAGAGAAGATTGTCAGATATGTAAAGAAAGGTGGATCGGTGGGCTATGCGGTCATTTTAGAAGAAATACTGGAAGAAGTCAGAAAGTATCATGAAAGCTGTGATATTTGCTCAGATTACTTTATTTTAACTCTTTTGATGAAGAATAGAAAAGAGAGAATTCCTCTCTCTACACGTGGTTTACAGATGATAATTGGAAATTGGGATGTAAAGACTGCTGCAGGTAAGAAAATACATCCTCATTCCATCCGTCACACTGTTGGGCAGAAAATATTTGATCAATTTGGATCAATCGCAGCCCAAAAAATCTTAGGCCACACATCTCCTAATACGACTTCAAACTTTTACACTCGTCCTTATTTCAATCCAGGAAACTCTCTACTCTGGTATCAGCCAAAGCAAAGAGTCTAAACAGTTCTTCATAAATCAACTAAGCAGCACTAATAAGTTCACTTCTTAGCTTTTCTACTTTTTTCCTTATTTCTGGGTTTATCTCAATCGTTATACCTTTCTCAGAGCTTTGGATTGACTGATCTAACGCCTCATGAAGCTTCTTTGCAATTTTCAAAGAATTTTCACTAGAAGAAGCTTTTTGATCAACGAACTGAACTTTTGAGAGGCTTTTTCGAAAGAATGTTCTTGGATTTAATGTTTCAAAAAAATCTGAGTATTCCTTGAACATCTGACAGACTTTATTATCAAACTTCTGAAAATCAAAATAAACTTTCGTTGTTAATCTCGCATAATTATGACTGGAGAAATTTTTAAATTTTACTTCAAACATTGAGTGAAGTGCGAGTAGATACTGCTCTGGAATGTAAGTAATTACAACAAGATATGGATCACCGAAAAAAAATGAGTCATTCTGAATACGAAAAACCAGACGAGGTAAACATGGTATCGATTCTGAGAATTTAATTGAGTAATCCTCATAAAGATTTCTAAACAAAGACTTTTCTAACTCCAAAAAGGCTTTTCGAATTGAGTCTTCCATCACTTCATGTTGAGCTTGACTATCTGCATCCGAGCCTAATCGAAATACATTCAATACTTTCTTATAATTCTTGAAATTTGAATTACTAACTAGATTATCGAATTCCTTAATTGCGTCATTAAATTGGGTTGTAGTTTTCATTTAATTCTCCTTCTGAAATACTAAACTATTATATCCCTTCAAAATTTTTTTCTGAATCGGGATTGGAATCTTTAGCAACAATTTCAAAATTTTTAAAATTTAAACTTAAATTGGACCGAAATCCATGATTTTAGTGGAAATGCACTTTATTAAAAATGAAGTTCTGGTGTAACTAGAAGTCTAGTTTTAAGGAGCGAACTTTAAATTCATGAGGGGAGCTAATTAATCAGAAAATTCCCGAGTAATTGTCCAAAAAATAGGCAGATCAGGGATTTAATTTCTAATCGAATTTAAGGATTAAGGGAAGAATTTGGAGAAAATTGGGTTAAGTGTGATTCAAACTTTGAATCAAATAGACAAATGGATATTACCAAGACTAAATTAGGCTTAATTCGAAAACTTCAGAGTAAAATCAAAGAAGAAAGAAGCTCTCTGAGAGAAATCGAATCTATTACGGGAATATCCAAATCGCAAATTCACAAAATAATAACAAACGAAGACACAAATTGTTCCCTAGAACACATTTTATTACTTTGTGTTAAGCTCAACATTCCGTTTGAAATTAAAAATAACGAAAAATCCTAATCGAATTAACTAAATTCGACTGCAATGTTTTTTAATAGATTAGCAAACTATAAGCGCATTTGAACGATATGTTACTGAGTATCTAAATAGTCAGGAAAGATTCCCACCTCGTTTTTATATGAAATTGAATTTTACACATTGGAAATTTCTATTTCAACCAAAACCTAACCAATTTGAATTTAAAATAAGAACTTTTTGGGAAAGTAATCGCAATAATAGAATTGGATCTTGTTTTGATTAATTTTTTTCAAGTATGAGCTGAAAAGTATGCCTATGAAGGAGAGATAATGCGGTCGCAATGATTATAATGGGAAAATATAAAGAAAAATATGTGGGTATAGCTTCGCCCCATTAACTACAGAATAGTTAAATTTAATTATTTATATTTATTTGCTTACAGCTACTTTTTTGTAAGTAGGTAGTTTGAAATGTATCTTGATTTTAGAGACTGAAGGTCGATTCATAAAAATTTTAAAATTAATTATGAAAATAGCAAAATTAATACGTTAATTAATAATACTTAAAATTACTTTTAGTAGATAAATATTTACTATTCCCGCTTTGATTTTATAAATTTATATATATGAATATCGAATTTGCTTAAACGATATTGGTTGGAGAGGTTTCTCTGAATGAATTTTTAGGGACTGATTTGTAGCTTAAAAGAATCGCTGATGTTAAACAGGACGTTGACATTAAAGAATCAGACTTTTCGTAACTGTTTCATTAAGGAGAGGTCAATAACGTTATCATTTTCAATATTAGATTTGAAATTACTTTGCTTTAGGATTTCTAATTCTATCCCAGTTAGATCAGCAATATCTTCTAAATTAATAGGTAATTCTTTACTGATGTTTGATACAATTGAGATGTCTTTTTCTAAAAGTTTTTTTATTCCTGCTTTAATCAGAATCGGGTTTTCCATAGGAAGAAGATCATCAATTGGATCTCTTTTGGTATATCCTAAGTAATTAATTTTTCTAAAAAAATAGCTTTTTTGATTTTCATTAATAATATTTAGCTGGTATGCCCGCATTATCATTGCTTGCACTGATACGCCCCATTCCTTTTTCATACTCAAAAGATCATTTAGTCCAAAATTTGTCTTTAAGCTTTTAAGGAATGTTGATTTAGGAAGAAGAAAGGCACTTGCGAAATGATCTGCTTGTCTTTCAATAATATCTAATTGATCCTTTTCTTCAAGAATAGTTGATTTTAAATTTCGATGCAAAATTAAATGACCTAATTCGTGAGCACAATTGAATCTAATTCTAGCTGGAGAATCTTTTATTTGATCGAGTAGAATAAAGGGTCTTTCTTCTGAATTTATGTTAAGCCAAACTGAGAAAGCGTCAAGAGTATTCGTGATTGAGAAGTTCCCAAAAATAACTCCATGGAATTCAAGTATATTTATTAAATTCCCAATAGGATTACTTCCTATGCCAAAATGATTTCTCACTTCTAATGCTATATTTTCTATAAAATCGGCTGAATAATTGATAGTTTTGTTTTCTTTTAGTGCAAATAATTTATTTTTAGGAAATGCCAAATAATCATTTAGTATGGCAAAAATTTCAGCTAACCATGCAGTTCTACGCATTGCCATAATTCGATGTGATTTATTCGATGAAAGTAAACGACGGAAGAAAATTGGAGAGATGTGTATAATTTTATTTATGCTAGAAGTAAAAAAATAATTTACTGGGACTTTTAGTGCTAACGAAAGTTCATAAATCGTTGATGATTCAGGAATGCATTCCCCTTTTTCATATAAAGAAATGGAGTTTTTTGATTTTTTAATTTCTAAAGCTAGGGCTATTTGAGTATAGCCCCTAATTTCACGAATTTCTTTTAATTTACTAGGTAAAAAATTAGCTCTCCTCATTTGTTTTTACTTTTTTATTATCCCTTATTTGTAGGTAATCAAGAACATCTGGTGAATTCTCGGGTGCCAAACGTAGGTTACTATTTTCGGAATTGATATTTTGTATAGGAAAAATTTGATAAGACAATTTCTCGTCAAAACTATTATTGTATCTCGCAATTACTTTAATACTTTTTATTGATTTGCTTACTTGATCCTTATCGCAAATTAAAAGAAAAGGAATTTTATCATTATTAGATATAGGAGAACTTCCACCTGGAAACAAAGAATCTGAATCATCATAAATTGAATATATTTTCAAAACTGCTTTATTTTTCATTACGTAGGTATTATCTCTTAAGATTGGATAAAGTTTAAAGCTTTCTGTTTGTATTTCGCAGTAGTTGTAACCCTTAATTGATTTTCGGATCGGAACAATACCTATTGCCGGATATTTTTCAAGTGCGAGGTTATAAAAATAATCCCCAGCATCATGAGCTGACCAATTACAAATATTTATGCCAGCTTTTTCCTTAATTTCTTTTGTCTTAGAAAGTCGTTCCTGAAATAACTCGATTGTTAAATTGCAAAATGATAAATCAAATTCACTATGCATTTTGGATCGAATTTGAGCAATTGTTTCGTGATTCATATATAAAAACCTTCCTATTTTCGCATCTTTACAAATTTTACATAAAAATACATATTTTGTCAAGTGGATTATGTCAATTTTTCATAAAATTCATTTTTTTTGACTGTAAGACTAGAAGTTTACCGGCATTTGATATAACGAATGAGCTTTAACTATGCAAGTGAATCCGCATCCCTGAAAGGTACGTTAGAGACTGGAATGGCGAAAGCAAGGGAGTAACATAAGAGAAATGTGGCGTAGCGGAAGCGAAGTGAGTAACCTCTGTTATGCAAAGTTGTTTTCACAGAGGGAAGATTCTTTTTATAAATTGGCGTGCTACTAATTCTAACTCTTTGGTAGGATAATTCGTTCCCGGAAATAGAGATAAGTCATCTATATTAAATTCCTCAGATAGCTCTCTTCGAATATTTTGCCTGATTTCCTGAGTTTTGGGTATAATGTATTTTTTGATCACATTTCTTTTTATGTGGTTGAATCTACTGTTATATAAATTATGTGTAAAATCAAAATAACCATTCCCAGTGAAAATAAACAGTCCTTTTTGTTTGTCTATTCGTTCTGTCATACCTGGTTTTAGTAAATAATAATTTGCTTCTAATTCTCTATTTGTAAAGAAGCGTTGAGATTCAGTTAGTTTTTCATATATTCCACTCCAATCTTCATTTTCTTCAACAATATTTAAACAACTTTCTATATTTCTTAATGCATCTATATCTAAACAATAGACTGCCAAATCAGGAGCATTATTGTCCGATTTGCTAGCAAAATAGAGAGCAATATTTGGATCATGTGTCCAGTCCATTAATCGTGTTGGAGCACCGTGATGTTGCATTTTTGTTAGGATTTCCATCATTTTATCTAGAGGTGCAAATTGAAATTCCGTTGGTTGAATTTTTTCATGTTTCAAAATTTCCGAAAAAAGTTTATATTCTATAGCTTCAGAATGCTTCGAACGATCTATCTCTTTGGTATTAGTATTAAGAAATAATCTTTCATAAGTTGTTTCGAGTTTATAGCTTGAATTTGAAACACCTCGAAATACCTTTTTTTTAAAGTTACTATCGTGGTTTAGCTTAAATCTAAAATCGTTTATATCGGTACAATTAATTTCTATAATTTGTTGCATTTTGGTTCCTTATTATTAGTTAAAATAATTTCTCATACCGAAGCTCCTTGACCCTGAGTCCCAACGGGACTTTAAGGACTGGCTTGTAGCTAGAGAAAGCAAGGCGAATGCCAGGAGGACAATTTGCCGTAGCCAGAGCGAGACCTTGTGCTGAAGCGGTATGCCGTTATTAATCAACGTCCTAAATTTCTTCAAAATTTTTGATTTGATCACACCAAAATTTTACTATCGATAAGCAGATCAATAGAATTGCCTCGCTTTCCTCTTTACTGAAATGACCAAAACTAGGTGGGTGATGTGATTTATTGGAAATATTTTGAATTTCTTTAGTAATTTGGTCAAGCCAGTTTGTTGTTATAGCATTGATATTAACAAATGCCTTATAGTTTGATTTACTTTTAATTTTTGATTTGTTACTGACTCAAGAACGGATCGGCAATGTGAAACTACTTTGTCATAGTCACCGTTGATAAAATATTTTCTCGCTTCTCTTAGTTCTTTTATGCTTATGCTTAGAGTATCTAGTTTTGGATAATCTGCTAAAGGAAGTTCGAGTAAAGCTATTTTATGTAAAGTGCTTTTGTTGATGATATTTTCAATCCAGAATGATTGCGGAAATTTTATTATTAATGTAGTGCTTATTAATTGTGGATATGATTTTAGTAAGTCGATATTATTTTTATTTTGAATATTAACATACTCTTTTTGAATTAAGAAAAAATCAACTTTTAGTGCAAATTCTATGTCTTTATCACGCTTAGATTCAATTTCTTTAAGAATGTTGTTTTGAATTTTAAACTTAGATATAAAATTGATGTTATATTCTGAGCTAAAATCAAAATTGGCCAGCTTATGAAAAGATTCTATTTCCTGTTGATGGTAATTTAGATAAGCTTCATATCCATAGCAAACCAAAGGAGCAGCATTATTAATATCTAAAGTTAGTAAAAAGGAAATTCTGTTTTTGATCAGATATTGTTTCAATTCTAGTGGAATAAATATCTAATTTTACCTTGCCTAAAGTTCGAGCAATGTAATTTATTTGATTTTCTATCATATCTTTAGGAAGTCACAGACAAAGAGAGGGCGTAAGTCCCGAAGGGAAGGGGTAGTTGCTGTAATGCATAGATCGTATATATATAAAATTATATTACACCGCCAGCTTTTAATACTTGAATTAAACGCGCAAAATCTGTGGGTTCTAAAGTATTATTTGTTCTATTTAGAATAGAGTCAGCCATTTCTTTAACAGTTAAAATCTGAAACGTAACATCGATTCCATTTTCCTTGAAAATCTTCAAAAAAGAATCATTGTTTACGAAATGTTGGGCATTGCTCTGTCCTTCGAATTTTGTAATTGCTAATATATAATGTAACTTTTGAAATTCGCCAACTTCATTTTTTATACTTTTAATAAATGCAAGGTTCCATATATTATCAACAAGTTCCCGAAAATGTTTCCATATTGGTTTTCCACCAATTTCTTTATCTCGATTAGAAATAAGATTTTGAGAAAAATAGTCTGCGTTGAATCCTGACTGCCATGATTTACATGTAACCGATAAAATTGGAGCAGCTGGGTCAATTAGATTTTTGGCAAGGATATCAATATCGGATGGAACGCTGTGTTTTGAATTATTGTAACCAAGTATATCCGCAGTTGGCTTGAATTTTATATTTAGCTTCGCGAAAATGCCAGGTTGGGACACTAGCCAGTCGTATGTCATTTGTTCTAGAATATCTTCTTTCATATTGTTTTTACTTTTGCAAAATTACGCATAACGAACTAGTCTTCCCGAAGGCCGAGCGAGAGATAGTGCCGAAACGTAGCGGGAAGACGCTGTTTGTCGCAGTGGTGCATTAGACTAGAAATCATCTGGTATAAAAATAGCTGATTTTCCATTTATTGCATCAAGTAATTCTTTTTTAATTGGCTCAAAACATGTTTTATCTATTTCGTTAATTTGACTTTCGGAAGTAGGTCCTAAATTATAAGTCATTCCATTGCCAGCAATACTTGTATGTGTTATATCACCAAATACAATTCTTACTTTATTATCCTTGGCTGTAAAATCGAATGTAAAATCTATTTTCTGCTTTTCTGCTATGCCATAAGTCATGCCATTTAATTCTCTACAATTTAAACTTCCATTAGAAATTATTCGTCCCTTTTCCTTTTCTCTTAGCTGGACAGCTAAATTTGCATTACCAATTGATTTAATTAGCCAATTATTTGCTCTATCAAATGCTGAATTTTTATCTGCATTTGTATCGTAAACTGATGTGACAATTCTCTTTTCTCTGGGTAATGTTGCACAACTAAAGATAAATAAAAATATTATGTATTTAGATATTCTGTTCTTTGTTTTCATTTTTTCCTCTTAAGTTTTTTTATGAAGTTTAATAATTCCGATCTATTATTATAATAAGATTGATAGTATAAAGTTGATATTTCTATTTATAGATTTTTTTAATTTTCGCCATTACGACTGACGAACTAGCCTTACCGAATATCCCTGACCCTGATTCCCAACGGGATGGTAGGGACTGGCATGTAGCTTGCATAAGCAAGGCGAATGCCAGAAAGGGAATTTGCGGGAGGCCGAGCGAAGGCGACAGTCCCGAAGCGATGCGTCTCTGCCCCAGTTATACGCTGTAGCCTATTTATTTTTTATATATTTCGATGATTAAATCAAATAGCAGTTTTTCTATTTGAAGCGAATTTGTGGCTACCTGAGTTTTCCTAAGTAATAGATTATTATCGACTGGAGCAATCGAAGGATCGGTAAGTATTTCCCAAATATCCTTTAGCTTTTCCTTTACTTGATTTGCCTTTCCGTTATTTTGATCGCGTATGAAATCGTATTCTTCAGCAATTGAAATTATAGAATTTAATTTTGATCTAAGTATTTTTAATTCACAGTTGATGATCTTATCTTCTATTATGTTTTTCTCGATAATAAATTCAATTTTATTCCTTAGTAAATCTTTGAAATCGGTGAAATACTTTACTATTAGTTCCTTTTCACTTGTTTCATACTCATTCTGTTTGGTTAATATTCGTCCAACGTAAACTGCTATTAATAGAGTAACGATGAGCGACACAATATCGAAAGGATTCAATTCTATTGATATTTGATTTGCGATAGTGAAGCTAGTATATTTTTTTAATAGAATACACGTTAGAAATCCTAAAATAAATATAATGATATAGAAAATAATTTTAAGTGATCTACGCATTTTTAATATAACCTATGATGTCCTCAATAAGATATGGTTCTTCGTTTGAGATAAATGAGATGCGGCTTAGAATATCTTCTTTATCCCACTCTCTTGCTAATCCTCCGAATGCTTCCTCTAGCCAAGATGTTCCATACCCAATTGTTCCATCCAGGTCAATTAATAGTTTTTTATTATTATTTTTTGCCTCTCTATATTTGTCCGTTAGAACATTAATTCTGAACTCCTCGCCAGAGAACGGGCCTTCGTCAATGTGCCTAGTTCCTGGCGTTATAGAAAATTCTTTGATTTTTAGGACTACTTCGTTCATACTTCTCCAATCCAATCCATATTTTCGTTCTTTTTAGTAATTTCCCAATATACAAATGTGCCATGAAAATCATTGGAAAGTTTTTTATATCTTTTTTTTGGTACACCAGCAAAAACATCGTTACTAATGATATGGAGATTGCTAATTTGGTTTCGGTCGAATACTTGTTTAACGCCGGGTAATCCCTTTCCCCGGAAATGCTGTCCCGTAACTGTTAAATGTAGGTCTCCATTTAACAGTAGTTTGAGAATTTCATCATTTGATCCATATTTTAATCGATTTTTTATCTTTTCAGTCCAACCAAACCACTTATTATCTGATGGTTTTTGTTTTAAACTTTCAAAAATTCCAATTCCATAGTCAACAAAGACAAACGATACCTTTTTCTCATTAATATTGTGGTTCACAGATAGCCACCAATGTTGAGTTCCTTTTTGACTTAGATCTGCATGATTATTGGTGTTTTGCATTAGTTCTAGTAAAACTCTCTGAAGACCCTTACAAGTGCGAGGTTTTCCCCAGATAGTATTAGAAGCTTCTTTCATTACAGCAAAGCCCAATTCTGGATTCACTTTCTTATTGGCTCTTGTGAAAATTTGATTCTGGTTGCCTATTGAATATTCGACTCGGTTCCCAATCGGTTTGGTTAGATACTTTAGAAAACCAGAATTTATTAGAAGAGCCTTTAATTCCGGTTTTAATGGAAAATTACCATTGAATTCGATTCCTTTTGATTTGAATTTAAACATTACAGAAAGTAAAACAGTTACAGCTGAATAATCTAAATACTCAATATTTTGAAGGTTTACATATACCTTTTTACTTTTGTCATATTTTACTTTAAGAATATTTATAAATTCAATGGTTTCCTCTGTATATTTTAAGAGTGAAAAGTTTTTAGGTGCATTCAAAATTTCAAATTGTCTGTTTTGCTTTTTTAAACTTAGCTCTACATTTGATTTTCCTATTAATGATTTATTAAACTCTTTCCTTTTTCTATTATGAAGTAAGTTTCGCTTTTCTATTTTTTTAGAATGTTTTATTAGAAAATTTATATACTGTTTTGATTTAATATACTTTTTCATAAATTTTTTAGGCAATAGCGTATAACGAACTAGACTAATCGACGCTTGCTGACCTTGAGCCTCCGAAGGCGCTGTTAGCCGCCGTACTCGGCTCTGTAAGAAACCTTTGAATCATGAATAATATTTGGATCAAGACCATATTTTTTTCCAAATATATCTATCGCAGCTCTATTCATTTTCGCTCCGTGCGCAAGTATCAATTCTTTAATCAGATTCGCTGATCTTATTTTTTCATTATCAAGCTTGCAAATAATATAAGGAATCATTGTCTCGTTTTGGAATCGGAATTGAACTTCATTTGACTCTCTAACATCGATCGATTTTATGAATCGCAGTTCATTCTCATCTTGGAAATGTTCATTTTTAAAAAAAGAGCATAAATAAGTTGCCATTGCGATTGCAAGGCTACCGATTATACGAATTTCCTCTTTAGTCAAACCCTGATTCTTTTGAATATGATCCAAAGAGAGTTTGAATAATTTTTCAAATGCTTTGACTTGAGCACTATTATCATAGATTACCTGATACGGAACAAATGAAGCTGTAGGTTTTCCCTCCGCAAGGCCAATTTGTGAAATGTCAAAGCCAATTGACACACCTTGATTGGATCGTGCATACCGCGACCAATTTGCAAGGCTGTCTTGGTTTCTTGTTAATGAAAATGTAAAAATACGAAAATTTTTGCCCATATTATTTATTTCTTTTTCATACGAATTGGCAATATCTTTTGCAAAATCGGATAGGTTCATACTTGCCTTTACATCTACAAATACCTGTTTTGCTAAATTTAAGCCATGTCTGAACTCGGCTGTATCATTCTGAAATTCTATATCGGTGAACCATAATTCTCGTTTCTTTAGGATTTCATTAAGAGTAGATAGCTTCGTATAATGGTAGAAAGTCTGAGAATACGTATCATGACTCGGAACATATTCATTTTGAAATTGTTTAATTTTTTCTGTGTAGTTCATCGTTTATGGTTGTCAAGTATAGCGGCTAACGTATTTAGCTTGCCGAAGTGAAGCGTTTCCCCGAAGTTAGTCGCAGTGGTAATCAAAAAATTTTAATTTTTTCCGTACTATTGAAGTATTTTTGATATTGGTCAAAAGCAAAATTATCCATCATACCACTGATGTAATCAACTATCGATCGTTCCTTCGATTTTAGGTTTCTAAATTCGGGCGGCAGTAATTTTAAATCCTTATTCTTTGAAGAATCAGAATATAGCTCAAATAGACTTTTTATTATAACTTCGCCTTTTTTTTCGTAAATATAGACTTCATCAATATTCGAAATACATTTAAAAGTGATCTTTTTTAATCCTTCGGATAGTTTTTCGAATTTTTTAAAACCTAATTCTTTGGTATGTCCAGATCCTGTTTTTTCCTTATTTTTCGAACTTAGATTAATAAGACCAATATCATTTATTAGTGTATTTACGATTCGAGATGTTAGAGTTTTTCTAAAAATGAAATTATATTCTTCAGACGAGTCGTATTTTTTGGATTTGAAAGCAAATTCTTCTGTTTCTTTTACTATTTTTTCTAATTCAATATATGATTTTTGATCATTCCATTTTTTAAATTCATATAAAATTTCATCGATGGTAATTATTTTTTCCCGAAGAGCATCTTCTAAATCGTGGGCAGCATAAGCGATTTCATCAGATAAATCCATAATTTGAACATCGATTGTTCTAGGTCTAATATTAAGTTTTTTCAAGATTGTGCTGATCTGAGTAAAATCATCATTGTAAAGATATTTTTTTGGTCTTAATTTTTGATACTTATATCCTCGTTTATAATATTTTACTAATGATAATTGAGATCGCAGGGTTAAATCTAGTCCCGGAAATAGAGGATGTTTTTTCTCAAGTTTATTGATAATTCTTATTACTTGTGCGTTACCTTCAAATCCTCCATTGTTTTTCAGCAAAGAATTCAAAATTATTTCTCCATAATGTCCGAAGGGCGGATTCCCTGAGTCATGCATCAATGAAGCTAGTTCTAAAACATAAAGATCATCTTCAGAATAAAGATTAGGATCTATAGTATGTAAAGTTCTGCCTATTTCTCTTGCAATTGTCGCAACCTCTATACTGTGCGTTAATCGATTTCTATAAAACTTTGATACTTTTACACTGAGTAGTTGCATTTTTCCTTGTAATCTTCTGAAGGACGAGGAATAAATGCAGCGAGCGTAATCCCTTTGGAATTCGTTAATAGTTCTAATATCACGAGAAAAGTCTTCTTTAGTTTCATTGAAACGAAATGTCAGCTTTTTTACTTCGTTGTACGTTTTTGTAAGATAGTTAATATCACTTTTACTGAAATTGTTGATCATAATTATTCCTAAAATTTTTTGTATGACTTCAGGACATGGGTAACGGTTATGCGTCAAGAGAAGTGTAACACTTTTTAGTTATCTTTCTTGGTTTATGAACTTTGTATGAGTCAGGATCGGAAATGATCAAGAATAAATTTTGATCGATAAGACCTAGTTTATTAGAACCGAACCAAATGGAAACGGGGTCGTTTTCTTTTTTGATCCCCACATTAAATCCGTTAAATGGATTCCCGATCATGATGAGGTGTCCATTGTAATTGATGTAACCTCTGTCATTGACATGCCTTTGCTTGAACCCATAAGGATAAGAGATAAGTAAATCAGCATTTGGATCGAATAGTTTGTTAGACTTCACATAGACTTGTTCAGGAGTCTTCATTGCAAGTGCTTCATGAGGTCTGTTTCTGTTAAAATCGATTCTCCACTTGTCGAAGAGTTTCTGGAAGAGGGTGATGTTACCCACGATCTCATGTTGTAATTCGCGAGCCATGTCCCTATGCATACGCTCATGAGCCCCATTCTGGTAAGGTTTGCCAGATTGAATGCGATCGAGCTTGATTCCCCAAGAGAGAGCCACCAAAGCGACTGCATAGAAGCAAAAGGTGGTCCATTGTCAGAACGAATGACATCAGGTAAGCCGTAGATAGAAAATAGCCTAGTAAATTCCGCCTTAACGGAAGGAATATCACCTTTCTTGAGAGTCTTGATGGAGAGAGTGTATTTGGAGAAATCATCACAAACAGTTAGAGGATTAACTTTCTCTCTTTCTGGTGTGTACCACTAATCCTTGAAGTCAACAGTCCAAACATGGTTAGGTCTAGTAGCTTTCTCGGGCATAGAGACTCTTTGACCTGCGTTATAGTGGGTTTTCTTTTTGTCTTTTTGTCTTGTAGACCCGCTTTCTTAAGAATGCGCTCAATAGTAGATCTGTTAGGAGCTTTGTGATTAGGGAATTGTTTCTTGTAAAGTTCTAAAATTTTCTTAGCACCCCAGAACTTTCTATTGTTCTTAATCTTAATGATCTCAAGGATCGTTTCCTCTGCAATCTTATCCGGAGAGTTTTGGGATTTTCTACTTGTCCTGAAGTCCTTCTTTCCCTTCCCTCAGAAACCTTTCTTTCCATTTATATCCACAATTAGTGGAAATACCATACTGAGCACATAGCTGAGTAAAATTGACGCCGTTCTGGTACAAATCCAGAACAAATTGAAATCTTAAATCCACGGTATTAAACTCCTTCCAAGGCATCCCCAAAGCCCTCCTAAAAAGGTGATCTAAAGGGATTAGAAACTTGAAAGTGTTACCCATGCCCTGAGGCAAACATTCTGCTTATTGCACAAAACGAACTAGGCTAACCGACGTAGGCTGACCCTGAGTCCCGAAGCGCAGTGGTTATGCGATGGGCGATAATTGCATTTAAACCATCGATTTATTAAGTGAAGAATTGATAAATTCTAATTTGGATTTATTTGGAACGGATAATTTATCGGAAAAAATAAAGATTTCTCTTCCTTTGTATGATTTTGATGCATGATACTGTAACGAATAAAGAATTTTCTTTCGTTTGTTATAAAATTCTTTTATTTCTTTATGAAAATCATAGGATACTACCCATGGATGTTTTACTTTAGATTGGATTATTTTTGCAATTCTCGAGTGGTCGTTATGTAAATAATGATTCAAATATAGCGAATCTGCCTTCTGGTAGTATGGTGGGTCAAAATATATTAATGATTCTTTTGGCAACTTAGGAACATAGTTTGTAATATATTTCTCTGCATCCATATTTTTTAGCTTTATTGAATTTTTAAATAGTGCTATAGATTCGATTCTTCGAATTAAATCAAATCGATTGAATCTTGCATCCAATTTCCACACTCCGCTTTGAGTTAAACCACCTATAACTCCAGCGGAGAGAATTCCGGAACGATTGCAACGGTTTAAGTAAAACGTTGCAAAACCGAGGTCAAAAAGAGGATAGCTGTTTGGATTCCTGAGGATTTCTCTTTGTTTTTTCCATTCTTCTATATTTAGGGATGTTCGGGAAGTTTTTCTACAGAATTCCTCTGTATTGTTCAAAATTGAATACCAAAAGGCATATATTGGTAATGAAATATCATTTAGATGAATTTTTTTTACTTTTCTTGCGAGCAGTAACGCAATAGCGATACCGGCTCCGCCTGCGAATGGTTCAACATATTCTGTTATGTTCAAATCATTGAATGAAATTATTTCATCTATAAATTCAGTTATTTTTTGTTTGCCACCTGGATATCTTAAAGGAGTTCTACTCATATTTATTTGTTTAATTCTTCGAGCAATGGAAAGACATTTGTAAACGTTATGCTGATATCAGAAGGTGTGATAGAAAATTTGGGATTGTGGATTAACTGATTTAAGGAAGTTACTGATAGTATCCCGTCAGGCTTTGCTAGTTCAGTCATGGCACCGTGTAATTCTTTAGTTTTTGCTTTATCTGATTTATTATTCGTCAAATGATTTGTTATATCTCTTAATATGTCTACTAAGTTTCTATCTTGACCGTCAGCTTTTGTAGCTGCTGGGCCACTAGCTGCTTTATGATCAATACAATAAGCCTTGGCTGAAATTTCAAACATACTTCTTAATAAAAAACAAAAAGAATGGGGATGCTTTTCGAGGTTTAGATTTTTCAACTCTGTCAATAGAGTTACGACTTTTTCACGATATTTGCCTTTTGGATGAAACGACTTTAAAATTTTTGTTACATTTTTTGGATCTGTCAAGGAAAGCGTATCTGGCTTGGGTTTTTCAGGTGTTGGCGGTTTCGCTGGAATTGCTATTGGAGTTGAAGGGTTTGTGGGCTGTCCTGTAGTAGTTGTAGAAATGTTTGGTAAAATTATTCCGTATTTAATTCCAAAGAAGTCCTCTTCATTCCTTATTTGTTTAAATCCAAGTTGCTGAGTTCCTATATCGATTAATATCTTTTCGAGAATTGAGCGATTCTTCTTTGGATACGATTTTACTAATTCTGTAATGCTTTTATATCCCATAGGCGTATGCAGCTTACGTAATGCATCATTTAAAACAGTCAAATGATAATCCCCGCTCCAACTTTCTTTCTGATTTGGTGAAAGTTTTTTACAATTTGAGAGAAATGATTCGAGTAGGTTTAAACCAAGTTCATTTTCTTTTTTCACATCACGTGCATATCTTGCTCTGGCTACTGCTGTCCATTGGTCACGGCCAGCTTGTTCACCTTTTGAGTGTATCAAAGAAATTAATTTTTCTATTTGTTGGATTTCGGATTCTTGATAAATTGTGCACGGTAACACTTCGTTATTTTTTTTCCAGGCTTTTTGTAATTCTTTTATTCTAGTTTGAAGGTGGTCAGGTATCTCAATTTTTTTATATTTTGATAATATTATTTTAATCGCTGCAACTCTACGATTTCCTTCCTTGATAGTATACTTGCCAGATTTTTCTAAAACAATGATAGTTTCTGTTTTTATATAACCATCATCGAGTAGGCTTTCCAAGAGGGCCCAAAATTTATTAGGGCTAATTGAAATCATGGAATTTACGGCTTGTAGTTCAGTTTTTTGTGCAACTGTCCTAAAGTTGTGTAAGTCTAAATGCAATTTATCTACTGAAAGTTCTTTTAGTTTTGGCATTTTTAGTGCTCCTCTTTTTGTTAAAATTAAAAATGTTTATCGACTTCCGCATAACCAACTAGACTAACAGACGTATGCTGATCCTGAGTCCCGGTAACGGGACGTTATGGACTGACCACGAAACTTGCGAACGCAAGGGGAGTGCCAGAAGCCTATACGTCGCAGACCAAGCGAGGGCGAAGTCCCGAAGCGCGACGGTTTTCCCTTGTTACTTAGGTTGTATCTCATTTAGATAATTGATTGATTTGTTGTAACGAGCTTTTGCAGTGTCATCGTTTAGGGAAAAAGTATCCCAATTTATAATATTTGAGGATGCCGAGTTACATAATTCAATTGCTATTAAGGCATATGACCAATAGTGATGATCTTCTGATATTTTTTGATCCGCTTCAATTAATTTCATAAATTTATCCAATCTGTTGAAAGTATATGGATGAGTAGTTTCCTTGTATGTGATATTAAATGGAGTTAAGATGAATAATGAAAAAATTCCTGAAATTATTCCAAAAACGACTGTTTCTCTAATTGAATAGTTTGGAATTCTATTTATTATCGAAATTAATTCCGTGAAAGCAAAATTATCCGCTTCTATTTCGTCGGTAATAGTAGAAGGTTTTGACATATGATTTTCTTTAGCATGACCAATTTCATGATAGAGAATAAACTGAACTGCCCATATATATATTTTATTTGTTAAATCTATATATTCTTTGTCTTCTAGAGAGTGAATTTCTGGATTTGGTAAATCGGTAGGCCAGTCACTGTATTTTGTTATCAAACTTTTTGAATACCTGGCGACTTCCATTGCTCTGTCCCATATTCGATTATCGACTGGTTTGTTGTTATCTACATGTTTTATAATTTCTGAATAAGTTGTTGTTGTTGCGTAGCAAAGTCCCCAGAGATACGATAGAAAAGTTTCTCTTATATAAATTGCCTTAGTTTGATTTATATATGGAAGCATAAAAAAATGATTATAATTTTTAATTGAATTTAGAGAACACTTTTCGTTTCGATATTGAATTATTTTATTTATCTGATATTCAGATAGAAATTTTTGGAATCCTACTTTCTTCGGATCTGAAAATGATTCTATTATGAAAAATAGAACTCTAACAGGTTGTTCACCCTGCTGAACATTAGGATCTGTATAATTATTTATTTTATTCATATTGAATTTGAAAACTGCCGCATAACTGTTTGTATCTGTAGTTCCATTTTCACCGCCTTTAAGGATGCTCTCTAGATATTAATTTAAAAAATTGCGTCCTAAGTGAGCATTAATGAAAGGTATTTTATTCATCGAAAGATAAATGATAACATTGTTTAAAAAACCTTTACTTTTGAAGCATTATTTTGATTTGGAATACTATCCATTATGAAGCAATATGCTTCTTCCGATAATATAGATTATTTCACTAAACACCCGATATAGTATTGAGTGTACTCGTACATCCTTTACAGTTTTCAGAACAACAATCATTCTTCATTGACCGAACAGACACAGCTTCGCCCCATGAGTCACATTGTAAAACAAAACAGATGTTCAATTATCTCACACAAGATTCAACTTAATTTTTAATATTATATCTATATTTTGTTTTAATGTATTGTTATATCAGAACAAACCTAAAAAACCAAGCCGGAAGAGCCTAGTTTATAAATATCTGCGGGAATCAAATTTATTACATTAATTTGAAAAAAAAATTAGATTAATGAATATTTTTTAAACTTTGAGGGAGTTTTATAGCATAATTAATCCATAAAACCGTGTTTCGAGATGGCACCTTTATAAGCCAATATGCAGTGAGCAGCTTCCCAGAATGTATATTATGTCGCATAACACGGAATAGGTGATTGAGTGTACTCGTACATCCTTTACAGTTTTGTCTCAATACATACTTTACATAAAGATGCATTAAAATCCTGATTCAGACGGTAATGAGGATTGCATTGGATTTTTAAAATGCAACAACTTTCCCGTATACAAATCGATCACACCAAGGCTAACTCCATAAAAATGAATCTTTACATGCCTGTCCGAGATTTCCTCTAAACCAACTTCTTCATCTGCTAACGCGGAAGATAGAAAGATCCGATGGCCTTCAATATGAAGATTCCCTATGTCATTGATTTCTCCAATCATGATGTTTGTTGGATAAGAAGCTTTTACAATCCGTTTTGGGAGCTTCCTTTTCGACTTTTGGTAATGGTTAGCAGGAAAAGAATTTTGAATTCCTTCATGTGGTCTTAGGTAATTGAATTCTTTCTGAAAATCTCGAAATGCTTTTTGTTGTGTCTCTAAACTGGACCTTGGAGGCAAAGCTGTTTCTTCCTTTAAGGTTTTATGCATTCTTTCATGCCTACCATTTTGTTGTGGTTTCCCTGGTTCAATCCTCTCCAACTTGATTCCCAGTTTGATCCACCAAACAGAAAGTTTACTAAGTCCTGCAAGTGCATTCGAAGCAAATGGTGTTCCATTATCAGTGCGGATGGCAAGTGGCATCCCATAGAGTTTAAATAACTTCATAAATTCATTGATTACATTGGTTGTATCTGCCTTAGGAACAATCTCACAACAGAGTAAAAACCGGCTATAGGCATCTGTGACAGTAAAAGGAGTGCATCTTTTTCCATCCCCAACGGTGAAATGACCTTTAAAATCAGCGCACCAAATATCATTGGGGCCGAGTGCATTGGAGAATGGTTGTTCGCTGCATTGCTTACGGATCCTTCTTTTTGGTGGATTAATGAGGTTATTTTGTTTGAGAATACGACCTACTGTACTTGGATGTGGCCATTTTTGAATCATATGAAACCGAGCCGAAAGTGATGCTAGGAGTTTTCTTGCTCCCCACCTGGGATGGTCTTTTCTCTCTTGTAAGATCAGTTTC
>NZ_AOGW02000011.1:0-212500 GCF_000332495.1 Leptospira terpstrae serovar Hualin str. LT 11-33 = ATCC 700639 | reverse complement strand
CTTGTCGTAGGGATATACAAAATCTTCAACGAAGAGTGGATATCCACCGAAGTAAACATTGCAAATTAACTGTCCTTCCGGAATCGTGACGTCTCCAACGATACATGGATTTCCTTCGTCGATGACTGCAATGTAAGGCCACCAAACATAGATTACTTTGCGAATGTAAATTCCTTGTCGTTGCGGGCTTGATTTCGAGAGAGGTTCCCATTTTTTGAATTCAGCAGTATCATAGCCAGAGGGAACCGGAGTCGAGTTATATGTTGCAGGAACATTGGCTGGGTTCATGCTATAGTCTTTATAAACACTTGAGGTGTTTTGGACTACCTTTGTTCTAACTGGTATGGATGCCGTATCATTTGAAACTAATCCTGTCCTGCAAGAATTAGAAGATTGTGTGTATGTTGATTCCAAAACAAGGGTTGCCGCAGAGGCAGGTGCTTGTATTTTTTTTGCATTTTGAATATTTGCATTATCGTTTACCACCGCAAGAGGAATCGGAGGAACTCCGAAATTACCGGTGGAAGTAGCGATTACATTCTCTACACCTGGTGTTGTTGGTGATTCGCATTCGTTTCCTTTGAAATCATACACATGATTTCTGAAGATCAATTCGGAACCAGCTGGAAGAAATCCATACCTTTGGTAATCCGTATACCCAGCAGTTTGGATCAATCGGATCTTCGAATATCCTCCGATATTGTCGATATTGATCGGTTCTTTGGGAACAAAGGCTAACTGCGGATTTTCTGGGAAAGATCCAGAATTCACAGAATGTATCAATTTGGGCATTTGTTCGGTCATCAGATAAACTTTAATAAATCTTAGTCTCGAAAAAGTGATTAGGTATCTTCCCGATTTATCGAAATAGACTTGATCTGCTTGACTGGCATATAAATCGATTTCTCTATCGAAAATAATACTGGGTATCCCTCCGGAGATTGAAACTTTATATCTTATCAATGTATCTGCATTGATACTTGGATTTTTCCAACCATGCAGATATAAATAATATACAGGGAAACCTGAAAAATTCATATAAGATACAAAGATTGTTTTAAATCCTTTAAAACCGTTAGGTATTCCATTTAACTGTATTGACGTAAAATTTAGATCACCAGAATTTCGATATAGAATTTTTAGGTCCGTGGGTGAGGTGGATTTTAAGACAGCATAGATTTCTGCTTCATTTTGGGGATTGTAGAGATTTAATTTATCAATTGAAATGACATCTGAAAAATTATTATCGGTAATTCCGATTCCAAGAGATTTATACAATGTTGAAGTCCATGAATCTAGGGCATATTCTTGAAATTGATTTCCATTAATTAGTCCAAATCCTTGTCCAAAATCATAAGGCAATATCATACTTGGGTAAAATCCAGAAGGAATTCCTGAAACAGAATTTGAAATTGCAGAAAGATACCCTCCTTCAATTTTAAATATACTTTGTTGAAGGTTTGTTGAACCGGAATATAAAGCTGTAATTCCCGAATCTTGTCCTAATTGAGTTGGGAAGTGCACTGCTTTTGGGCGAGTCTTTGAAAATTGATAATCGATGGATACTTCATTCTTTTTCAAAAAGAAAGGTTCTGCACCTGGTATTGTAATGGTTGGTTCATAATAACTGGCTACGTTATTCGATAAAGTGATAAAGCTAGAAAGGTTATAGGTTTTATAGTTATAGGAACCTTGCATATTTTTAACTGGAATCACATGGCCAATATTTTTATAATATCTACGATATGAATCCCAAAAAGGTATTTGTGTAATCCCAGAGGTATATTCTGAAATATCCGGTCTCGTGAGTTGATCAAAGATTACGGTATCCATTCCTTTTAGATATGGATTATAGGCGTCAAAATACATTGGATTTACCATAAAGGAATTTTCTACGTTTGCTTCCTTTGCTTTAAACTCTCTGAAGATTGGCTCGGATACATTTCCGTAACTGTCCCTTCCCCAGATCACAAATCTGTCAGGTAAACCTCCGCCTCGTTTTCCTAAATAGTTGCTAAAAATTAACGGATATCGACATTCATTTATCCATTTATTTAAGGACGCTTCACCTGCAACTGGTGGTTGTTGACGATCGTAGGTTGAACCAAATGGTTTTCGTAAAAATTCTTCTTCAGTCATTCCTGGCAAAAGTTGACGCACATAACATAATGTTGGCATCGGATAACTTTCTTCATCAACTACATTGATTTCCAAATCAATGATCCCCGAGCTCGCATTTTCGGAAAAATGATTAACAGTAACGACTGGAGGGGTAGAATCACTATTCGAACATGGATAGGTACCTTGAGCGAGTTCCGTTCCATCGTTGATTCCATCTCCATCACAATCTGGATTCGTAGCTCTGTAAAATAATGGAGGATTTGAACCAATTGCAGGAGTGAATGAATAAGACCCAGAGTAAGCCTCTGTATAATCAGTAAGACCATCTCCGTCTGTATCGAGTCCTGTAGTTTCCATTCCAATTGTGATTCCACTATACATACCATCATCGTTTACTGCGAAAATAGAATAATAGTATGTACGGCCCTCCACTAGGCCTGTATCCAAATAAGTATAAGGTGTGATTTCTGTACCGTTAGGTTCTTCACCCGATGCTGGGCTCATAGGAGGAGAAATTTCACTCCTTCTGATGATAATCTTTTTTGGTGCATTTGTTGGTGGATAAAAAAGCCAAAAAAGGATTCTATCTGAACCAGGGTATATATTTCCTGTGACTAAGTCTGGTTCCCTTGGGTCGGGGCCTGCGGCACATAAGATGGAAGCCGGTTGGACTCCACCTTCGATACCTGCAGGTTTTACCACCACCCAATAGTTGGAAGTAATCCCTGGAGCCAATGTTCCTTTTTTATTTCCTCCCAAACTGACTCGTGATCCTTGAGGATATGTCCTTTTGAAAATCTTATATCCAGAAGCTCCTACTGTTTGAGCAGGATCTAACCCTGGTTCGGTTGTATAAACGTATTTGCCGGTTAACAAGGAAAATCCAGATAACCAGTCTGCATCTTGCGAAGTATCGGCAGGAGCAAGTCCTCCTCTTGTATCATACATGACATAGACATCTATATTTTTCGGTGCATCAAAGGCTAAGTATTCTGAAGATGTAGATTCCGAATGGAGAAGGGAATTTCCGCAGGTTCCTGTCCCACCTTGGCAAGTAGGAATCAAAAGAGCAAATTCCAAACCAAGTTCACGGAATGCTCCTTCTTCTTCTTTTACAAAGTAAGGACGGTCTTGGTAGTATCTGTACCCTTCGCCGATGGTTCCGAATTTGGCCTGACTTACTGAAGAATCATCTAAGATCCCTTGTAAATTCCATGAGGAAGCTTCTGTCGCAAAACAAGAAGAAGCTGCCGCTATTTCTGTTCCAGGAAGGTAAGGAAGTGCGCTTAAAATAAAGGGAGTAAAGTGATTGGTTTGCACTTTTACGGAGGATGTATTTTTGTCTAAAATTCCTTTTTGTAAAACTTTCCACTCATTTGTAGCAAAGTCTTTATACCAAACGTAAAATTCTTCTGTGAATCCTTTGGATTCTAACGCATCTAAATCAACCGGAAATTCCAATTGTACGGGCTTTGCAAAGAAAAGACTTTTATAGGAAAGGCGTTCGTTTCCACCTTTCTTTTTAAAATCTAAAGATATATCATAAATTTTCCCTATTGGCACTTGGGATTTTCCGAGTAATCGTGGGACATTCGAATCTTCTTTGATCCGAAGCGAAACAGCAGGAATACCATCAGGAAGTGTTACCTTCGGCGTTCCACTAACAAAAATCGGCAGCGGAAAGGTTGTTTTGTTTTTATTAAAAAGATCTTGAAAATATAGATTCGAACAATTAACAAAATATGAAAGAAAAAGTAGAGGTAATATTTTTTTCATTTGTAAATTCCTTGTTAAAGTAGGTTAGGTGGTGAATCCACACATTTTTGCTACTATGGAAGGTTAGTTGGTGGGAAGAAAGTATATTTTCTGGCGATACAAAAAAACATTAATATTCAGTGTAGAGAAAATGGTTGTCTTCTACTAACTTGGATTTTATGGTGCAGAATCGTTAGTCTGTGGGAAAAAAATTTCAAGAAAATAGGTTTTTTATTGATTCAGAATATAGTAAATTTTTTTATTCGTTAATCTTTAGGTAAATTGGAGATATCAAGATATCCTAAATATCTGGTGTTAGTATTCTCTTGGTAATATTCCAATATAATGGAACAGTAATTTTCATTCTTTCTTGTGCAAAAAATATCACCCTTATCAAGTTTTCCTTTTTTGAATGTACCTCTTAGGAAAATTTCACCATTGAAAAAACTACCTGTTCCTTCCAGTTTGCCTGCTTTAAAATTACCAACCAGGTAAAGGTCAGCTTTTTTATAAGATTTGACTCCATAGCCGTCTAAACAATTTCCAATACATAGATAGCCTTCTGAATTAAAGTTACCATTTAAGGTCATACCATTTAAAATTTGTTTTTCAACAGGAGCGCCTAGTTTCACATCATCGTTTTCCCAAATAGTTTTTGTTATTGTTCCGTTTGCTGTAGTATAAATACCTTCACCTGAGTAATTGCTATACTTTCCCTCTGAATTCCAATCAAAATTGCCATCATAACTATCGCCTGTATCGATAAGTGCCCTTTTGTATCCAGGTTCTTCTGGGCCATAGACGACCTTACCTTTTCCTATGGGAAACAAGTTGCCGGTAAAAAAAATCTGCTGACTCCAGTGAGGGCTTTTTTTTGTAGCACCGTAGTATCTATCATTTACTCCAGATTTATATTCGCCAAATTGATTCGGACATTCATTCACACATTTCCAACCATTTGAAATACAATTTGTATTAAGTAATAAAATTATGTGCAATGAAAATAAAACAAAGAGTAATTTCATAGAAATATCAAATTACTCTTATTGATGGTGTCAATATTTTTATTTCATCTATTCCGTTCTTTATTCGGCAACAGCTAAACACCGCATAATTTGTGTTTATCTGTTGCTTGTATATTAAAGACCTTTTGTGCAACGAGCGCGAAAAGATATTGTATTCATAGGAGGATTGACTGCTCCAGCAATTTTATCGACGGAATAAGACAGTTTAAAATTTCATCGATGCTCTCAAAAATAGCTGTCCATTTGAGTTCCAAAAATTTAAAAACAACGGTATGGCATTTTTTCTTTTACTCTTCGTTTTTGTTTCCTGTGGCGAAGTAGCCAAACAAGATTCTTTTTTACCTGAAAATCTTCCTTCCGAAGAAATAGTGAAACGTTATTTATCATCTGATTCCTATTTGGAAAAGCTGAATGTACATGCTAGATCATTAGGTAGAACACTTCCTGAATGGAAAGATTGGGAACGTTCCCAAGTCACGGACAAAGAAATTAGTAAGTACTGGCCCAAGGAAAGAAAATCTCTTCCTCAGGAGATTTCTGATACAGATTCCATCGACCATCTCAGGGAATCGATTCGTATTCGAATTGTCTGGAGTCGATTGTTTCACCAAGCAGGGATTCAGTGGAAAGAAAAAACATTCGAAACAAGTCGTGCTGATTTTTTGAAGCAATTGGATTTAAGTTTTGCACCTAAGTTTGGTTCTTCGAATGCAAAATGGGTCATAGTCGAATGGAGTGATTACTTGTGTAATTTTTGCCGAGATAGTTTCCCACATACAAAAAAAATTTTATCAAAATACAATTCTCAGATTTTTTATGTACATAAGGATTTTCCTTTGGATGGTGAATCGGACGAAGGGCTTCTTCCTTTATCTTTCGGTCGTTGTTTATGGGAAAAAGATCCAGAACATTTTCAGGTTCATATGCAGTTGTTATACTTAAATGCCAAAAAAATAATGAGGGGTGATGATTTACAAATTCCCGAATGGTTATCTTTCGGTGAGTGTCAACCGAAAGGGTTACCTAGGAAATATATTTCCCAAGTGTACAGAGATAGGAAAGAGGCTAATGAATTCGGTGTGAGTTCTGTTCCCACGTTTTGGGTCAATGGCCGTTGGATTGTGGGTGCATTAAATGCTGAATCTTGGGAACGGGTTTTGAAAGACACAGCCAACCAATAAAAAATATCTTGCCTTCTTTGTACAATAAGTTCTCCTTGATCCACATTTTGTAAGGACTGGATATGAAACTTAGATCTTATTTGCTTCCCCTTTTGGTCTTACTTTCTCTAATGACAGTGAATTGTGGCAAAAAACTCCACTTTTCTATGGTTACGTCTACATCGATGGAAAACGGTCTCCCCTTTCTTGTGTTAGATGGGAAAGAATGGAAGGCAGAACCTGGAGCAGAGTTTGTCAAATTGCATTTTTATGCAGATAATGCTTTTGCATTGAGTAAGGTTTCCATTGAATCTTGTTCAGGTCAATTTAAAGATCGGATTGCTGCCTATGTCAACTTTGATGAAGTTTATGCAAGTACAGACGTTCAAAAATCAAATTCAGAAGTAAGTTTTGATCCAGTGGTACAGGCAAGATCTGTCACCTTAAACTTCCAGAGAAACCAAAACATTTGTCTTAAGTCTGTTAAGTTTTATGATGAAAAACAAAAATCATATCGGACATATGCACCCGAAATTATTTCAGGAACTGTATCCGCATCTGAAACTGCTTCTCCAGAACCTACGTATTCTGTAATGAATCTTTTTGATTCCAAATACGAAAATGGATATTCATCTGTCAAAGGTGGAGTTGGGGTAACATTTAACTTCGATTTTGCGGAAAAGAAAAAAATATCAGTTTTAAAAATATGGAATGGTTACCAACGTTCCGATGTCCACTGTATAAAAAACGGACGTGTTAAGTCTATTTTACTAACTGGGGATGATGGATATTCGACAAAAATTAATATAGAAGATACTATGGGAAGTCAAGAAGTTCAATTGCCAATATCTTTTAAGGGAAATAAACTAACAATGAAAGTAGTAGAGATATATCCTGGATTAACTGAAAAAGGGATCGTCTTATCTGAGTTACGTTTTGGTGATGATGGGGACTGGTTTGCTATGGACACTCTTCCCAAATCAAAAGATACTGCTGCCAAAAACTTTGATGCATTTGCGAAAGCTTCTTTACGTAAGGTTCTTAATCGTGGTTTGACGGGAAGAGAAGTAACAGAAGTTGCTCTGGAGTCCGTCGCTGATGTACCTGTGGGTGCAGATAATGAAGTCCAAATGGAAGAAAATTTAGACCCGCCCACTTCTTCTGATTGGACGATTCGACTTCGTTCGGATGGAACATTCTTTTTAGAAGGATCTACGGCTCGCACCAATTACGATGCAAATGAAGAAAACTCCTATCGTTTTTATGGAATGGGGAATTATGAAATAAAAGAAATTTCACCGGGTAAGATTCATATGCGGATTTTTGGATTCTTACGCAAACAAACATTTACGAATTTTTTAGATTATGGTGGAGGGGACTGTAATGGGTGTGGTCGAGATTGTAATCTCGTTAAAAATCCCGATCCGAACAATACAGAAAAAATTTTCCAAGAGTTTGTTACCTTACAAATGCGGGGAAAACAATTCTATTTAACCAATTCTAAAAAAACTGAAAATTTAGATTTTTCTACTTTGGAACTTACCTTAGAATAGAAAGTCGATGATTTTTAAATTTTCTCAATATACGATTGTTATCTGGTTTACTCTGTTTATGATTACCTACTCTTGCGGAGGAGAAGGTGAAAAAACAGAACATTCTCATGTGGAGACTTCGATTTCCAATCCTAAAAAAGCCAGTAAGGTGTCGATACAAATCCAATGGGAAACCACAACGCTCCCTTTAGAAATGGAAATTCGAGAACCAAGTGGGGCGCAAACTCTTGCCTTATGGACTACTGGATCAGTAAAAGAAGGGAAACAAACTCCCTTTGGGGATTTAATTCCTGAAAGTACATTAGTTCTCAAGCCTGGTTCCAAAAAACAATTCCTTCTTGTGATGAAAAATCCAACGGATACACCAGTTTACTTTTTTGCCGCACCCCATTCCGCTTTGCCTGTGGAACACAGCTTTGGTTTCAAATTCAAATGTTTATGTGTGAATCACGCATTTACTGTTCCACCCAAGGAAACTTGGTATCGTGTGGTTGAGATCCGTCTTGCACCAGATTTTTTAGGAGACCAATTAGCATTAAAACATAATCTAATCGGGATCAGTCGGGAACGAATGCTTCAGTTTGAAAAAAGTGCAGGTAGTTCGCTTCCCAGCGAAATGGACTAGGGGAACATTCAATGGTTAAGAGAATCTGATTATGAAACAATTTTTGATTTGGGAAGATTTTGCGACTTACCGCGGTGATGCATTTTCTACCAAACGACATAGTCATTTTTTTATTCAGATTAGTTTACCAGATTCAGGTAAAGTTGAACTAAAAACTTCAGATGGTGTATGGAAGACTTACAATGCAGTTTGTATTCCTTCTGGAGTGAGTCACGAAATGAGAGGAGAAGTCGGAAATCTTACTCTTCTTTATTTGGATCCACTAACAACAGGCTACTATCTTTTTTACAATAGAAGTTTAGCTGCAGATCATTCAGCCTTTGAAGTAGGTGATGTATTTACCGAAACTGTGAAAAAACAAATTAGGGAGACTTTAAATTCATCTAATACTAAGGTACGAAATCAACTCCTCGAAATGATAAGTAAAAATTTTGATAAGCCAACAAATCGAAAATTGGATGCGCGAATTCAAAAAAGTATTGAAGATGTTGAACTTGAAGATTTTTCACTCACTCAGTTAGCAAAACAAGCGTCCTTATCGGTAGAGCGCTTCCGCCATCTATTCCGACAGGAAACAGGCGTACCATTTTCTGCTTATAAGCTTTGGTTAAAAACTAAAAAGGCAGTCGATTATTTGGCAATTCATTCTCATCTAATGAATGCTGCTTATGAAGGTGGGTTTGCTGATCAGTCTCACTTTACACGTATTTTTCGGCGCTCCTTCGGTGTTGGTCCTTCTGATTTTACAAAAAAGAAAGAACCTTTTCAGGCAATTTTCTTTTCGAAGTAGCCGCTGCGTTCAAGACTATTCTTTCAAATCTGATATTCTACGAATATTGGGGAAAGAAAATGAGTTCTAAAATCACAGCAAAAAATCTAGCGGAGTTATTTTATGATAGTGCCAAAAAGTTTGAAGATCAACCTGCTTTTGGTACCAAAAACAACGTAAGACAATTCACTATGATGAGTTTTCGTGAAGTATATGAAACCGGAGTCAGACTAGCTACCGGCCTAATTGATTTGGGTTTGAAAGCACATGATCATGTAGCTGTTTTGTCAGAAAATCGTATAGAGTGGATCATCACTAATTACGGTATCATACTTTGCGGAGCAGCTGATGTTCCTCGTGGAACAGATGTTACCGATGGAGATATACGGTATATTCTCCCACACTCGGATGCAAAGATGGTCTTCGTAGAAAACGAAGTGACACTCGGAAAAATTGAAAAAAATATTTCCGAATTAAAAAATATAACTCATATTATTGTTATGGATAGCGATATTAATGCTTCAAACGAAGCAGACCATAAAAATGGTAAGATACAATTCCATCCTAGTTCTCAATCATTTCCAAAAGTAATAAGTATGATTGATCTTATTGCAAAAGGAAAAACCTTAATAGAGTCAGGTGACCGAAGGGTAGAAGAAAGAGTTACCGCAATACAACCTGAAGACTTATTTACGATTATATATACTTCTGGTACCACAGGGGAACCTAAGGGAGTAATGTTAACTCATGCAAACATGATATCGCAGTTAAAGAATATACCAATTAATATCGGGCCGAGTGATCGATTTCTATCCATTCTTCCTGTGTGGCATAGTTTCGAAAGAGTTTTCCAAATGGGAACAATTGCAATGGGAGCTACACAATATTATACTAATGTAAGAAATATCCGGGAAGACTTAATGATTGTGAAACCTACTTTCATGGCCTCAGCACCAAGGCTATGGGAGAGCCTCTATCAGGGTATGCAATCGAAAATACAAACAAGCTCTTTGATTAAGAAAGTACTATTCAAGTTAGCATATGGATGTGCGCTCAAGATACAAAGATCGATACAATTTTTAAAAGGAAATCGCTTAGATCTTTATGGAAGAAATTTATTCCAATCTATCTCGTTCGCTTTGCTTTCGTTAGTTTCCATTATTGTTTTGTTCCTTCCTTATCTTTTTCTTGATTTGATAGTATTAAAAAAACTTAGGCTAGCTACAGGTGGGAAATTACGAGGTTCTGTTTCTGGCGGTGGATCCTTGCCTTTTCATATTGATGAATTTTTTAATACCATTAAAATTCCTGTATTCGAGGGATATGGATTGACCGAAACATCTCCGGGACTTGCTTTTAGAACACCAAAACACTTTGTAGTTGGTAGTGTAGGACGGATGTTTCCTGATACTGAAATTCTACTAAAAGACTTTGAAACGGGAGATGTGATATATCCTCCCAAAAAAGGAATCAAAGGCGAAATTTATGTGCGAGGACCACAGATCATGAAGGGATACTACAAACGTCCCGAAGCCACAGCAAAAGTTTTGACATACGATGGTTGGTTGAACACAGGAGATCTTGGAATCATGACTTTCAATGATACGCTAAAAATTGTAGGAAGAACAAAGGAAACGATTGTTCTGCTTAATGGTGAAAATATTGAACCTGTCCCTATTGAAAACAAACTTATACAATCGCAATTGATTGATCAAGTAATGGTTGTGGGACAGGACCAAAAGTATTTAGGTGCCTTGATACTCCCTTCGCTAGATAAGTTTTCAAATTACGGATCCACTTACGAACAACTTGCAATTAATAATGTAGTCCAAGAGAAAATTGAACAGGAAGTTAAAAATTTGATTCGCATAGAGAATGGTTTTAAAAGTTTTGAAAAGATCGTTGAGGTGCGACTCCTTCCAAAATCTTTTGAGGTAGGTGATGAATTGTCTGCCAAACTTTCTGTGAAAAGACATGTGGTTGCAGCAAAATACGAATCTCTAATTAATTCAATGTATGATGGTAAATCACAATTAAAGGTTCTCATCAAAAAGTAAATTTGACCAAATGAGAAGAAAACTTTCTATCACCCAGGAAAAGCGATAGAAAGTATAAGACTAGTTTAACTTAGTTTGCAATAAAAATAGATTCCGCTTCGTTTTGGGAACCACCACCAGGATTTAAACATGTACTTTGTGCATAGGCTGTGTCAAATCCTCCCTCTAAATAATAGTTCCTTGTTGTCAGACCTTGGTCGCTTGGATACGTACAGCGACCACTTCTAGTCGGAGAATATACTGCCATTTGCGCATCACAGTTATTACCTGTTGCAGGTCCTATACCCATTGTGTCATAACAAAG
Source organism: Leptospira terpstrae serovar Hualin str. LT 11-33 = ATCC 700639 (assembly GCF_000332495.1). Taxonomy (NCBI): domain Bacteria; kingdom Pseudomonadati; phylum Spirochaetota; class Leptospiria; order Leptospirales; family Leptospiraceae; genus Leptospira; species Leptospira terpstrae. Next base: position 201,131 of record NZ_AOGW02000011.1, on the reverse strand, counting down.
ATTAAACTGCCAATTAGCATAAGTTAACTTAGCTGATGTACTTGCCACCACTCCACTATTGGCGACTTGTAAATTATAAGTACCACCAAATCCACTGATATGCTGGACCATTACGTATACAGTACCTGCATTCAACGCTACTTTATTAAATTCTGCTCCATTCATTCTTTTGTTGGCAAATGAAATGGGATTACCGTTTAAACTTGTAAAGTAAGATATATCTAAATCAAAGCCGCCATGTCCGAAAGTATTAAAAACATGAGTTGCTGTTGTTGCCGAAATTTGATAAAAACTTTTATTATCTCGGCTATCAATCGGACGATAGATTGAGTGTGGTTGGTTAACATTCCAACTAACGAGAGGACGATAGCGAACCTTAGTATTATAAATCACAGCTCCGTCTTTTTCGACAGCAAAATCTACGGCAGCATTTTCATTAATCCCTGGTATGACTGGCATTGTAAATTGGATTGTATCTGAGGAAACCGCAGAAACTCCTGTAGTAGCCACACCACCAACTTTTATAGTAATACCAGTAGTTTTACCAACTAGTTCTGTATTCTGCAGTTGGTTTTGAGAGCCTGGATAACCCTTTTCCAAAATAACATCATTGGGGGCAAGTAGGAGCATACCAAGGAGGATTGTCTCCGTATCCGAAGAATCCTTTTTTTTGCAACCTAACATGCAAAGAAGAAGAGTGATCATGAGGGTAGGTTTCATAACATATACAAAGTTATATGGTGATGAAAAAAAGTAAATACGAAAATTCATGTTTACGAATATTCTTTATTTGTGAAGTGCCAAAAATTAAGCGGAATGTGAATTCTATAAGCAAAAAGCCGATGGGAAAATATTAGGGATTTGGTATATAATGATTCCTTTCGGGACTATGTTCACACTGAAAAATTCTTTTTGTATGGATTGAATGAGGTTAAGTCGTTATTTTTATAAAAAAGGCATTGGAAAAATACCATCTTTGTTTCGTTACATTTTTACTGTAATCAAAAATCTATGGAAATTTCAAATGTAGATACGCTATCTTTTTAGGTATTTTAGTCAGTTGGTCAATTCATAAAATAACCTGGAGTTGTAGACTCTGTTCGGAAGTTACAAAATTCTCGCCTTTTTCGAAAGTTTTCCTGGCAAAAACTGCTCTGTTATATACCATTTTCAGAAAAAAAGAAACGACCAACTAACGCTTTATTTTCTTTACAAAAAGGTTCGATTACCACCATATAACCGTATTAAGGCGAATAAAAATCAAAAAATATTCCTTCTTGGAATTATTGTTTTTTTGCCAAATTGTGTTACTGCAGGAAAAGTGGGATACCTTGTTCCAGCAGAAAATGATTCGGCAGAATTGTCGGATACTGTTTTGGGCGAAAAATGTGGAACAGTCATCATTGGGATTTATGATGATGTAATTGCAGACGCTAAAACCAGAGGTAATGTCAAAAATCAAAACGTTGGCTTACAATGGAATGCAGATATGGCATCTGCTTGTGCCCAAATCAGAAAGTTGAAATAAAAGGAAAAATATGAATATGAAATGGTTGTCATTATGAGCAATTGTATTTGCGGTTAGTTGTTCGTATAAAGTTGGAAATTTTAAAGAGTTTTCCTTGGAAGTTCCTACAAATTTAGAAGTTGTTGGAACTGGACCTGTGGAAGGTAGAGAGTGTGGTTACTCTGGTTTTAATAATACTTGGTATAACCAAAGTATCGCTGAAGCAACACGCGATGCACTTAGCAAAGCTCCTGGTGCTACTGGCTTAAAAGATGTTACTATCAAAGGAAAACATGGTATTTGGTTAGTTTTAAATTGTGTTTACGTAGAAGGAACTCCTGTTATTGAAAAAACTGCAGGAAAAAAGAAGTAAATAAACTTTTTATCCATAGGGATAATTCCCCTATGGATAACTTTCAAATTTTTATTTTGTATTTCGCTAGATCAACAACAAGCACCGGATGTTTGGTCACCTGAACTTGCAGCCACCGGGTTTGGACCACAATCAAAAAGTCCAAAATGTTTAGATTTGTCCCCAATGATTTTGAAATGATCTTTATAATGAGTTGTAGAGACCATGTCTGCTGTATTTCCACAAACTAACATTGGTTTCCCTGTTGTAAAAACATGGTGGTCATCTAAAGTAAAAGAATGTGGGAACCCATCAATAGTACCTTGGTAATAGGCAACTTGACCGTAGTCTTCGCAGCGGTCCTCTAAAGGAATTTTAAAAGCTCTGAATGTAATGGAATAAAAATTAATATTTCCAACTTTCTTTTCGATCTCAGGGTTTAGTAAGTTGATTTTAAACTGCGATACAATACGAAAATCGTTTACACCTAATTGTAAGAGTAATCTTCGAAAATCTTCTGTATATAAGGCTCCACCTAAACATTCACCAAGCAAAACTGGATCCTCTTTTAATTCATTGGGAATTCTTTGATCAGAGAAAACATCGGAAAAATACAATTCACCTCCTGGTTTCAGGACTCGGAAAATTTCAGAAAAGACAAGCTTTTTGTTAGGTGATAAGTTTGTGACGCAGTTGGATACAACTAAATCTATGGAGTTATCCTCAATTCCGCAGGACTTTAAGTTTTCTATATAACCTTCTAAAAATGTAACGTTGGATTTTTGGTAACCAAATTCTTTACGATGGTATTCAAGATAAGAAATCGCTACATCCAACTGTTCCTTCGTCATATCAATTCCAATCACTGATCCGGATTCACCAACTAATTGCGATAATAGATAGGCGTCTCTTCCTGTACCACATCCTAAATCCAATATAGTTCTTCCGGATAATGCTGGTGGGAAGGGAGAGCCACATCCATAAAATTTATCTTTTACATTTGAATGGATTTTGGAAAGGAATGGCAAATAGGATTGCGGCATTGTTTCTATGCTGCAGCAAGCGGTTGTTTTTAAATCTTTATTTGTTTGGAGAACTTTTCCATAATAGTTTTGTACGGCGTCGAAAGTATCTGATTCAATATTTGTGGGCATGTTCTTTGTTCCAATTAAGAATGTGAAAGTATTCTAAGGATTATATTTTTTTGAATCTTTTTGCTGTAAATAGAATCATTTCAGTTAGATTTCAGATATTGTTGAAAATAATTGGTTCCCTGCTCATTCTATTGGTTAAAAAGCACATGATTCAATTCTATATTTTCTAATTTAAATTTTGTTCACAAAATTTTAAAAACTCATCTAAGCTCATAGGTTTTGCGATATAGTAACCTTGGCCTAATTCACAATTCATACTTTTCAGTTGTTCCCAATCATTTTTTGTTTCAATGCCTTCTGCTGTACATTTCATTTGAAGTTTTGTTGCCATTTCGATACTTGAATTGATGAGAACTTTTGATACATTGCTAGTGGTCATTTCTCGAACAAAAGATTGGTCTATCTTTAATTCAGTAAATGCAATGCGAGAAATTTGCTGCATACTTGAATATCCAGTTCCATAATCATCGATCGATAACCCAAATCCTTTCATACGAAGTCGTGCTAGGTTTTCAAGAGCGGGTGCCATATCCGTCATAGCCGCTGTTTCTGTAATTTCGAGTATAATAAATTTGGGGTTCACTCCTGATTCTAACACAATGTGAGTAATTTTATCTGCAAGTTTAATGTCAGCTAATGAAGTTAGAGAAAGATTAACTGAAATTGATATCTCGTGTCCTTTTTCATGAATCAATTTACAGGCCTTAGCTGATTGTTCTAACATAGTAAATGTCAGAATGTCTATGTGACCTGATTTTTCTAATAAATCGATAAATGCATATGGTGCTATAACTCCCCGTTGCGGATGTCTCCACCTTGCTAAAGCTTCCGCACCAATCAATTTACCAGTAGCCAAATGTATTTTTGGTTGGAAGAATGGAACGAAATCACCATTGGTTAGTCCTTCGAGAATTTCACCTAATGTAAAAAGAGATCCATGTTTGAATTCTTGTTTTTGTTTTGATTCACGAGATTTGTAAATAGAGAATAGAGCTTCTAGTTGAGCTGGTGTAATTGGTTTTTCAATCGCGCCAAGTAAATAAATCCCATAGGCGCTCGCCATTTTCCTAACTGATTCAATCAATGCTCCATCCAAAGCACTCATAATAATTGTGGCAATGGAAGAATGAGAATTTCCAATATGTCTAAGAAACTCCATCCCATCCATTTCCGGCATATTTAAATCGCAAAGAATGATATCGATCGAACTTAAGGTGGAATCCTTCAGAATATTGAGTGCTTCCGTTCCAGTACGAGCTTCCTGAATGTTTTTAGAACCTAATCGTCCTAAAATATCTACAATGACTTCTCTTTGGAAGTCATCGTCTTCTATCACTAGAAAAGTTAATTCATTTGCAACCATAATCTCACCTTAACAAAGCAATATACTACTCATAGGATTTCAATGAAGGATTCCATACTCAGAACATCTTCTTTCATTGTCTCAATTTCTCTTAATGCACTATCTACATCGTTATCTTTTATAAAGGATTCAATTTTTAAATATCCATTTACTAGATCTCTTGCGCCAGCTACTTTGCTTGATCCTTTTAACCTGTGAGCAAGATGTGCAGCTTCCGTTAAATTCATTTTTGATAATTCTTCAATGAGTTTTTCTAAATCATTTTTGTGATGTCGTTTGAATTTTTTTAAAATTGCGATTTGTTCTGATTTGTCGGCTACTATGTTAGAGAGATCTTTTATGTCGATTGGTGATGTGGAGCTAACGTAAATATCTGAGTACTCATTTTGAATTGGATTTAATAAAGTGGGTATCCATTTGAGGAGAGTTTTTTGAAGTACAGTCAAACGTGCTGGTTTGATTAATATTTCATCCATCCCTACAGAAAGACAATGTTCGTTTTCATCGCTCAAAACATTAGCGGTATATGCGATGATTGGAATTCTTTTTTTATAATTATTGTTTTCTAAATTCCTAATTTCTTTTGTCAGTGTATAACCATCTTTAATTGGCATATGACAGTCTGTAATTATTAGATCGTATTTATTTTCCAACCATAACTTAAGTGCTTTTTCACCGTCTTCTGCTCCATCTACTTGAATACCGAACAATTCAATTTGGCGAATCAATAATTCTAAGTTTACTGAATGATCATCCACGACCAAAATTCGCGGGGTATTAGATATTGGAGTTAAAAAAGGTTCAATAGAATCTTCTTCAACAGTGAGTGTGTTTAATGAATTAATATCAATATCTATACAAGGTAGAGAAAGTGTAATACTAAATGTTGAGCCAACACTTGGTGTACTATCAATTGTGATCACTCCATCCATTAAATCTGCTAAACGCCTGCAGATGGCAAGCCCAAGCCCTGTTCCACCATACAATCTTGCAGTATCAGCAGTAGCTTGAGTATATGATTGAAACAATCTTGATTGGTCTTTTTTACTTAGACCAATCCCTGTATCATTGACGGAAAATCGTATTTGTTGCGCATGAGTGAGATTTTTTACCAACTCGGCAGAAACTGTAATTTTCCCATTTGAAGTAAATTTGATTCCATTACTAACAAAATTATTCAAAACTTGCGAAAGCCTAAGAGGATCCATTAAGTGTGCATTTGAAATATTTTCATCAATTGTCGAAGTTAAAATTAAACCTTTAGAACTTGCAATATGGGAATAAGTTGTCACTACTTCGGAAAGTAGTCGACTAATGGATGTTGGCTGGAGAGATAATTCTAATTTTCCTTCTTCTATTTTTGACCAATCCAGAATATCACTTAAAATGCGGAGTAAACTATTTCCAGATTCCAACGCATTTTTGACCATATTCTTTTGTTGGGTGCTTAGCACAGTTTTGGAAAGTAATTCTAACATCCCAATGAGGCCACTAAGTGGAGTACGAATCTCGTGACTCATGGTAGCTAAAAAAGAATCCTTTGCTTTATTTGCTAATTCTGCATTCTCCTTTGCTTTCTCTAAAATAGTTTTTGCTGCTACTTCTTCTGAAATATCACGAAACACTAAAATGGATCCGATGATTTGACCCGATCTGTTACGAATAGGTGCGCAGTTGTTTGAAATATTGATTTGTCTGCCATCGCGATGGATTATCATTAAATCCTGGTGATTCCCTTTTGGTTTTCCTGTAGAAAGTACTTCAAATATTGGAATTTCTTTGGGTAATCCAGTTTGTGCATGAATCAAATGCAAAATTTCATTTACATTACGGCTCATAGCGTCCTTTTCTTTCCATCCTGTCAAATCTTCGGCAACAGGGTTTAGCCGATTTACAATTCCATGTTCATCTGTTGTAAGTACTGCGTCGCCAATCGAGCTTAAGGTGATAGATAGATTCTGTTCGCTATTTAATAAGGCTTCATTTTTTTCAATAACTTCTTTTGCACGAGTAAATACTTCAAATTCCATCTTTGCAATTCGGTCTTGCATATCTTCCGTAATATCGGATTGTACTAATTTCTGTTGTTTCAAATAAGCAAACTCTGTTACATCCTCTGCTCGATGGATAATGCAGAGTAGGTTTCCCTCTTTATCTAATACAGGTGTGTTTCTTGGACTCCAATACCTTACTTCGAACCCACTTCCATCAGATTTTGGAATATCATACTTTTGCATTGTCATAGTGCTCGCAACTTTGTAATTAAGCACTTGCATCAATGAAAACTTAAGTTGTTTTACACCATCAGCATTTTCATCATCTGGATTATCTGGGAATATATCAAAAATGTTTTTTCCAATTACATTTTCTCTTTTGATAAGAGTGGCATCTGCATAGGCATTACTTATGTCTATGATGTTCAGGTTTAAATCTAGGATCATATAAAGTTCTGCAAGAGATTCGAAAATGTATTGAAAATCTAATTGCGCCTTTATTTTGCTAATAGATTTTGATTCCTTTTTTGACTCATCTTTATCCATATTTCATTTTCCAAGGGGATGACAAAAAGATAAAAAAGTAAGAACATCATGAAATTTTAATATAGGCAATCATAAAAATCTAACTATTGCGAATTGGATTTTGTAATAAATATTATGATATTTGTATTATAGTGATTGTACGTAGATTAAAGAATGAGAAAAAATTATCAAAAAGAATGATATTTTTTTAAAAAGACGCAATAAAAAAGGAGTTTGTTTTTTGAACAAAGTTCGGAGATGAATCGGCTATCTTTGGTTTTCTGTAAAACCTAACTGGCGGTAGGTTTTACGATTTGTGTTTTGATTCAAAATGTAAACAAACTGCGAATCAATGGAAAATCCTTGGCGCAATTAGATAATTTACCAAGGAAATGTAAACTATAGTATAATGTAACTTTACTTAAATAATAAAATAACGCCACCGATATCATCAGTTGTAGATTTTATATTCTCTAACAACTTAGATAAATTTTCTCCTTCCGAAAAAGTTGCCTTTACACTTGAGTCCATTGCTTGTGCAACATCGGAAATTAATTTTTGTGAGTTATTTTGGTCAGCAATATTTTCTTTAATCTCTGCTAACATTTGTGAGAGTTGCTCGGATTCGTATATGAGTTTCTCTTTAATATCAATTTGATTTGTCGCAGATTCCGAAATGAAATCGATTTTTTCAAAAATTTGTTTTACTTCGCCAATGATTTCCTTGTACAACTGGTTCGTTTCACTGATCTTTTGGCGGTTAAGAGTTACTTCTTCTTTGTTACGTTTAACGTTATTATCAATTTCTTTGATGCTATTTGAAGTTTGAGTTGCAAGTTTGGATACTTCTTGTGCCACAACAGCAAATCCACTTCCGTATTCACCGGCTCTTGCTGCCTCTATGGAAGCATTTAAAGCTAATAGGTTTACTCGTTCGGAGATTTCTTTAATGACGATGACCATTCCTTCAATTTTTCCAGAACTGATTGCAATGTTTTCTATTACCTTTCCCATTTCCTCCATTGCTTTATTTCCTTTTTGGATTTTGTCCGAAATGCCAAAGGTCAACCTTTTGGAAAGGTTACTATTTTTTTCTGATTCATTGATATGCTCAGAAAGTATTTTAATACTTTCTGAAACTCTAATCAGTGTTGAATAGTTATTTGTAGAGGCATTTTCAATGTTTGTCATGTTGTCCGTCATTTTACGGACAGTTAAATCTAAATTTTGAGAGTAATCTTTTTGTCTGATTAAACTCGAATGAAAAGAATCATCAGCAAGTTTTGCATTATCAACTGATGCAGATAAACCAGCAGTAGCATCTTTTAATAGGGTAATGATATCTTGAAAAATATGTAATAATTCAAATAGAGAAAGTAGGATTGAATCTACCTGATTACTTTTTTTAAGTTTTGATTTCACAGAAGCATCAATACTCAAATTTCCTTTAATCGCATTCGTTAGAGTGGTTTTGATAATTGAGAATTGTCTTTTATATTCAGTGATTTGCATTATCACTAAGATTATGGCAAATAGAGAAATAAGAAGTCCTATCGATTGTAGGATTATCTGAATCCAACTTGGTGTCGCGTTTCCCAATATTGAATATAGAAGTGCAGCAACTTGTGTTGAAACTACTAAAATCGATAAGACTATGTAATGAGTTGGTTTGTTAAATTTCATCTATGGAATCTAAACTGACTCCAACCACTTAAATCCTTCTTCAGGAGTTTCAAAAATTTTGACTTCTATACCGTTAGTAGCAAAAAAATCTACAAGGTTTTTTTCAGACATAGCGGACAGTGCAGATTGTGGTTGAACAAGTGCCCATTTTTTCCAACCAGCTTTGATTGCTCTCGGAGTCCAGTCGTTGTTCACCCATTCTACATCTTCTGCAGTATGTGTCCCCATATTTCGATTGTCGGACAACCATTTGACTGCTTTATTTTGAATGAGAGCTTCGACACCTTTATCCAAACTGTCTCTTAAACTAGCCCCAGTATTTTTACCAGTTTGAGTTAGAACAACGATCTTTTTATCTTCCTGGTATTCAGTAACTGCTGTAGGGCATTGAAATATAATCATTCGATTTTATCCTTCTTGTTGAAGTGATTCATATTTTTTAGAGACGAAAATTGCAAGGTAAATCTAAGCTTACTTTGTCATTTTTTAATTTTTTCGAAGTAAGAACTTGGAACTGTTTATTTTAAAGTTTTCCAACAGAATCAAATGGTTCAAAACGTCCTATATTGAACTCCATTAGAAATTCGATTGAATTCAGTTTGATATCGAATCATTATTTTATCGATGAATGGGTGTGAATGAAATATGACAGAAAAACGATACTGGAAAAATTCTGAACCCTACCACCTTGTGGAAGTTTTATTGGAAGGAAATTCTATTGTTTTTAAGGATTGGTTTGATTCGGGGAAAGATCCAAATCGTTACGATTGGTCTTTTGAAGAATTTTTAGATGGAAAAGGTAAATCTGACATTGAATACCATTTAGGTTCTCTTGATTATCAAGAGATTTTGAATGAGGTGAAAAAGAAGTTTAGAGAAAGGTAGTAACTTTAATATTCATTGTTTTTTTATTCATCATCTTCCATAAAATCATAGGTTGTGGTCCCAAATAAAAAATCTGTAAACTCTGTGAAATTGAATCCAGCGCGTATTCCCAAATAAAATCCGAGGGAAACTTCAACACTTACAGGTTGGTTACAATGTTTTTTTCCTGTGCTCGTTTTTTTATCCGTAAAAAAAACTAACATCAATATGTTGGAGGCGTCGTAAGTTTTTTTACGACTTCTTTTTAAGTCAGGGTAAACGGGTCTGTGTTGGTTTGAGTTTAGGATGAGAAAGGAATTACCCATTTGGTTCGTGAATGTTCTATTACTCGGTCCACCAAAGATTCCTATTTCGTCTACTCCGCCAGCTTTGTATAAACCATATTGCCCGTTACGAACTCCGATTCCTTTTGCATTTTGGTTTAATTGTAACCCACCCCCCAAACACCAAAGCCAAACTCCTGCTCCATAGTGATTCGTTTCCACGCCCAAGGTAAAAGAATCCGCAAAATCTAATCCTCTATTGGATAGGTAATTTCCTGATGTTTGGCAAGATAGTAAATTGATAGTACAAAATAGAATGATAAATATTCTTGGTCGTAACATTTGTTTGGTTAGAGCAGTCTGAAATTTTCAAAAAATACAGTCCAATCGTTTTTTAGATAAACATCGATGTTGTGAATTTTTTCACGCAAGGGATAGTAGCGGATAGCCAGTCCACCTGTCGAACGCTAGGTGGATGCGCCAAAAAAACAATTTTCAAAGTTTCTTTTTTTACTTGCTGGATCATTATTTTTTGATGCAATGTGCAAAGGAATACAATGGCATCAAGTTCTAAGAAAGATTATTTCATCATCGGCTCTCTTCTTTTTTTAAGTTTAGTTCCAGGAATTGCCGGCGGCGTGCGAATTTTTAATCTGCTGACTGGTGTTGGTTTTACAGTGGAAAACCAAAGATTTTTTAATGATCCGATTCCAGTTTTGATTCATATTGTTGCAGTAATATTCTTTAGTTTTTTGGGTGTCGTTCAGTTTGCACCAGGGTTTCGAAAAAAACATTTGGTTTGGCATCGAATTTCTGGAAGGGTACTCGTTTTTACGGGACTTCTCTCTGCGGTCTCTGGATTGTGGCTTACTCTTGTGTATCCTAGAGTTCCAACTGATGGAGATTGGTTGTTTGGAATTCGTATGGTAGTTGGTGTTTGGATGACCATATGTTTGTTAGTTGCTTTTGTTTTTGTTCGCAAGAAAAAAATTACGGAACATAGTCATTGGATGACTCGCGGTTATGCCATTGGGATGGGAGCAGGTACACAGGTTTTTACACATTTGCCTTGGTTTTTGTTGGTAGGAGGGGATCCTGCAGGTATTCCAAGAGATTTGATGATGGGTGCTGGTTGGCTGATTAATTTTTTATTTGCAGAATGGATTATCAGGAAAAACGAAAGGTAACTGTTTTATTTAAGGAAAAATGGAGATGAATGGTTTACTCTTAATTGATTTTGGATTGACAAAATAGTGTATATACACTATTTTGTGTATTAGGTGGTACGAGGATGAAATATTCACACGAAGACTTAAAACAAATTGGGTTATCTTGTTTGAACCTGAGCCTTCGTCGAACTAGTCGATTGGTTACAAGCTATTATGATATAATGTTAAAACCATCAGGACTTAGGATTACACAATTTACTGTTCTTGCAGGTATCGCTTATGAAAAGGATCTAAGTATTACTGACCTTGCAAATCTAACGGATATAGACAGGACTACTTTGCAACGAAGTTTAGAAATTCTAAACCGAGATGAGTTAATTAAAATCGAAAAAAAAGATATTGGAAATGTCCGTAGCATTTCACTTACAAAAAAAGGAGAAACTAAACTGGCAAAGGCGATGGATCTTTGGAAACAAACGCAAGAGTTGATCACGGAAAATTTAGGAAAATCTGAATTTAAACAAACATTAAAAATTTTAGCCGAATTAAGAAACATTCCTGTCTTACAGATAGATTCTGTAGAGGAATGATGAGTCAAAATTAATAAATCAGGATACATATAGTGTATATACACTATAAATAGGAGCTGAAAATGGTAGTAATATTAGATGGAGTTAGAACTCCCTTTGGAAAGTTCGGGGGAGGATTAAAAGATTATTCTTCTTCGGAACTTGCGGTCATTACGGCAAAGGAAGCGATCCGGAAAATCGGATTGGATCCAGAAGAAATTGAAGAATCCATATATGGAAATGTGATCCAAGATGATAAGGATTCAGCTTATTTAGCAAGACATATTGGCCTTCGGTCAGGTCTGAATGAAAGTTCAAGTGCCTTAACAGTGAATCGACTTTGCGGTTCTGGTATGGAGAGTGTGATTATCGGATCACGTAAAATTCTATCAGGTGAAAACAATCTGATTCTTGCTGGAGGAACAGAATCCATGAGTAATGCTCCCTTTGTTTTAAAAAATGCGAGGTGGGGAAATAAATATGGTAACACTATTGCGGAAGATCGTTTGGCTCAAAGTCTTAATGATTGTTATGTGGATTTGACGATGGGTATGACTGCAGAAAACATTGCTGAGTTTTTTCAGATTTCTCGACAAGATCAAGATGAATGGGCTGGTATCTCCCAAGTCCGAGCAGAAAGCGCCACAAAATCTGGAATTTTTTCGGAAGAGATTATAGCTGTACTTAGTAAAGGAAAAAATAGCCAATGGGTCGAAAAGGATGAATTGATTCGTGGGATTTCTTGTGTAGAACAACTAAAGACATTGCCAACTGCATTTTTAAAAGAAGGAAGTATTACTGCAGGAAATTCATCAGGTATCAATGACGGTGCAGCTTCTTTACTGATAGCATCAGATAAGTGGTCGGAAGAAAAAAATTTAAAACCATTAGCAAAAATTATTGGATACGCGACAGTCGGTTGTGATCCTAAAATGATGGGTCTTGGTCCTGTTTTTGCGATTCCGAAAGCATTACAACTGGCTGGCGTTCGTTTGGAGGATGTTGATTTATTCGAAATTAATGAGGCCTATGCTTCGCAAACACTTGCTGTGATCAGAGAACTCAATTTAAATCCTGATAAAACGAATGTAAATGGAGGAGCCATTGCGATCGGACATCCGCTTGGAGCGAGTGGAACACGTGTGATTCTTACTTTGGCTTATGAACTCCGTAGGAGAAATTTAAAATACGGAGTGGCTTCTCTTTGTATCGGCGGAGGACAAGGGATAGCGATCGTATTAGAAAATTCTGCACAATGAAGTTGAAAAAACTAATGGAAGTTTTGTTTCGGATCATGTTTATTAGTTTCCGCCGGAACTGAACTTCCTATCTTTGTGATGGACTTCGTATTTCAGTTTTTTAGTTTTTAATTTAACTGAATCAGAAGAAATGGGGAAATGCTGAGTATTGTCATTCCTACAGATAATGGAGAAAGTACTTTTTTTCAAGATTCGTTAGTTGAATTTTGGAAACACCCGGAAGTAGAAATTATTTTAGTAAATACTTCGGAGGCATCGACTCGAGCAGAGAGACTGAATCTTGGGTTTCATAAATCAAGAGGGGAAATGATACTTTTCCATCATCCCCGAACTAAACTTCCGAAGGGAGCATTAGATCACCTAATTAAAATAAGTTGCCAAAAGGATAAACAAATAATTTGGGGTGGATTTATTCATCAATTTGATGATCAACATTTTCTTTTACGATTTATTTCCTGGTATTCCAATGTAGTTCGAGTAAAATGGAGAGGAATCGTTTATTTAGACCATTGCATTTTTTTTGATCGAAGACTTTGGAAAACTGATATGAGTTTGCTTTATCTATTTGAGGATACCGAACTGAGTCAAAAATTTAGAAAAAATTCGCATCCGGTACTTTTGCCTTATCAGGCAATTACATCGGCACATCGGTTTAAAAAAAAAGGGATACTCAAACAGTCTTTACTTAATCAAATATTAAAATTGGGGTACTTTTTAAAAATACCCTCATCTTTCCTTTTCTCTCTTTACCAACGATAGAGATTATTCAATAAAAGTTGCATTTAAATCAGTAACAGCATTCAAACTGCTTGTGCTAGTAAAAAGTTGAAGTCCATAAGTTCCTGCAACTGTAAATGTCAAAGTGACTCTATTTGCAGTTCGAACTTCATTATAAACCGTTGTCATACTGGGAGAGCCACTGATTGGACAAGAAATTCTTTGAACGAAATGAAAAGGATTAAATATGTAACCATTTACAGAATTCAAAGAAGTTGTCGTTGAATTTACTGTCAAAACTGAGCCAACTTTTGCGATTACATTCATATAAATAATTCCTGTTGTTGGTCTAAAATCAACGGGAACAGCACTTAGATCATAGATAGTATATCCATTGCAGACACCAGAAGAGGAGGTGGCATTTCCTGAAACACTAGGTAAAGCAAGTAATCCCAATATTTCCTTATCTTGGTCGGAATCTTTTGGATTACATGAGTAAAAAATAGCTAATAGGAAAAGTGGAACGAAAGTATATTTTTTAATTAATATATTCATAAATATTTATATATTATATAGTGTGCTTAATTATCGCATAACAGTCAAGAAATAAACATTACATTTGTTAGTTTGTACTTAATTTTATAAAAAACATGGTAATGAATTCACGTTTGGATGTTTTTTTGGGGAAAACACCAGATAATATTTGTTAATGCACTTAGAATCTTTCCAAAAGGGTATTTTTGCTGAGGTTAGGAGTTTTACAGGTGAAAGTGCCCCTTGGGAACAGGTAAAATCAAGCAATTCCGTCTAAAGTAAGGTTCAATATTGCAATATATTGGACTTAGTTTCTTGATTTACAGATTCGAAAATTGATTTTAGAATCAGGTTTGTTTACGATTGTATTTTTAAAAATAAGGAAAGATTCTCAATATGAAGCCAAATTTACTCATTCTTTTATTCTGTTTTCAGTTAAGTTTGTATGCAGAGTCAAAATCTATTTATGAAGTTTGTCAGCCAGAGATTGCAACCTATTGCCAAGGAGTAAAACTTACCAAAGCTAGGATTTTACAATGTTTGAAAGAACGCGGGAAAAATTTATCAGATGCCTGTGAAGCTGGCCAGAGTGCACTATCGGATACCATGAAAAATAAGTCACAAGGCCTTTGTAAAGAGGATGTAAGTGAATATTGTCGTTGGATCATACCTGGTGGTGGTCGGATCTTAAAATGTTTATTCGAAAATGAAACCAAAATCTCTAACCAATGTAAGGTTGTTTTGAATGAACCATGATTTGCGCTTGCGGATCTGAAGGGTTTGGTCTGCCGATAGGTAGACGGGAGCGAACGCGGACCCCGTAGGAGCCCGGCCTTTAATGATAGGAATCCCAAAGATTGTATCGATTGGGAACGCAACAAGTTGGTCTACCAGTGGAAGTTTAGAGATGATAATCTCCGTTTGCCTCTGGTTGGTATTTGATGTTGGTAATTTGGAATTGGTTTTGTCCTCCAGGAAATTTCCACTGGATTACATCTCCAATTTTATAACCTAAAATTGCCGTTCCTATCGGTGCCAGTACAGAAATTTTGTTTTCTTGGGTATTGGCATCTTCTGGAAACACTAACCTAAATTCTTGAAATTCTAATTCTTCGAGATTTTTTACTTCTATCACAGAATTCATAGTCACATAGTTAGGTGGAATAATACGAGAGTCGACTTTTTGAGCTCTTTCAATTTCTCCTAATAGATCTTTTACATTGGTCTCTACTTTATTTCTTTTTGTATGATTTGAAATTAACAATTTCAATCGGTCATAGTCAAAATGAGTGAGGCAAATTTTGTTTTTTGTATTCATTTTTATTGCTCCTGTAAATTAGCGTAAACCTTTAGACTATCATTTTGGCGTTTCACTTGTCAAGAGGATTGTGGTTTTATGGCCTCTCACCTTTCCATTCTAACTTGACAAAATTTGAGGAAAGTTTATTGTTGCTATAACAACAAATGTCAGATTCATTCGATTTAGAAAACTCATACGCTTATCTCATTTATCGGACAGTCCGTGCTTTGCGACGTCAGTTCATGAGGTTGGCATCAATGAATGGATTGGAATTGTTTCCCGAGCAGTGGTTTGTTCTCGTTCGTTTAATGAAACAGCCTGGTTGTAGCCAATCGGATTTGGGAAGGGATTTTGACGATAGACCTTCTATGGCGAGGGCTCTTCGGAATATGGAAGAGAAGGGTTGGATTAAAATTCAGTCCGATCCAGAAGATAAAAGAAAAAACCAGGTATATCCTACCAAAAAAGGTTCTGAGATATATCAATTGATGGTGTCTGTAGTGACTGAGGAGCGCAAACGAATGTTTAAAAAACTTTCTGCACAAGATTTTAAAACATTCAAACGGATCATTGATCAAATTTATGAGGAATCGTTGGATTAATTTTTTTTAGTAATTTGTTGCTATAGCAACAAATGGAGGTTTGTTTATGAAAGACTTAGTATTTGGATTTTTAGTGATTTTAGGAGGAATGATGATCACAAATCAAACAAAGGCAGAAGGGAATCGGGATTCTTTGGAAAAAGAATTCATTTCAGTTATGAGAAATATCGACGAAAGGAAAGTTTCTGAAGTTGAATCAAAGTTCCATGGGGAATATGCAGATAGTGTTTATCTCAAAGGAAGTGATACGATATTCAGTTCTAATAAAACAAATTATATTCAATCACTAAAAGATGGAAAGATCGGTGGTGTCGAAAGAAAGGTCCACATTCACTCGATAGATTTTATGGACCAGTTTGGATTTGTAAAAGCGGAATTAGAAAGTAAGGTTATGAAATTTCAATCCATGTATACTTTCTATTGGGACCAAAAAGAATGGAAGTTAATCAAAGCAGTGGTGGTTGCTGAAAAAAAATAAATATAAATTCTCCAAGCCCAGAAGGTTTTTGGTTCCAATGGACTTTTAGTCTGACTAAAAAAACTTTCTGGATTTTTTTACTTACTTAGCACTCAATTTTCCACTGGCATCATCAAATCCCCTACATTGATTCAATTTTCTTAGTACAATTCCGGCAAAATTTCCGTTTTCCTAGTCTGTATTTTTTTTACTTGCCAGGAGACAAAATAAACGATATTTGTTCCCTAAAGAAACAAAGGATACAAATTATGTTTCCAAAGCAAATAATCGAAACTCAACAGAATCCTACCACCGTTTGCCTGCTTGCGGTTATTTTTGCACTCTCAGGGCTTCTTGGTCCGATCGAGGCAAAAGAACCAGCGAAAGCAAATATCCTTCGCATGGACGACATCCTTCGGATGGCCTGGGAAAACCAAGTCAGTCTGCAGACACTGAAGTTGCAGCTAAAAACAACGAATTACGAATGGGAAAAAACAAATGGCGCTTATGCATGGACTGCGGAGGCAAAAGGAACCGCAAAAAATACAACCAACTTCAACCTGCCCCAATATGCCATTCAGGGAACAAAAATAACAGATAACAGCATACAGGCGGGTATCAATAAAAAGTTTAGCACAGGAACCTCACTCGGTATTGCTATCATTGACAATCGTTATGAAACGAATGCTGGTAAAACACAAAGTTCCAGTGGGTTTTCAAGTTTTGCTCAACCTTCTTATCATTTTGCCACTGTGGGAATCAATATCAGTCAGGATCTCCTAAAAAACTTTTTTGGATACCAAGATCGGTTAAAATTAGCGACTGCTAGGCGCTCATCATCAATCCAAAGATTAAATACTTTAGATTCATTATCTAAAAGTTTGGTGAATTCGTTGATCGAGTTTTGGAATTTGAGTTTGTCCGAGGAAGTTCTAGAAACAAATTCTTCCTTACTTGGAAATGCCAAATTGATCCGCGACATTTATTCAAAAAAAGCAAACTTTGGATTTGATACTACGGGTGATATCCACCAATGGAATTCCATTGTTCTTTCTGCTACGAGTGCCGTAAAAAATTCTGAATTAGAAAGAAACAAAAACAGAAGAGACTTATTGACATCTTTAGGAAAGGAACCAGAAGAAAGTTTTTCCTTTTTACCAGTATTGATTGAAGAACAAGTTGCAGTAACTTCTGATTATGAAAAGGAAGTTTTAGTTGCCTTAGAAAAAAGATATGATGTTCGGGCATCACTTTTGCAATTAAAAAATTCAGAAGACAATTTGAAGTCAGCAGACAACGGTTTGTTGCCAAAATTTTCCGTTGGTGGGACATATAACTTTAAAAATTATGACCAACAATTTCCCCAAGATTTTTACGGAATTCTTGGTGGTAGGTTCAATCAAAACACTGCAGAATTTAAATTAGAATATCCTTTAGGAAATGAAATTGCGGAAGCAGAATATACAAAGGCTGAATCCGAAAAAAGACAAGCGCAATTAGAATGGGCAGAAACTCAAAATAAAGTAAGAGCTGATTTATTATCAAAACGCGAAAACTTAACTGTCAGTTATGAACTCTTTTTAGAAGCAAAGAAAAATAGAGAGGAAAGTAAACTTTTTTATGATAAGGCTTTGTCTGCATTTCGCAATGGAAGGGGAACATCCATTGTATTAAGAAATGCAATGGATGCTTATGTTCGTTCACAGTCCAACCATTCACAATCTCTAATCACCTATAATATTGCTATTATCCAGTATGAGATTTCCAAAGGCACTTTCTTTGAAAAATACTCATTAGATCCAGAACAACTTACTTTACTAAACACCGAGGAAAACCAATGAATTTAGCAAAATTATCCATACAAAGACCTGTATTCATCGCTTGTACAGTCATTCTCATCGTTGTTGTCGGGATTGTTAGTTTTGGCAAACTCGGGGTAGAAAACTTTCCGGATATCAGTTTTCCCACAATATCCATCAATGCAACTTATCCTGGTGCGGCTCCCAATGAAATTGAAACACTGGTCGCCAAACCAATCGAAGATGAACTTTCTACAATCTCTGGATTGAAAAAACTTAGATCTATTTGTAATGAAGGATCAGTGGTCATTGTTGCAGAGTTTTCTTCTGAAACTGTCATCAGTTATGCGGAGCAACAAATTCGCGACAAAGTTGCTTTTGCCAAGAAAAAACTTCCCGCAGAAGTGGATGAACCTGTTATCAAACGATTGGATCCGGCAGACCAACCCATCTTAAGTCTTTCACTGCAATCTAATTTAGAAGATAATGAATTTTATGATTTTGCCTCTGAGACCATAAAACAAAGGTTAATTTCTATTTCGAACGTTGGATCCGTAGACATTGTAGGGGGAAGGAAAAAGGAAATTTGGGTAGAACTGGATCGAAATAAATTGAAATCCAGAAATTTGTCTGCTTCTCAAGTTTCACAAAGAATCGCTGCTGGAGGTGCTAACATTCCGGCGGGAAAAGTAAGAGGGGAACGATCCGATTTATCTTTTCGAACCATCAATGAATACCGAAGTTTTGATGAAATTCGAAATGTCCCAATTAGTTTTTTAAATAATGAAGTGCCAATTCAGTTGTCCGATGTGGGTCGAGTGGTTGTAGGTTCAGAAGATGTGACTTCTCTTGCGTTTTGGAATGGAAAACCTGCACTATTTTTACTCGTTTATAAACAATCAGGTGCTAACTCGGTTCAGGTGGCAGAAGCAGTAAAAAAGAAAGTTGCAGATCTTCAGAAAGAATTTCCGGATGTCAAATTCGATTATTATAATGATTCTTCTAAAGTGGTTAAAGATAATGTTTGGGACGTAGAAGAATCCATTTATATAGGAATTGCACTCACGATCATTGTGGTGTTATTTTTTTTAGGTAGTGTTCGTTCCACATTGATTACAGGACTTGCTTTACCAACTTCACTTCTTGGTTCTTTCATTCTAATGAGTTTTGCTGGGTTTACCATCAACCAAATGACTTTGCTTGCGTTATCTCTTGCAGTAGGACTACTCATTGATGATGCGATTGTGGTCAGAGAAAATATTCACAGACATAAAGAGATGGGTAAGGATAGCAAACAAGCAGCACTTGATGGAACGAAAGAAGTTACTTTGGCTGTAATTGCAACTACATTCGCGATTTTGGCTGTCTTTGGTCCCATTGCTTTTATTGATGGAGTGATCGGTCAAATCCTTCGTCCCTTTGGACTAACCGTATGTTTTGCCTTACTCATTTCCTTGTATGATGCATTAACCATTGCGCCGATGATGTCAGCATATTTTGGTGGAGAACATAACCCCAAAGAACCGGGAAAAATAGAAAGATATTTATCGGTTCCACTTCGTGCCTTTGATCGATTCCAAGAAAAATTAACCAATGGTTATGTGAGAACTTTGCAAATATCAACCAAACATCCATTATTCGTTTTAGGGATAGCGCTGTTTATATTTGTAAGTAGTATATTTGTATCAAGGACTTTAAAATCCGAATTCATTCCAACACAAGATTTAGGTCAATTTACAGTAACCTTTGAACTGCCACCTGGTTCTAGTGTAGAAGCTACAAAAGAACTAAACGAAAAAGTTAATACACTTTTGCGATCTAAAAAAGAAGTGAATTTAACTGCTGGGTATGTAAAACAAAATAAAATTGATATCTATGTGGAATTAGTTCCTGCCAAAAAGAGAAAACTGAATACTCCACAGTTCAAAGACTACATTAGAAAAGAACTATCACCTTACGCTTATGCAAAACCTATCGTAAAAAATTACGATGCGATTGGAGGTGGCCAAAGATCCTTTTCCTTTGTCATTACTGGAAATGATCCAGAAGAAGTGGAATCTTATAGTAAATTAGTATTTGAAAAAATAAATAAAATTCCTGACCTAACAGATCCAGACATTAGTCTCCGTGAAGGTGCCCCTGAATTTAAAATTGTTCCGAAGGGAGATCAAATTGTAAAGATGGGTGTAAATCCTCAGTCATTAGGAAAAGAACTTAGAACAATGCTTGAGGGTGATACTCCTGCAGTGTTTCGAGAAAAAAACTTAGAGTATGATATTCGTGTTAGAATGTTAGAAGAACAAAGAAACATAGAAAAGAATTTTTATCATGTCTCTGTCCCAAATATCAACGGTTATCTGGTCCCGCTTTCTTTTGTTACGTCAGGTGTTCCCACAACTGGACCTGCTACGATCCAAAGACAAAATCGAAGTCGGTCTGTAGAAATATCTGCGGATACGGATCCAAATGGGCGTGGGTCTGGGTATGTAATGTCTGAATTACAAAGAATTTTAAAAGAGGAGCTACCAACACCTGAGGGAATCAAAGTTTCTTATAGTGGGCAAACGGAAAATTTGGAATCTACGGGAAAGAATATGGCCATCGCACTTGGGTTAGGAGTTGTGTTTATTTATCTGGTGCTTGCTTCGTTGTATGAAAGTTTTATCATTCCGATTTCCATTTTGGTGGTAATTCCACTAGCAATGACAGGAGCATTCTTCGGTTTGTTTTTGACTGGCAAATCAATGGATATATTTGCGAATATTGGGATGATTTTACTTTTCGGATTGGCTACTAAAAATTCGATTCTTCTCATTGATTTTGCAAAAGACTTACAAAATACTGGAGTAGATACTCGGACTGCACTTATCGAGGCAGGAAGGGCGAGGTTAAGGCCGATCCTAATGACATCAATTGCACTGATTGCGGGGATGTTGCCTGTTGCCATTGGACTCAATGAGGCATCCAAACAGAGAACCAGTATGGGAGTGACAGTGATTGGAGGTTTGATTTCTTCTACCATTCTTACTCTTTACGTGATTCCTGCGGTGTATCAGTACATAACAAGATTGATTGATTCCATGAGTAAAAAGACAAAGTGAGGGTTTTTAATTTGGATCCGGTGCAGATTAGAATATTAGAAAAAGCAGAAGAATTATTCTTAAAGTATGGATATTCCAAAACAAAAATGGAAGAAATCGCAAGTTCACTGAAGATCAGTCGGAAAACTTTATATAAATATTACTCCAATAAACAAGATCTGATGGAATTTTATATGGAGTACAAACAAAATGAAATTCAAAAAGTGATTCAGGCGATAGCAGATGATGAGACATTAACAGCAGTGCAAAAGTTTTCCAAAATGCACCAGTCTCTTGTGGAAGAATCTCCATATGTGATGAATGATTTGTTTATTAGAGAAATTTCAGAGATGTTCCCGCATCAAATGGAAAGATTTAGAAAACGTAGAGAAAAAGAAGTCCCTGAATCTATTGGGAAGATATTTCATATGGCGAAAATGAAAGGAGAACTTCGGGAAGGTTTTATGCCCGAAGTTGCCGTCCATCTTTTTCTTTCTTCCATTGAAATGATTCTCAGCAATAAGAATTCTATTACAATTCCATTGAATATTCATGAGTTTCAATTAGAAGTTGTGAATGTAATATTTTATGGAGTACTCAAGAGGTGAGTTCCTGATAACGAAAACAACTTTCTACATGGTCATTAACAAGTCCACAGGCTTGCATATGGGCATAGATGACGGTGCTTCCTACAAACTTAAATCCGCGTTTGATTAAATCTTTGCTGAGGGCATCAGATTCTTTCGTTGTTGCGGGCACATCTTTTAAACTTTTTCGTTTGTTTTGAATGGGTTTGTTGTCTACAAAACTCCAAATGTAATTATCAAAAGATCCAAACTCTTTTTGAATTTCCAAAAAACGTTTTGCGTTGTTTACTGCGGCAAATACTTTCAATCGATTCCGGACAATCGATGGATCGAGTAATATTTTTTCTAATTTTTTATCTGTGAATTTTGAAACCTTAGTTGGATCAAAGTTTGCAAATACTTTTCTATACCCTTCGCGTTTCTTTAAAATCGTAGACCAACTCAGTCCCGCTTGTGCTCCTTCCAGAATTAGAAATTCAAAATGAATTTGGTCATTGTGAACGGGGACACCCCATTCTTCATCATGGTATTTAACGTAATCGTCAAATTTTAAACACCAGGAACAACGTTCCTTTTTTTTCTCTGCTGTCATATTGATTGATTCCATACTGCCTATAAAAGCATATTTTAACTATTCATGCAGAATCTAACCTTAGGTTAGGAATTGTACGGATGAAGTCAATGCCATTGTATCGAATCCTCTCATGGTGTAACAATATTCTTTTTGGAGTTCTGATTGCATGATTACATGTTGTAAAAAAATTATTGCCTATTGTTTGTCCTTCTTGTTATATTTGCTCTCTAAAGTATAAACGAAGTTTGAGGAGTAAATATGAATCGATTTTCAATTCTAAAACTAATTTTGGTGTTTGCTACTTAGAAATTCCCTGTAAAAGTAAAAAATTTTCGATCGCCAAATCTCTTTCTTTTAATTTGTCAAAAAGAATTCCATAATGGTTTGTTTTGATTTCTTTTCCACTTGCGTTTGGAATTCTTTTTAACATCGAGTTGAATGATTCTTTTGGTAATAGATCGTCATTGGGAAATAAATTCATTTCTGTTGCGCGAAGGATGAGAGTGGGTGCCTGTATTTTTTCAAATTCTAGATTTTTGTTTTCTATCATTTTTGAAATCACTCGTTTGGGATCTAACATTACATATTTTAATATATTTGCAAGTTGTATGGATCCCCCCATTTCTTTAAGTTCTTCTTCCATAACAAACTTTGGCATATGGCAGACAAATCCTGCTTTATATTTCTGTAGTTCAAGTCGGAAGTATTCTTCGATTATTTTTGACCATCGAGGAACCAAGGGTGAGTTTTGCACCAGCTTTAAATAATCAGAAACCGTTGGGTAAACGACATCCAATCTATCAAAGGACTGTTTTAATACTTTGAGTATTTGAATTCTTTTAGGCAGAGAAAGAAGACCGCCACCATCCATAAGAATCATTGCTTTCACCTGTTCTGGAAAAAGAATCGCATAACGCAGAGCAATCATACAACCGAAGGAATGTCCAAAAAAAATAGGGTTTTTTATTTTGTAATGAGAAATTATTCCTCTCAGGTCATTGATATGATTTTGAAATCCATAACCTGATTTTGGTTTATCTGAATTTCCTCTTCCGCGTAAATCATAAGACAAAACTCTGTAGCCTAAACGATTCAATTTTTCTGCCAAAGGTTTCATCGAATATAAATTTCCTGACAATCCATGCAGACAAATAATTGTTTGTTTGGTACCAGGCCAAATTCCTAGATGTAATTTTGTTCCATTGGTTGTAACGAACTCTTCCTTGTATTTTTTTGTGTTTGTTTTTTTTGCAGGTTGTCTCATTGGTTAAACTTGGACTTAAGCCAGTTTTTACGTAAATGAAATTCATAAACTTTATTTTATATATTGTTCAATTCTATCTTTATCTTTTAATTTTTCCCGAGTGAACTCATTTTTCGTAACCAAATTGTAATATAATTAAACTAAATTGAATTTCACCAAAAGGTTTCCGTTTGAGAAAGTGAGACTTGCCGAGGTCATTCATTTTTGGTTTCGTGATATTTGAAAGTGTAACTAGGGTTTATAGGTTAATATTTGATGCTTAGAGGAATGAAACGTCTCAATCGATACGAGAATAGGATATTGAAGATTGTAAAGTTAGGTGGTAAACTAGTTAGGTTCAAACAGTTTGGTTTTTCCACAAGGACAAAAGAAGGTTTTCGATTTCCCATTTATGTTTTAGAAATTGGAAAAGAGAAAGCAATCAAACAAAACGTAGCTGGTTTAGTTGCGGGTGTACATGGTTTAGAAACGATCGGAATTCGTGTGCTATTAGATTTTTTGGATGATTTGTTTAGTCGCAAAAATTCGGAATTATATCGAGAGATTAAAGATGGGGAGCTTGGAATTGTCTGTATTCCAATCTTGAATCCCGGTGGTGTAGCAATGAAACGTAGGTCGAACCCTGGTGGTGTTGATCTCATGCGAAACTCTGGCGTGGAGGCTGTGAAAGCTCCTTTCTTTTTTGGTGGCCATAAGCTTTCCAACGTATTTCCATATTATAGAGGCAATGTTTTACAGGCAGAATCGAAAGTATTAGATCGATTTTACAACAAATATCTGTTACCTGCCGAAAACTTTATGATACCTGTAATCGATATTCATTCTGGATTTGGTGCAGTAGATCATGTTTGGTGGCCGTACGCAGGAACTCATGAACAGTGTATAGATGAACCTTTGTTTCAAAAAATTGCAAATCATTTAACTACTAAATTTAATCATATCTTATATCGGTTTGGTCCTCAAAGCGAAACCTACACAACCCATGGGGACCTTTGGGATCGTTTGTATAATCAGTATCAAAAAGCAAAACTCAAATCAAATCCGAATGGATCAAGATTTCTTCCTTTAACATTGGAGATTGGAACTTGGGCTGACATTCAATTGGATCCTTGGAAAGTTTTTAGAAAACGTGGTATTTTTAATCCTGCCCGGGAATCAAAACAAGAATTGATTATAAGTCATCGAAAATTTCTGACAGATGTTTTGCGATTGGCTAAAAGTAGTATTCTTGATTTATCTTAATGTTAAAAAATAAATCTGTCGGTAGGGAACTCTATGATGCATCTCTACCGAGAAACTTTCCACTTCCCAACAAAAATAATATGGCCCGGTCTACGTTCTCTTTTTTACTTTTTTCCGACTTAAGTCCAAAGATATACCGCATCATTTCATTTTGAAGGGATGGGCTTAATGAATCAAACTTATCTTTTGCTTTTTTGTTTTTTCCCAATGCAACTTTTAGTTCAATAGACACAGGGTGAATTTTTTTCTCAGGATTGAACTTGATCTCAAAATTTGCGTTATCTCCCACTTCTTTTTTTGCTGCTTTTCGCATCGGAGTATTCAAATACAAACGCCAGTGTCCACTGTATTTAACGAGTGTTTGTGTAAATGGGAATCCATCAATTTTAAGAGCCACTCGAATTTTACCTTTATCTGTTTTTGCTTGTTTCATGAGTGCTAACAAAATAGGTTCGGGTAAAAAAACAAAAGGATTGATTCCGATGATCTCAATTTTTGCAGAAAATTTCAAAAAGGGAAATTCAGACATTGCCATTTTGTATGAAATGAATCTAATACCTAGCAATCAATTTTTATAAAACCAATAAATTCTGATTCATTTTGGGAATTTATGTTCCATTTTTTCCAAATTATCACTTTACCATAAACAGAATCCTGTTATAGTTTATCGTCTAGGTAAAACCAGGTCTTCCCTGTATTGGTGAAAAATGTATCAAATAAGTGAAGTATTGAATCTTATTTTTGATAGCGTAGGGTTGGTGATCACTTTACGGTTGCTTGGTTCTGGTTTCATTCCAAAATTTTACTATTTGATTTTAGGGTTTTTCTGTGTTTGGCTAAGTAATATTTTTACTGTCATCGAAGGATTTTTTTTCCATGATTTTTTTAATCTTCTCGAACATTCTTTTTACTTTCTTTCCGCAATTCTATTTTTGGTGAGTTTAAAAAAGGAAATATTGGTGTTTAGTCGTTGATATGAATTTCGTGGCGTTACTCAATCTTTTTTCTTTACTTGTTTATCTAATTGCGATATACATCATAATCAAACATTTGATCCAACACCCACAATACCGTGGAGAAGGAATATTCGTATTGATCCTTGCGGTCATTCCTTGTTATGTAAGTATCTCAAATGTATTTGAACATGGGTTTTCCATAGATTATTTTGATGAGTATGAAGGTTTTTTTAAAGATCTTTATGCCATGTTTTTTCTTATCTTTTTATATGTTCATTCTGTAAAAAAGGAACAAAACAAAAGGATTGAACATGAAAGACAGATCAAGTCTGATTTGAAATTAAAATCAAAATTACTCACGGAAATTCACCATAGAGTAAACAATAATCTACAAATTATCTCAGGTCTTTTAGCAATGCAGGTAGAGTCAGAGAATGACTTAAAATTAACTACTTCTTTAGGATTAATTCAAAATAGAATTATGGCAATTGCATCTGTTCATAAAATAATTTATGGTTCACCAAATTTATTATATGTTGATTTGAATCTTATTTTTAATTCAATTTTAGGTAATTTGAAAATTACGTATTTAAATGAAAAAAATAATATTGAATTGCATGAGTTAATTGAAGAAGGGTTAGAAATGGACTTGGACCGTGCCATTCCTATGGGTCTTATATTAAACGAACTTGTTTCTAATTCCTTTCGTCATGCTTTTATGAATCGGGTAGAAGGAAAAATTGAAGTTACTTTGGGTAAGATAGAAGACCAGTTTGTCCTTGTTGTGAAAGACAATGGCCTAGGTATTGATAATACACTGTTAGATGGAAAGGGAATCGGACTGACTTTGGTCAAAAATTTAGTGAAACAATTACGCGGAACAATCGATATCGAAAAAACCAAAGGCACAAATTTTGAAATTCGATTTCCAATTGTGAATCAAAATCCAATCCAAATTGAATGATTTGGATGTTTCGTAAAATCAATGTTCCTTAACTAAGGAACCGTTACTTTGCCAGTTAAATAGGAATCGCTAAATCCTCCTGGTCCATCTTGGACAAGATAAGATGATAAAACTACACAAGCATTATTGTAAGCTGTGACATCAAATGATCTTGGGTCTGTTTGGTATGCTCCTATTCCGATGGGAGAAAAATGTTCGATATATGCAAAACTCGCAGGTCCAGTTCCCCCACTTACTGTGGAACTAGTCGAATCAATATATAAATACTCTTCAGCGGTAGTTCCAATTGATGTTTGTGCTGTATATTCCAATTGATTTCCAACCAGATCAACAACCAAACAATGTGTAGCACAGTTTCCTATGGTAGTTGGTGCTGTTACACTTCCAGCGCAAGGTGATGGTGGAGGTGGGGGAGGAACCGTATCGATACTTCGATTTCCTTTCGCATCTGCGGTAGAGCCAACAACAATAACCTTATATGCAGAATTCAGTTCCGGCGTGAGAAATAAAAAATATCCAGAAAATTTATCATAAGAGCTTACTTTAATATAATTGATAACATTATAATTGTCAGCAGCGAGGCTAATCACGTTTGGTCTACCAATATATGCATCTAACCTAGTGTAAGCGGACAGATCTGCACCAGCTTGGAATTTGATATAAATTACTTGATATTCTGTAGGAATTCCTCCGCTAGTAAAGAGTGTTCGCTTGGTTTCATAACTTATAGTTGGTAAGGCGATTGTATTTGTTGGGATAGCAGGAGGGTTTGGTGGAGTTGTTGTCAGTTCCTTTAAGGAAATAATTTTACCATCTTTTTTTAAAGTTAAAAAAATTTTAAACTTTTTACTAAAGTCGGAATGACTAAAGACAAGGGAGTTCGTTTGGTATAGATCTTCTTGTCGTTGAAAATGTCCTGCCACCTGATTCGTGTTTGGGTTATAAACAATTTCATTTGGGTTACCCATCGAAGCTTCCACAGATTCGGATTCTCCTTTTGCTGTTTTTAATTGGTATTCAATAAGAATATCCTGAAATTGTAAGTTTCCATCTTTTCTGTAAAACGTAGTCAATTGTACAGATTGGAATTTATCTTCAAGAGTTGTATTGGTTGGATTTCCAAGAAAACTCAAAAAGGCAAGTGAAGACATATCGTTTTCGGTAGACTGACCGTTACACGAATTTAGGAAAAAAGAGAAAAGTAAAAAACAATAGAAATAAGAAAGACGCATCTATTCCTAATAACAATTAAGGGAAAAAAAGAATTCACTTTTTTAATTTAATTCTTGTTTTTGAAATTTTTTATTAATTGAGAACATTAGAATATGGGAATGTCTTTAATTGTCATGAAATCAATCACTCAAATGGGATGATTCATGGATAACGCTACAACCCCAATTCTATTCGGAACCAATTGATTGTTTGTTTGCTTATAATTTTAGGATTTCGCCTAACTCCCTGATGCAATGTGTGGCTGCATGTTTGAATGGGAATTCACCTGTAGGGTCAATGTAGATGGTATCGACACAGGCACCAGCACCAGCTTCTAAATCAAAAACATAATCACCAATCATCACCGTCTCTTCTGGAATAGCATTCCAAAGTTCCATCAACCGGAAAATCCCTTCGGGATTTGGTTTTGGCAAGGCACGTTCTCTACAAAAAATAAAATCGGGATGAAAGAAATCGATTAAACCCGCTGCCTTTAAAGTTTCAATGGAGTTGGAAAAACTATTCCTAGTTAGGATCCCTATGTTGGTTGATTGTGTTTTGAGTTCGTTTAAGATTTCAGAACTTCCTGGGGACGGAATTGATAATTTGGCAATTTTAAGTTCAATTTCATCTAGTTGGATATGTTTCTTTTTTGCCTCTAGTTCTGGAAGTTTAGATAGGGAAGTAAGGATATCAGTATCTAGTGGAATTTTTAGTTCTATCTTTATAGCATCAAAGTCGTGTTTTGCGATGGTTAGGGTTCCATCCATATCAAATATCCAATTTTTTTTTCTTTTAAAAAAACTCACAGTTTGATTCCTCTATAGATCCTTTTTTGAGTTTATATTTCTAAAATTATATTCTTCTTCAGAGGGAAGTTTTATGAAAACAGGTTTTGGATCTAAATTTTTAATTCTTTTCTGCAATGAAAATTCCTGTATTCCCGGAAGGGATAATGATTCCGTCCACTTAGACAAGGATAAAGTAGAATAGATCCCACATAAGGGTTCTAAACCTGAATGGGACTCATAAAAAATTCCAGATACAGGTGCTTTTTGTTCATGGTGTTTATCTAACAATCTTTGAATGGTTTTAATTTCAATAAAGGGTATATCAATTGGTAATACAAAGATAAAATCATTGAAGCGATTATGTTCTTTTAAATATAAATAGGAAGATAAGATTCCTTTGAGCGGACCTTCTACGGGAAGGTTTTGATCTAGAATGAGTGAGGATTTTTGTAAATACTTAGCATAAGAATCCAACTGTTCCTTGCGAAGTGAAACATAAATAGAAGTACTGAACGCATTCAGCTTTTCTAAAATCTGGCTTAGAAAATGAGAATCGGGAGTGATTGATACAAAACCTTTATCTTCTCCCATTCGTACACTTTGTCCTCCAACAAGAAGAACAAAAGTTGGATTAATGGTTGTGAGTATCATCCAAACAGCCTTGTGACCATTCTGAACTTCCATCCACATAGTATTCTTTTTTCCAAATAGGGACTTCGTGTTTGACGCGGTCTATGATGTATCGATTGGCTTTGTAAGCTTCGTCTCTGTGAACGCCACCAGTGTTAACGATTACTGCAACTTCCCCTAGATTTAGTTTTCCAAGTCTGTGAATACATTCTGCAAATTGTAAGTCCCATTTTTTGAATGTATCACTGATAATATCTGCAATCATTTGGTTTGCCATTTCCGAATATGCTTCATATTCTAGATGTGTGACTTGCCTTCCGTCATTAATATCTCTTACGATACCTGCAAAAAGTACATACCCACCCATACTGGGTAATGGGGGAAAGGAAGTTGGAAGTTCAAGTTTATTCTCTGTAATGTGTTTGTGTTGAGTATTTGTTTCCATTTAACCACCGCTTGAGGGGGGAAGGATTGCAATTACGGACCCTTCTATCAGCGAGTCTGAGTCTTTCGCAATCGTTTGGTTGATTGAGATGCGACTGATTTTAAGGAGATTTGTAGCTTCTGGATTTAAGTTACGAAGATACAATTTTAAATCGGAAACGGTATGAATCCCATCTAAAACTAGCTCTTGTTTGGATGGGAAATAATCTTTTAAAGCAGCAAATGATAACAACTGGATTTTCATTTATCCTCCAATAAATTTCATCGAAAGTTCAGAACCCGTAAATTGCATTTTTTTTGTTTCCATCGCTTGTTGCAAAACCAATGGCACTTTGGAAGGATCTGATGGAAGATCAAAAGAAGTTTGGTCACTCAAACATCCATAAATCCTACCAAGTGAATCCATACGCAGACGATTACAACCTTCGCAAAATGGTTCTGTATGATTGGCGATGAGTCCAAAAATATATCCTTCGTCTGTAATATGATAGGTGGCTGTGGAATCTGTAGCTGTAGGATATCTTTGAAAGTTGTATCGACTTAGGATGGTGTTTCGAATTTCTTCAGCCGAATAAAAACAATCAGAATGTTCCTCTTGTAAAGGACCCATCTTCATAAATTCTAAAAATCGAATGGGTATTCCATTTTCTCCCGACCATTGCAAAAGATCTAGAATTTCCGATTCATTATAACCTTTGAGAATCGTACAATTGACTTTCACTTCTAATCCAGATGTTTTTGCTTCCAAAATTCGTTTTAACAAAATAGTAACAGGAAGTTTGCGATCACTCAGCCGTTCAAAACCAGACTGTGAAAAACTATCCAGAGAAAAATTCATTCGAGTGAGTCCGGCTTGTTTCATTTTTTGAATGAGTCCATCCTGAAAAAAACCGTTGGAAGTAATGGCTACTTCCTTAATATTTAACTCTTTTAATTTCTGAATTAATTCCACTAAATTTTTATGAAGAGTAGGTTCCCCTCCTGTTAGGTGGACTTCCTTTAGGTGGATATGGGATGTGAGAGTTTTGATTTTAGTTTCTAATAGTTCCGGACTCAAGAAATGGATTTTTGGAAAAAAATTGGTTTGGTCGGGTTTATTTTTTGGAGCACAGTAAACGCATGCAAAACTACAATGAGATAGAATACTCACTCGAAGTACTTCAAATTTTCTAGTATTCTCTTTCACCTTAAGGTCGATTTTAATCTAGTTTTCACAATTGAAAACAAAAATAGGAAGTTAGATTCGGTTATTAAACTATTTTACCTCGAGTTTAATTTCTCCTTGATCGCCTTAAATCCTTAATTCTTCTCTCATTTATGGGTATAGAAGAGGAATCTTTCTTCCAACGCCAAATCCAAGTTCCAGAAATTGGCACTATCGGTCAAAAAAAATGGCGAGAGTCGTCAGTTCTTGTCATTGGACTTGGGGGACTTGGATGTCCTACTGCTTTGCATCTTGCCCTCGGTGGAATCGGACGAATTGGTTTGGTTGATTTTGATATTGTGGAAGTTTCAAACCTCCACCGCCAAACATTGTTTACATTTAAAGATATTGGACTCCCGAAAACAGAAGTGGTTTCTCGAGTTTTGTTGGAACATTGTCCTTGGCTCGTGATTCGAACATTTGCCGAACTTGTTTCCGATCTAACAAAACCAGAACTTTTAGATGGTTGGGATATTGTTTTAGATTGTACCGATACCATTTCCTCAAAGTATGCGATCAATGATCTTTGTATAAAAAAATCGATTCCTTTGGTAACGGCTTCTGTGTTTCGTACGAGTGCTCAATTTGCTATTTTTTCTGGTAATGGAAAACCATGTTACCGTTGTTTGTTTCCAGATTTAAAGGAAGGAGACATCTTAAATTGTAGTTTGGGTGGAGTGCTCGGTGTGCAGACTGCACTTGCAGGAACTTACCAAGCATCACTCACCTTACAGTATCTTTTAGATCCAAAATCGACAGACATAAATTCAGTTTACTTTATGGAATGGAATCCTCCGACACTCTACCAATCCAAGGTGGAAGCAAATGCGGAATGTCCCACTTGTGGACATGGAACCTTTAAAACCAATACAGATTGGAATGCAAAGGAAATACATCCGGAAGAATTCATTCGTTTACAGAAAAACATAAGTACTCTGTTTATCGATGTTAGAGAAAAAGATGAAACAGATTTGAATCCAATTCCTGATTCATTTCTTTTACCTCTATCAGATTTGGAACGAGGGTATCTTCCTGAATTCGAAAAAGACCTAACTCTTGTTTGCATCTGCGAAACAGGAATTCGTTCTAAAAAAGCCCTGTCTTATTTACAAAGTAAAAGTGAGGTTTATTCACTAATTGGTGGAAGGCGAGCCTACATCCAATATTTGAACAATCAACCTTCCCATTAGACCAGTTGTTTTTTTATTGATACTTTGATTCCACTAAAAGCAGCATTCCCTGAGAATTCATCAATGGTTTGGTCGTCGGTAAGATCGTTGATACTCACTCCAGAAAACTCAGTTGCTACTTTTTGATTAGTTCCTCCACGATTGTGTCCAAAGCCATGGGGAATACTCACAACACCTTGCATTAGTTCTTCGGTAATTTCTACGGGAATTTGAATTTTACCCACTGAGGATTCTACAATGACTTCCTCTTCATTGAAGATTCCTAAATGGTTAGCATCAATTGGATGGATCATCACAGTGCACCGTGGTTTCCCTGTCATGAGTTTTGGTAGATTGTGCATCCAAGAATTATTACTTCGTAAATGCCTTCGTCCTATCAGTAAAAATTGAGATTTCTCGGAGCTAAATTTTTCCCATTCCAAAAACTTACTTTTAAGTCTTGGTAGATCTTCTTTCAAAATATCTGGGAATAGATGGATTCTTTTGTCTTCGGTATACAATCGTTCAGGAAAACTGGGTTGTAATGGTCCCAAATCCACACCATGAGGACTATTTTTTAAAAGTTCCAAACTCATCTCTCGATTTTGAGTTCCTTTGTTTCCATAAGGTCCTGATTTGAGCGCATGGTCAATGATACTAGCAGGCGTTAGTTTTGTCTTAACAATGTCTTTCGGAAGTTCTTTACCGGCTCTTTTTAGTTCCAAACGTTTGGTTAAGTCAGAAAAAATTTCCCAATCATGTAACATCCCCGGTTCTGGAGTGAAGAGTGGTTGGTTGTAACGTGCCGTATTCCTAACCGCAAATACATTAAAAATTAAATCATAATGGTCATGTTCTAAAGCGGAAGTGGGGGGTAGAATATAGTGCGCATGTTTTGTCGTTTCATTCAAATAAAAATCAACACTTACCATAAAATCTAAACTAGCTAATGCTTTGTCCAACTTTAATCCGTTAGGTGTAGATAAGATTGGATTTCCTGCCGAAGTAAAAAGAGCTCTAATTTTTCCTTCTCCTTCCGTGAGGATTTCTTCTGCTAATGCTGCTACGGGAAGTTCGTCACTGAATTCGGGAAGTTTGCGAACTCGGGACTGATAGGAATTGAAACTTCCTTGCGAAGAGCGCATCACAGATCCTTCCCCCACTAAATCTACCGCAGGGAGAGTGAACATGGCACCTCCCTTTTTGTCTAAATTCCCAGTAATAATATTGATCACGTTGATAAGCCATTGGCAAACCGCACCAAATTCTTGTGTGGAAACACCAACCCTTCCGTAACAGACAGCTGATGGTGCATTCGCAAATTCGATTGTGATTCGTTCTATGGTTTCTTTGGAAACCCCAGTGATTTTGGATACTCGTTTTGGGTTATATTCTTTTGTGACTGTTTGAATGGATTGTATGTCTTCTATTCGGATTAAGTCATTTGGTTTGGTGAGTTGTTTTTCAAAAAGAACATGGAGGACTGCCAGTAAAAAATAAGCATCAGTTCCTGGTTTTATAAATAAATGCTCATCTGCATGGACGGCCGTTTCGGATTTACGAGGATCTACCACTACATACTTTCCACCTCGGTCTTGGATGGCTTTTAATCTTTTTTTGACATCGGGAACGCTCATTAAACTTCCGTTAGATGCAAAAGGGTTTCCACCTAAAATTAAGAAAAAATCTGTATGATCAATATCTGGAATGGGGACAAGGAGTTGGTGGCCAAACATTAAATAAGAAAGGAGTTGGTGGGGCAACTGGTCTACCGAGGTTGCTGAGAAATTATTTCTAGTTTTGAGCCTACTGGCAAACCGTTGTCCAAGTAACATAGATCCGTAGTTGTGAACAGTGGGATTTCCATTATAGATAGCTACAGAATCGTTCCCATAAGTAGTTTGGATTTTTACGAGTTGAGTAGCAATATCGGAGAGTGCATCGACCCAAGATACTTGTTCCCAGCCAGTTTTTGTCTTTTTTAAAGGGAATTTGATCCGATCAGGATCTTGGTAGAGGCTTTTTAGCTCGGGACCTTTAGGACAAATATGGCCTCGGCTGAACTTGTCTTCGGGGTCTCCTTTGAATCCTTGGATGGAGCCGTCTTTCAATTCGATTTGTAGTCCGCACATTGCCTCGCACAAACTGCAAGACCGATAATGAATTTGATCCATAACTCTCTCCTAAGACAGAAATCTTAAGAGAGAATTTTTCTTTAGACAAGTTTAAAATGAATCGATTCTTCGCAAAAAATCGACTCATTCGAAGTTCTATGTTGCAGAAACTAAAGTGGATTCCTTTTCGCTAGTTGGTAAAATTTTGCTCATTTCATCACCCACTTCCTTTTCCTCTTCAGTAGAAAATCTTACAAGTAGAGTAAAGAAGGAAGCAATGGTAACAGTCACTCCAATGATCAGTAGTGCATTTTGGTAAGTTAGGTCCCCTCGGAATAAAAATCCAGCAGACACAGCTCCCGCATTTCCACCAGCTCCTACGATTCCAGATACCGCTCCAATTGCCTTTTTGTTAATGAAAGGAACTACAGAGAAGGTGGCTCCTTCTGACATTTGCACAAACAAACTAAAGATGATCATTGAAGATATGGCAAGGATGAGAGAATTCATTTGCGAAAACAAAATCAAACATAGTCCTTCGCCTGCAAGTACTGCCGACAACCAAACCACTCTTCCGCGAAGACCCCATTTGATTCCGAACTTATCCCCAAAGGCACCACCGAGTGTTCTTGCAAATAAATTCATAAGTCCAAATAGTCCAGCAATGAGTCCCGCAGTGGCAGGAGATAATTTGAATTGGTCTACATAATACAAGGCAGCAATGTTATTGATGGTAAGTTCAATTCCGAAACAAGCACCATAAGCAAGGAAAAGTAACCAAACTCTTGGATCTTTGAACACAAGTAAAAAGTTACTGAGAGAGTTTTTCTTTCCACCTTGGAAAGTAGGATAGGTTTCTTTAATGTCTTTAAAGTTTCCACCAGGAGTGTCTTGTGTTCCGAAGTAATAAATGATACCCATGATAAATAAAGCAGCACCAGGAACTACCATGGCAAGTCTCCAAGAAACTCCCGTTGTAAATCCAAAGGCAACAAAGAAGCCAAATAGAATTGGCATCACCATTTGAGTAACACCACCACCTAAGTTTCCCCATCCCGCTGTGGTTGCATTGGCTGTTCCAATGATATTCGGTGCAAACATAACAGATGTATGATACTGAGTGATCACAAAAGAAGCACCGATGGCACCAATGGCCAATCTTAATAATAAAAAGGAAAGATAACTATCAGCTAGACCAATACACATAACAGGTATGGATCCTAGAGTCAAAAGAAAAGTATACGCAATCCGTGGTCCAATTTTGTCACACAACCAACCGATAAACAATCGCATAAAGATTGTTATAGCTACAGATGCAATGATGATGTTTCCTACCTGGGCCTTCGTTAAAGAAAGTTCCTCTCTAACATAAACCATAAGGGGTGCGATCCCAAACCATCCAAAAAAACATAGAAAAAATGCAATCCATGTTAGGTGAAAGGTTCGCATCTGGGGTGTCGCCAGGCTGAATAATTCGATTTTAGTTGCTTTCGCATGAGGTGTAATGGTCACGGGTTGTGTACTCCTATTGCTGATAAACAGTGCAAAAAGCGTACCAGAGCACGAATTGACTTAAAATGGGTTAAAACGCCTTAAAACTGAACTTTACGCTTATGGTTTTCCCTTATGTAGAATATGTACTACAAAAGGACAATTTTTTGACCAAAAACCGTATAAACTGCGTACCATTTGTACAGAAATGTTGAGGTTCTAGATCACCAAGGTAAAAATTCTAGGATATCTTCCTTTTGGATTTGGGAGAGTTGGCTCGGAATGATCGCAAGTCCGTCGGAGAAAAGACCGGCTCTTACATCACCACTTCCATTGAATGCAAGCGGCGCGAGATAGGTTTTGTCCGTTGTTTCTAATCGGACAGGAAAAAATTCGGTAAGGGAGCCTTTCTTTTGTTTGGTGGTCGAATAAGGTAGTTTATAAGACGGAATTTGACTTTGGCCGTATGACTTTCTAAGAAATGGTTCGAGAAAAATACGAGAACAGGTTTGGACACTAAAAGGATTTCCAGGCATTCCAAAGACAATGGTGTTTTTTCTTTTTCCAAACCAAATGGGTTTTCCTGGTTTGATGGCCGTCTTATGAAAAATGAGATCAACACCTAATCTTTGTAAAATGGAAGGTACTAGATCCAAACTACCCATGGAAACTCCTCCAGAAAGAATTAAAATATCTGCATCTAACCCTTTTTGAATTTGTTCTGTAATTTCCTTTTCTAAATCAGGAACGTGGGTTACAGATTCAGGTTGAATTTTGTATTTCGATAGAATGGAAGTTATGGTATAGGAATTGGAATCTCTGATTTGGTAGGGAAGAGGGGAGCTGTGTATTGGTATCACTTCATTGCCTGTGGAGATGATATGAACTTTAGGTGATTGAATGACGGAAACAGTTTCCTTGCCAAGACTTGCCAAAAGAGAAAACTCGGAAGTACCAATTTGGATTCCCTTTGTTAATACAATTTGGTTTTTTTTTACATCTTCTCCTTGTTTTGCGATGTTTTGCCAAGGTTTGGCATCTTTTAGGTTAAAGGTAACTTGTTTTTGACCATCTGTCTCCGTTAGATACGCATCCTCGATTTTGATCACAAGATCGAAACCAAGAGGAACAGGGGCTCCCGTCATGATTCGAATGGCCTTTTCCTTTGGTTCTAAATCCAAACTCATTCCTGCGGGAAGTTCCCTATGGTAAGGATAAACTTGTCCATCTTTGTAATCTTTTGAAGCGATTGCAAAACCATCCATCGCCGAACGATGAAACGGTGGATAGTCCCGATCGGCAGACACTTCCTCGCTAAGGACTCGGCCCAAGGATTGGCTTAAGGGAATTAGTTCACTCGGATAATTTCGAACTTCGGAAAGAATTTTTTCTAGAGCCTCTGCGTAAGAAATCAATGTCCTTCCCCTCGCATCATTTTTTTGGCATGGAAGATTGCAGGTAAAATGGCTGTCATACTTTCTTTTGCTCCATTGCTACTTCCGGGAACAGAAACGACCAGAGACTTCCCGATCCGACCAGCAAGAGAACGAGACAACATCGCAAAAGGAGTTCTATCTTGTCCAAAGGAACGCATTACCTCGGCCACTCCCGGTAAATCCTGCTCTAACATTTGTTTTATGGTGTCGGTTGTGTTGTCTCTTGGACCAAGTCCTGTTCCCCCTGTGGTAACAATCAGATCAATTTTTTCCGCTGTCCATAATGTGATGGTTTTTTGAATTTCAGTAGG
Organism: Leptospira terpstrae serovar Hualin str. LT 11-33 = ATCC 700639; assembly: GCF_000332495.1. Taxonomy (NCBI): domain Bacteria; kingdom Pseudomonadati; phylum Spirochaetota; class Leptospiria; order Leptospirales; family Leptospiraceae; genus Leptospira; species Leptospira terpstrae. The sequence goes on along the minus strand of NZ_AOGW02000011.1, from coordinate 163,530 downwards.
TTCATCAGGAACAATTTTAATTTCTAAAACTTCCACTCCTTCTTGGCTAAGAAGTTCTGAGATGACCTTGCCCGATCCATCTTCTTTTTTTCCTGAAAAACATGAATCAGAACAAACTAAGATTTTTGCATTGGAGCCTGCTGCAAATTTTGCGATTTGCGAATCGGTTTTCCCTCCCTTTTTTTCTAACAGTCGGACAGAAGAGATTTCTATCTCTTTGTCAATGGGCTTTAGGAGATCATAAATTACAAGAGCCGCTACTGTAACGCCAGTGAGTGCTTCCATTTCAATTCCTGTTTTGCCTATGGACTTGGCTTCCGTTTGGATGCGGATGGCATTTTTTTCTTCTAAGATTTCAAATTTGATTAAAAAAGAATCAATGGGAACCGGATGGCAATGAGGAATGAGTTCTGATGTTTTTTTAGAACCTAGTAGAGCTGCAGCTTTCGCAACACCAAAGAGATCCCCTTTGGGAAGATCATTTGCCTTAACTCGTTGGATCGTTTCCGCCTTACAATACACATAGCCTTCTGCTTCTGCATACCGAAGGGTGGTTCGTTTGCCTGTAATATCATTCATTCCTAACCCTTATCAGGGTGTTAGAATGGAAGAATAGTCATTTTTCAAATTTTCCATCTCACGATAGAATCGAACAATCTCACCAATCACAAGAATGGCAGGGGACTTAACCTCGTTTTCTTCTATGATGGATTGGATGGTATTTAAATTTCCAGTGAAGACACGTTCTGTGTCTAAAGTTGCATTTTGAATGACTGCAATATTTGTCTCTTTTGCATTTCCTGCATCCAAGAGTTCAGAAACAATCAGGCCAATTGAATTCAGTCCCATATAAACGACGATAGTTTTTCCAACACAGTTAAGGTTTTTAAAACCTTCGGAGTTGGCCCCATCCTTTTTGTGACCTGATAGGAAAAGGATCTCCCTTGCATAGTCTCTATGAGTCAATGGAAAACCTAAAGAAGAGGCAACACCTGATGCAGTAGTGATGCCTGCCACAATCTCACACTGGATTCCTTCCGCTAACAAAGCTGCAAACTCTTCTCCCACGCGACCAAAGATAGAGGGATCCCCTCCTTTTAGTCTAACAACCGTTTGGAATTCGTTTGCTGCTTGGATGAGTTTTGAATTAATTTCATCTTGTAAACAACTATGAACACCCAACCTTTTCCCAACATAAACCATTTGGATTTTTTTTCGACATACACCAAGAATCCTTGGAGAAACCAAATCATCATAGAAGACAACGTCAGCTTTTCGTAGTGTCTTCAGTGCTTTGACAGTTAAAAGTTCCGGATCACCAGGACCTGCTCCCACCAAATACACATTGCCCTTGTTTGTATGTTTACTTTGCGAATCCATAATAATAGCGATTAACCGTGGTTAACTGTAATGGAGGGATCCACTTCCAAATAGACTGACCCATTTTCCACAATCACAGGGTAGAGATTCACTTTGTAATTTTCCCCACTGAGGCAATCACCACTTGTCAGTGAATAATTTCTTTTATGCAATGGGCAAACTACTTTCGGTTCTCCATTGGTATCTCCTAAAAACCCACGAGACAAAACCATATCTCCTGTGTGGGGGCAGGCATTGTCACAGGCATACCATTCGTTTCTTGATTCAAAGTAGAAGATTGCAATTTGTTTTTCTCCTACTTTTGCTGTGACTCCACCTTCTTTTTCAAATTCAGAAACTGGACCTATGAATAATCTTTCTTTATTTTTTGTATCTACTGACATTTTGATTCTCCTGTTTATGAATTGACTAAGTCTTTTTCTACCCAATCCACTGGGCGGATCTGACCACGTTCTTCGATGAATTTGATATTTGGATCTGTTTCTGAACTATTGACAAAATGTCTAAATTTCTTTTGTTTTTCAGTATCTTCGACAACATCTTTCCACTCACAGAGATAAGTGTTTACGAGGGCATTCATTTCTTCATCCAGTTGAGAGTTGATTCCCAATCTGTCGTTGATGACCACATCTTTTAAGTAATCAATTCCACCTTCGAGTTGTTCTAACCAAGTAGAAGTTCTCATCAGTTTGTCCGCTGTTCTAATGTAAAACATCATGTAACGGTCGATATACTTAACACAGGTATCTTCATCAAGATCTTCAGCAAAAAGAATTGCATGTTTTGGATTCACTCCGCCGTTTCCACCGATATAGAGGTTCCATCCTCTTTCTGTAGCAATGATACCAAAATCTTTTCCGCGAGCTTCCGCACATTCCCGAATACAACCGGACACTCCGCACTTTAATTTATGAGGAGCACGAATTCCTTTGTATCTTTCTTCTAATTTGATCGCAAAAGAAGTACTGTCTTGGACTCCAAACCGACACCATGTAGACCCTACACAACTTTTTACAGTTCGCATGGACTTTCCATAAGCATGTCCACTTTCAAAACCAAACTCAATCAAATCCTTCCAAATAGCTGGGAGTTGATCGATTCTTGCACCTAACAAGTCGATACGTTGGCCACCAGTGATTTTACAATAGAGATTGTATTTTTTGGCAACATCCCCAATCGCAATGAGCTTTTCGGGAGTGATTTCTCCACCAGGGATTCTTGGAACGACAGAGTAGGTTCCTCCTCTTTGGATATTGGCAAGGTATTTGTCGTTGGTATCTTGGATCTCTCTGTGTTTGAGAATGGGTTCATTCCATACACTGGCAAGAATGGATGCAACTGCTGGTTTACAAACTTCACATCCGTTCCCACGACCCACTTCTTTGATTACGTCAGGAAAACTTTTGAGTGCTTTGACTTTGATGACTTGGAACAGTTCTTTTCTAGAAAACTTAAAATGTTCACAGAGATGTTCTGTAACTACCTTTCCTTGGACTTTTAATTCTGCTTTGAGAATGGAGTTTACTTGTGGCAAACATCCACCACAACCACTACCTGCTTTCGAACAATTTTTTAAACTGGTGATGTCATAACATTCTTTTTCGCGTATGGCAGTGAGGATATTTCCTTTAGAAACATTGTTACACGAGCAGATCTTAGCTTCATCAGGAAGAGCATCAGCACCAAAAAGGTTTTCTGCAGAAACAGACCCAACAATTAAAGTTTCTGGTTCTTCTGGAAGTTCCATTTTGTTTAAATAGAAGGAGAGAAGGTTTCCATAGGCTTTGGCATCTCCTACAAGAATTCCACCTAATAGATATTTGCCGTCAGGAGAGATGACTAGTTTTTTATAAACACCACTCCTTGGGTTTTTAAAAACAATGGGAATGTGTTCTGATTGACCGAGAGCATCTCCAAAAGAAGCCACTTCTACACCAATTAACTTTAGTTTTGTGGATAAGTCGGATCCGATATATACTTTTGGTTTGCTACCAGGACTACATAAATTAAAAGCAAGGGTTTCTGCCATCTCGTAACCTGGAGCCACAAGTCCATAGATAAAATTTCTATGTAATGCTACTTCCCCGATGGCATAAATTCCATACACATTGGTTCCCATCCCATCATCTACAATGATACCGCCGCGTTCGCCAACGGCAATCCCAGCTTCTTTTGCAAGTTCGTCTCTTGGGCGTATCCCTGCAGAAACAATCAACATATCAAACTGAAGGTTACCGCCATCTTTGAATTCAAAACCTTCGATTTTTTCGTTACCTAAAACTTTTTCTGTTTGTTTGTTTAAATGAATTTCAACACCAATTTCTTCAATTTTGGATTTTAAAATGGCAGCACCACCATCATCCAACTGCCTTGGCATTAGCCTTGGAGCAAACTCAACAACATGAGTTTCTTTTCCTAAGTCTACTAGTGCTTTCGCAGCTTCTAATCCTAAAAGTCCACCACCGAGCACAGCTGCCTTTTTTACTTTTTTGCTGTATTCCATAGTTTGTTCTAGGTCTTCAATGGTTCGATAAACAAAAACTCCTTCTTTGTCTAATCCTTCGAGTGGAGGAACAAATGGAGAGGAACCAGTCGCAAAAATCAGTTCATCGAAATCAAGTTCTGTGCCTAAACTAGTAACTAACTTTCGTTTGATGGTATCAATAGAGGTCGCAGGTTCTGATAATAATAATTTAATTCCATTGGATCTATACCAATCGGGAGTACATAAGTATAAGGAATCAGCGGACTTATCGGCAAAATATTCAGATAGATGGACTCTGTCATAGGCTCGCCTTGGTTCTTCCCCAAGGACCGTGATCTCAAATTTGTCTGTGCCACCGAACTCCACTAATTTTTCGCAGAATCTATGGCCAACCATCCCGTTTCCTATGACGATTAACTTTCGCTTGATCATTTTGTTACCCTACCCGGACCCAAAAGTTTTCCGATGGAACCGCTAGAACAGTTCCAATCTTCCTACAATATGCACGAAGTGTACCTAACTGAGGCAGCTAGATTAAAAATGCTACTAGTACAGGCGATTCCTTAGGGAATTGAGAGAGTCTTTTGGAAAAAAAGATAAAATTCACTACAAGAGAAGGGAAACTATCTTTCTTTGGTAAGTGAGTTACTGGAGTAAGCCACTTTCTATTTGAGGTTTTTTTAATCCTTTCTGCTAGAACATAACGATTATGTACGTTTTATGTGCATTTTTCCCAAATATTTTCTCCATGGTTTTGCCAGTCTTCGCATCCATTTGGGAAGATTGAATTCAAATCCCTATGGTAATAAGCATTTTTGTGAATATTTCAGCAATTGGCATAGTTATTGCTGATTGTTTGTGTGCAAATGCAAGAATCCTATGCATCGACTTGTTCCTACTGCGGGGTTGGTTGTGGTGTTACTGTCCACAAACTAGGCCCGACAGAGATATCTATTGAAGGGGACAAAGACCATCCAGCGAACAAGGGACTATTGTGTTCTAAGGGAATGAATTTGCATTATACTGTCATGGATAGAAGTGATCGTATTCTCTATCCAAGTCATAGGAAAGATAAGAATCTTCCGCTATCAAAAGTTAGCTGGGAAATCGCCCTATCAGGAATTGCCGACAAATTCAGAAAATTGATTCAAACTTATGGACCGGACTCTGTGGGATTCTATGTCTCAGGCCAACTCCTGACAGAAGAATATTATATCATAAACAAACTCATCAAAGGTTTTATCGGCAGTAATAATATTGATACAAACTCAAGGCTTTGTATGAGTTCGGCGGTTGTGGGATACAAAATGGCATTGGGGGAAGACAGTGTACCGATTGCTTATGAAGACATTGAACTTGCCGATTGTTTTCTAATCGCAGGTGCCAATCCAGCATGGTGTCACCCCATATTATTTCGTAGAATCGAAGCTCACAAAAAAAACAATCCAGATGTAAAGATCATAGTAGTCGATCCAAGACGGACAGACACATGCGAGGATGCGGACCTCCATTTACAAATCCATCCAGGGACTGATATTTACCTTTTCCATGCGATTGCAAAAGTTCTTATCGATAATGGTTGGATTGATAATGAATTTATCCAATCTCATACAGAAGGTTTTGAGGAATTAAAAACTCTTCTTTTAAATTTTGATTTAGAATCTGCGGCAAATACTTGCGGAATCCCTTCGGACGACATTCGTTTGACTGCCAATTTCATTGGCCATGCGAAAGGATTTTTATCCTTATGGGCAATGGGGCTAAACCAAAGTGTGGTCGGTGTTAACAAAAACCTGGCACTAATCAACTTATCTTTGTTAACTGGTAAAATTGGAAAACCAGGAAGTGGCCCTTTTTCTCTTACTGGCCAACCCAATGCCATGGGAGGAAGGGAAGTTGGTGGACTTTCCAATTTGTTGCCAGCACACCGTGATTTGAGTAATGCAAATCATAGGGAAGAAGTAGCTAAGTTTTGGGGAGTACAAACTGAAGTCATTCAAAGTAAACCTGGGTTTACTGCAGTGGAGATGTTTGAAAACCTTCGCACCGGAAAGATGAAGGCGGTATGGATCATTTGTACAAATCCGACCACAAGTTTACCTGATGCTCGCATGGTAGAACAAGGGTTACGTGCCGCAGAACTAGTGGTTGTGCAAGATATATCAATGAATTCTTCTGCCATTCCCTACGCAGATTATGTTCTTCCTGCAGCAGGTTGGGCTGAAAAACAGGGAACCATGACCAATTCCGATCGTCGTGTGACTTATCTTGCAAAGATATTAGACCCGCCGGGTGAGGCACTTGCGGATACTCTTATCATTCAAAAATTTGCAGAGAAAATGGGTTTTGGTTCTTCCTTCGATTACAATTCAGAGGAAGATGTGTTTCTAGAACATTGTGCACTAACAGAGAATACCAAAATTGATATTAGTGGACTCAACTATTCCATTCTAAAAGAAAAACGCTCTGTACAGTGGCCTTATCCTCACAAAGACCACGGAGGAACTCCCCGTTTGTTTTCTGATCATATCTTCTATCGTGCTAATGGAAAAGCAAAGATCTTTGATATATCCCCAGAAGATACTTCAGAAAAAACTTCAGAAGAGTATCCTTTCATTTTAACTACAGGACGAATCCGAGACCAGTGGCATACCATGACTCGAACGGGCAAAGTGCAAAAGCTCATGGAACACAAATCGGAACCTTATCTGGAAATCCATCCAGAAGATGCAACACGAATCGAAATCATTGATGGTGGGATTGCTGAAGTTTCAAATGAAAGAGGTGTGGTGCGAGTTCGGGCAAAAATCACAGACACCATCAAACAAGGTACAGTTTTTTTACCCATGCATTGGGGGAAAAAAAATAAAAACGATGAGTCTCGAGCAAACAACCTAACAAGTAAAAGTTTTGATCCTTTTTCCAAACAACCAGGTTTCAAAATCTCGGCAGTGCAGGTAAAACCGTATGCCAAAGAAAAAGAAAAAATTCTAATCATTGGTGGGGGAAATAGTACCCATGCATTTATTAAAAATTATAAAGAATTAGCTCCCGAAGATGAAATCACAGTAATTTGTAAGGAAGAAAATCCTTTATATAATAGAATCCTTCTTCCTGATTTTATCAGCGGAGAAAAAGAATTTCATGAACTTTCGAGTGCAGATTCAGATGAAGTTGTCTCTTGGAATATCAATCTATATACTTCTACTTCTGTTACTGACATTTTACCGGAAGCAAAAATTGTAAAAGATGCTTTTGGTAATTCTCACTCATATAACAAACTCATCCTTGCTACTGGAAGTTCTCCTCAAGTTCCCAAATCCATAACACCGGATATGGTGGGGGTCTTTAGTTTACGTGCTAAAACAGATGCCGATCGAATTAAAGGTTTTTTTGTTCCTGATTCTCATGCACTCATTGTAGGTGGTGGTCTTCTCGGGTTAGAACTTGCAGCAGCACTTAAGACCTTAAATGTTAAAGTAACAGTTCTTGTTCGCACTGATAGACTTATGTCCAAACAACTGGATTCAGTTGCTTGTGATATCTTAAAAGACGAAATTTTAAATAGAGGGATCGAAGTACTTTTTAATTCTGAAATTTCGAAAGTGAATGGGTATGGTCGTATCACCAATGTAGAGTTAAAAGATGGGCGAAAATTACATCCGGATGGAATTGTTTATGCGATGGGAACAAGTCCTAATTTGCATTTGGCCAAAGGTTTGGGATTTGAATTAGGGGAAGGGATCAAAGTAAATGAATTTTTACAAACAAGTGATCCTGACATTTATGCTATTGGGGAAGTGGCAGAGCATGCCAGTGGTGTTTACGGGACAGTCCTTGCCGCAGAGGAACAGGCAAAAGTTGCCGCCTCACATATATTTGGTTATAAATATAAAACTTACTCCGGATCACTCCATTCCAATCTATTAAAAATTCCTGGATTGGAGTTGGTATCACTACGCCTTCCAGGTGTATCATTCGAAAATCTTTCCGATGAATACGAAGAGATTGTATTTTTGGATCGAAAGAGAAGGCGTTATAAAAAATGCATTGTGAAGGGCGATAAGTTAGTAGGAGCCATTCTCATTGGGGACAAAGCAGAATTTGTTGAATATAAGAATCTGATTGCAAGTGGGATAGAACTTGGGGACAAAAGAGAGAAGTTACTCTCTGGAGGAACCGCCACCAAACCACCGAAAGGTGCACTTGTCTGTTCTTGTAACAGTGTGGGTCGAGGAAATATAGAAGACGAATTCAAAAATGGCGCATGCAATTTAGAATCCATTATGACTACAACAGGGGCCGGCACTGGTTGTGGAAGTTGTCGCCCAGAAGTGAACAAAATCATTCGAGAAATGTTAACTCATTCGATGGAAAAAGCGTAAAAATCGAAAACCCAAGAGGAAACCACAGAAGTAAAGATTTACTTGAAAATGAGACCCGATCTCAATAATATGGCTCTATCCCCTAAGGAGTCGGTGGTTCGTGAAGGCAAAAACTTGGTATCAGTTACATATGGTTCTCGGAATTTTGGGAGCGAGTTTCCTTTTGGTTTTGGGTCTGACTGGATCCCTATTGGTTTATGGAAAGGAAATCCAGTCTCTTACAGGTTCCCACTCCATTTTAGTTGAAAGGGATCGGTTGCCTTTAGATACACTTTACAAACAACTGTTAGAACAAATTCCAGAAGGAAGTGTTGCCGGTTGGTTGGTATCCGACTTAAAAGACCAAGCTGACCAAGTTTGGTTTCATAATTTAGAAATCCCCAGTCGTGAATCTGTTTATTTAATCAATCCTTACAATGGTAAGGTTATTGGAAAAATGAAAGAGGATCGAAGTGATAGTGTATATGGGTTTTTACTAGTTTTACATTATAGTCTTTTTTTAGGTGGAGTGGGTTATTTTCTTACTGGATGTATTGCTTTGATCTATTTATTTTTAGCAATCAGCGGGATTAAACTTTATAAACGATTTTGGGTAAGTTTGTTTCGCCTTCGATGGAAAGAAAGTAAACAAATCCTTTTTTCCGACTTACATAAGTTCGTTGGTATTAATGCAGTCTGGTTTCATTTGATTTTAGCTATCACTGGTGGATGGTGGAGTTTGCGAGACACGGTGATACTAAGTTTTCCAGAAGAAAAAGTAGTTCACCATTTATGGGCTAGAGAAGAATCGATTAATCAATTGGTGGAACGAACAAAAATAGAAATACCTGGATTTCGATTGGGATATATTTCGTTTCCACACCACTCAAAAGATGAGCCAATCGGAATTTATGGGAATCGTTTTAATTCTCCTGGATGGGAAAGTCGGTATGGTTCTTACATTCGATATAATGTAAAATCAAAGAATCTATTTGATAAAGTCGATATGGCAAAAGAAGGATTTTGGAATCAAGTATTGGATTCATTTCGTCCGCTTCATTTCGGAACATTTGCAAATCATTTCAGTAAAGTAGTTTGGGTGATCGGTGGGCTTTCGCCTGCAATACTTTCGATTAGTGGAATTAGTATATTTTATATTAAGAGAAAGAATAAAAGAAGAAGAACCCAAAAGATTCCTTTGAGTTCTTCTGTATAATTTTAGTTTATTGCCAACACTTGCTTGGATCGTAACAAACGTAAGTACCTTTGAATCTTTCGCAGGCTTCTTTCGCACTTTTCAGATCCGTTACTCCATAGTAAGCGTTTGCTGGAATTAAATATTTATGTTCACCTTCAGTCGTGTAGGCATAAGGAATAAGATCGTTGATTCCGTCCACTCCGTCATAATGACATGCTGCTACTTTATTAGTGACAGCACAAGGTCCACTCATTCGTTCTACTACGATTTCTATACCTATTGCATTACCAATAGTAGCATATGTTTGCTCCATATCTTTTTCCCATTCTGCTTGTTTTTCTAAGTAAGCAGTTGAATACTCACGGCAAAACAAGTGCGGGCCATTTTTGATACTAAACCTATGGCTATATGCAACGTTTAGTCCAAGTCTTTGTGCTTCACTCATACTATTTGCATTGATTTGTTGCAGAGCTAACATGGAAACCAGGTCATCGCCGGTAACTTTTGACTTAGGATCAAATAAATCACATTGGAAAAGAGTTAATCCAAGAGTGATTAGTGTGAGAAGGGTTTTTAATTTTGTTTTCATATTTGTCTCCAGAAATTTAAATTTTATACGTTAACATAAATCCGTAGGTTTTGGGTGCACCAGGTACAGCTTGAAAGGTTCCATCAATATAAGATGTGAAGTAATACCGATCGTTCATATTGTTCATGTAAAGGTAGGCGGATATTGTATCTGTTTCATATCCCACCCTTGAGTTGATTACATAATATGGATCGCTATATACAGTGTTATCTGCTGCAAAATACATTTGGCCAACAGCTTGAAACTCTCCACGAAAGAACATCCCATATTCGTTTCTATATTGGAGATAACTTACAATATCGTATTTCGGAATGAAATGAACCCACTTCCCATTGAAGTCACGATTTAGCACTGAGTCATAAAACTTATTGAAAATTCCTTCCGTATAACCAGCAGAGAGTCCTATCTTTGCATCTTTATGTGGTTTAATAAATGTTTCTAATTCATATCCTCTGATAGTGACAAGCTCAGCATTGAGGTTTACATATTGGGAAAGGTTGATGGCCCGAACTACATGAAAGTCCTGTGTTTCAGTATAAAACTGTGTATATTTTAATCCGAACTTTCCTTTAAAAAATTCTGATTTGATTCCGGCTTCAATCGTATCATTGATTTCAGGTCTAAAACTTGCTTTGTCAGGAATATTAACAACGGTGCTATAACCTGCATTTTTATATCCCCGGCTAAAACCAATAAAAAACATTAAGTTTTCAATTGGTTTATAATCAAAAATGAACCTTGAGACATTGTAATTATAGCGATTGTTAATTGTATATGGGTCTGACAATACAAGTGTTTCACCTAAAGGATTGTTGTTGCGGGAAATTCCTACCGCTTGTTCCGTATGGGAAAGACGACTTTCTTGTCTTTCAAGACGGGCACCAATTGTTACTGTAAATTTTTCAGCAAATGTATAACTGTTATGTGTATAAAAACTTATATTTCTGTCTTGAAGTCTTGATAAATTCTTTTCTCTTGCAGGAGAAGTAAGACCTGGAAAATCATTGATCACATAAATTGAAGATCTATGTTCTCTTGCTTGGTCAATATTTGTGATTTTATTGGAAGCGTAAATACCTGCTTTAAATTGTAATGGATCATGTTTGTCTTTTGATTCAATATACACATCATTGAGAAAGGTAGTTGCTTTTTCTACGTAAATGGATCTGTTCTGATCGGTTGTCGTAAAGTCAGAATCTGCAGTGATTGGATCAATGTCCATTTTACGTATTGCAGATGCTGTTTTTAGATTGGCATGAGGTAATTTTGTGGTCGTTGCTAAAGAGTATGTATTTCCGGTGACGTTACTTTTCCCTTCATAATCCCAGTATACTTTTCTATCTCCGTTAACTCTGTTGGTATATGTTCCATATAACTTGGAGCAGTTGGAAGGCATGGCGACACAACCTTGCAATAAAGCTTTTTCTCTTTCTGATTTGGCACCCAAATAATTTACTAAGTTTAACGATCCATCGTCGAAACTTTCTGCGCTTATTTGTAAGTCTGCTTCAAAAATTTCATTGGGAGTAAAGTATAATCGAAATCGTCCAGCTTGTCCCTTCCTACCATCGGGGTGAGTTTTATAAATCTCTACGGGAAGTTCATAGGGACGATTATTCGGATAATAAAATCCAGTTATATTGGAAAGATATCCTTCACGTTCTGTCGTTTTTCCAGCAATTCCAAAAAATAATTTATCTTTGATGATGGGTGCATTATAATAAGCAGACGTTTCTTGTTTTTTATAATTTCCTGCATCATAAGTAATTTTTCCTTCAGCGACATTCGTTGGTTTTTTCGTGCGAATTTCAACTACCCCTCCTTGAAAGTTTTTTCCAAACAGGGTTGCTTGACTTCCTCGATACACTTCAATGTTTTCTAATCCGTATAACTCAGTGTTAAGTGCAACATTATCATTGAGTGGAACCCCATCTAAAATCAATCCTACTGCGGGTTCACTGAAGGCAATACTTCGCATCCCTCTAATGTTAAAATATGTAAAGTTACGTGATCCAGAATCAATGATGGAAAAATTGGGAACTTGTTTATCAATATCATTGGTTCTGTTGATCCCGGCATCTTGGATATCCTGTTCGTTCAAACGGCTGATGCTATTGGGAGTACGAAGAATCTCCCGGTCTCTCGGATCTTTTTTGCCGGTCACTCGAATTCCTTGTTCTACTGGCTTTGTTCCCGTATTGGGAACAGGCTCTGTCTCTCTCGGTGGAGGTTCAGGAGTTTTTTCCTTAGCTTGCGGATGGAGAGGAGGTGCCAAAAGCAATAGGATAGAAATGAGAATATGGGAGGAGAGGATTATGAATTTGGATCGAAAGAGAATTCCTTGGTGATGGGGGGATTGCTTCCAGAATTTAGTTTTTATATGAGAGTCATTCTCAAAAAGGAAAGTCATACGGCCATTCCTTCGGATTCCTCCTAAATTGTCTAGAATTAAATGAGATAAAGACTCAATCTCATAGGTTTGGGATTTCCCGAAGATTTTATCGGAGGGGCCAAAGCATTGTATTTTTAGTCTAAGTTACCATGAATCAAACAAACACATCCGAAAGGACTATATTCCAAACCGTTTTACGTATCTTACTCGGAGCCTTTTTGGCATTCGCTGGAACTGGCCACCTAACATGGCATAGAACTGAGTTTTTGGCTCAAGTTCCAACTTGGTTACCTATTGATGCAGATTTAGTAGTCTTATTGTCGGGGGTAGTGGAAATCAGTTTAGGATTGTCTTTGATTTTCCTTCGCAACAAACAAGTGCAAGTTGGTTGGGTCGTTGCTTTGTTTTTTGTATTAATTTTCCCGGGAAATATTTCCCAATATATGAATGGGATCAGTGCTTTTGGTTTGGATACTGATAGAGCCCGATTGATTCGTTTGTTTTTTCAGCCAGTGCTTGTCCTTTGGGCTCTATGGAGTTGCGGGTCTTGGCAAAATTTCCGAGCTAAGAGTAAAAACTAAACATCAATTTTCGGATTGTATTTTTCGTATAGATTGTACGTTTTAATGATTAAAGGTAGGTATCCCAGTGATTAAAAATAGTCTTTCTATACTTGTAGGTTTGGTTTCGGCAATGGCCATCATGATGACATTAGAGTTTATGAATTCTTTTTTTGTAAAACCTCCAAGTGATGAGATCATTGCCAATCCAGAACTTTTGAAACAGTTCATGACCAACTTACCAACGTCAGCGTATCTCCCCGTTTATCTCGGATATGTTTTTGGTTCATTCATTGGAGGAATGATCACAATGAAACTTAGCAAAAATCACAACTCGCTCATGGTGATTTTGTTAGGTTGTATTCTTACTCTGGCAGGTTCTTTTAATTTTTTTATTTTCCTACCGGGTCAGCCCCTTTGGTTTGTAGTACTTAGTTTGTTATCCTATCTTCCCTTCGTTTGGTTTGGTAAAAAAATAATTTCTAGACCTTAACCTTTTAAAAATAATTTCTATGTTCGATGATGAGGCAACGATTAGAAACAACACGGATTCCTGCTTCTTCTGCTTTTTTCTCGGCTTCAGGATGGGAAATACCTAATTGGAGCCAGATCACTTCTGTTCCTCCTAGGGTTAAAATTTCATCGATTACTTCAGGAATTTTATCAGAACTTCGAAACACATCGATAAATTTCCGGTCTTCCTTGGGGACATCCTTTAAACTAGGATAGATAGTAAATCCACCTACGCTGTGTTCTTTGGGATACGTTCCAACGACTTCCCATCCTTTGTCTCGAATGTAGACTGGAACATAATGGCTTGGTTTGGATGGATCATTGCTGAGTCCATACACTGTAATCTTTTGGTAGGTCTCAAGAAGCGATTTGATTTCGGTATCTGCTACATTCATAAGAAGAGTATAAAAGATAAATAAGAAATTGCAAGTGGAGAAATGGAAAGGTTCCGCAGAGGTCAATCTTTGGATAGTTAGTTGTATGGCAAACTTTAGCAGGGAAACGGGCGGTGGTTCAAACAAAGAAATTCGATAGGTTTTATTATTGTTTATAAATTATGAAAAAAACCCCCATTGTTTGTTTTTATTGTCTTGAATGTTTTAATAAAGATTAATACGTATTAGCTATGTTACGGATTGAGTTTATTAAAAAACTATCCTTTACTGCTCTTTTGATTGCTGGGATTCGTTCGCAAGTGGGAGGTGAGCCAACCAAAGATGTTACTTCGCCATCAAAATTTGGATTGAACTTTTTTCCTATCTACCCTATGGCTCAGACCGAAGAAATCATCACTTCGATAGTTTCCAAAATTTACCAAACCGGGATGGAACTAGATTTTTTTCTAAATCTCTTCACCGAAGAATTGAAAACACGTTTTCCTTTTGAAGAAAACACGAAAGTCTCAAACTATAAGCAATTATATTCTGCATCTATTCGTTGTGAGGTGGCACACAAACTTGTGGTCACATTGGTCAGAGTCTGGCAAAATTTATGCCTTCAATTTGGGCTGGAGTTTTATGGAAGGGAAGAATTAGAAGCCGATTCAATCCAAATTCAAAATAGTATCCTATCTTTCGGTAATAGATTTGCAATCGGTGATAAACCTCAGTTTTTTAGAGGAACTGGTGAAATTTCAGATTGGAATTCCAACCAAGTATCTTTTTTAGTTCCTTGGTTCGGCCAAGAAAAAACGGAATCCATTCTTATCGATTCGTATCCTATAGATATTGAAGAGGTATGGAAGTCCTTTGAAAATTCAGGCAATACAACCGATTACAATCAGTCTGTTGTTTCGGAGATTTTGGAATTCACTGATAGACTCATTGAGAAAATGGTTTATTTTAGCGCAAAATTACACCAATATTCTGTTCGGTTTTATTATTTAGAGTTCGTACAGAACGAATTTGAAAAAATCCAAAGAACAAAAATCCAAAAAAAGAAAATCAAAACCAAGGATGATTACTTTTGGGTTCGGTCCATATCTTTAGAGTCTGCGATTAAAAGTATAAAAGAAAGAGCGTTTCATATGCAAAGTGGGGTTTACCACCCACTTGATAGACAAAACCAACAAATGACAGTTTCCTCACTCATACGCGTGATTGATCAGATATCCTCGGCCGCTGGCGGAGGTAAAGATGTATGTAAGAGATTAAAATTGGCAAACGATTTTGGTGGTATTTTGACTGTATCAACTGCGAATACTGCCAGTCATGCTCTTCCTGTTTTAGAGGATGCAATCCGAACATTGCAAAAAGAACGTAAGTTATATTTTCCATGAGGAATTGATGAAACTACCATATAACCTAATTCAGTCGGTTGATCCACAAAGAGAATCTATCATCCAAAAACAAATATTGAAGATAAGAAAAGAGATATCTCAATGGGGTGATAAATATGTAGATACAAATTTGGGACAAAATGAAATTTTACTTCGAATTGATACTAAAGCATATACATCTTTTTTGATAAAATTAAAAAGAAATTCTGAGTATACAATTGATTCCAGATTAAAATTTATTTCTTTAACAACAAATGCATTAGAAAGGTTATACCAGTCACAACCTACAAAAACGACTTTTCAAAAACAAACCTTCCTAATCAAAAAAACATTAGTTTATTTAGACACCTTACTTGCGATTACTAATCGAATTTCAATGATTTCTAAATCAAAACGTTTTGATAAAACTAATCAATTGAATGTCCAAGAGGAAGTTACAGAATTAATCGACGAAGTGGATCGAATTGCTTCATTAGCCGAGTATCATCAAATGAGGTTGTTTGGTGGGGATTATGCTAAATCCTCGAGAACTGCTTCCATGTGGTTTATCAATGAACAAAAACGGGAACTTTTTAGAATCTTCATTTCCACTATGACTTCGAAGGCCTTGGGGCTAATGGGATACGATGGATCTTATTTGACGTTATCGAATCCCATTTTGTTTCAGAAAAAAATAGAGGAAGCTATTATAAGAATCGCCGAAGAACGAAAGAGGATTCAATCTGTTCTTGATTGAAGTTTCAAAATTCGTTTTGTTTTTTTGTATATATATTTCCTAGGAGTGTGTGTACAAAAAGATTGGCTTAGGTTACAATTTAATTATGAATACAAATGAAAAAAAGTTTAACGAAATGCGTAGTAAAAAGAACAATTCCGTTAACGATTCGTTCGCACTCTTTGACGCACTTGAAAACGTTTCTATAGAAGATACTATTGGCCAGTGGCATGGATCGGGATTCCATACATCTCATACGATGGATGGTGCATTGGAAACATTCAATTGGTATGGTAAAGAATTTGTCGACCCAGACAATGTTCACCCGCTGGTGTTTAAGTCTTTTGGTAAAACATTATTTAAAGTAAATCCATCCCTAATGCCTGTTCGGTTGGCAACCATAATCCCTTCCACAAGCTTATGGCCATTGCGGTATTTATTTTTATTGGTTCGGTTTTTGTTCCAAACTTCCAAATCAAAAGCTCGTGTCAGAAGAATAGAATTTCGTGGGCAACTCACTGCCGCCATGATCTACGATAATCTTCCAATTCATGACGTATTTAAAAAAGTAAATCAAAATACTTTGTTTGGATGTATGGATTACAAAGGAATGAATCAACCTTTTTTCTTTGTTTTGGAACGAGATAAATAGAAAATATACAGATCATTTTGATTATAATTATAATAACAATGGTCTGTATATTTTGTTCGTTTAAAAGTTTAGTCGTTTAACCAAGTTATTCCTGTTTCTAAACTTGGTACCGATTTTAGTTCTACATTTCCTGTTTTCAAAGTTTGGTCATCAATAGAGATAGCGGCCAGTGCAGAGTTTGGTACAACTACTGCCATCTTTCGGAGGCTGGAATTACTTGCTTTGGGAAACCAATTGACGTTTACCCATTCTTGTGCGGAACGAGTTACTAGTCCCATCCTTCTAGTATCGGCAAGCCACTTGCGGATGTTATATTTGTGTATAATGTTTAATGCTTCGTTTAAGATTTCTGTATATTTATCTTCACTGAAGTTTGGCGTCCAAACTACTTCCAATAAATCTTTTTCTTTCACATAATATATACTACCGATTTCTGATCGGAATTGAAGTTTGTGGGTAGCTTCATCTCTCTCTGAAATCGACGATTCATCGGAAGTAACATCTGTTTTGAAAAGATCGACCATTGAAATCAGTTTGTCTGCAGTGTTTGCAATTGCCGTGATTTTTCCAGCAAGTAGGTCGCTACTTTCAGAATTACTAAAGGACGATTGGCTAATTGAGGCAACAGATGCCATTACTTCGTTTGTTGCTGTTTTGTGTTCGGTAACAGCTTCTTTGATTTCTTCAGATCGTTCTTTTACAAAGATTGCTTCTTTGAGTAATTTGTTTTTTAATTCTTTTTGCATATTTACTGCAGAATGAACTTCTGTTATTTTTCCAGAAATAGAATCAATGTTACCAATGATTTCTTGAATTTCCATTGTGGTTTTTTCAATTCGTTCTCTACCCAAAGAAACATCATTTTGATTCTTTTTCATTAAAGAATCGATCCCTTTGACGGCACCTGCAGTTCGTTCTGCAAGTTTTGATACCTCTTCTGCAACAACAGCGAATCCTCTTCCTGCATCACCTGCACGTGCAGCTTCGATTGATGCGTTGAGGGCAAGCATATTGACTTGTTCGCTAATTTTCGAAATTACATCTACAGTTTTAGAAATTTCAAGGGAACTGTTGGACAAATTGTCCATTGCTTCATTCATTGTGCGAAGTGTATTTTTTCCCGCTTCTGCGCGATCAATTATGTTTTTAATAGAATCTAGAGTTCCTTCTACATACTCTCCTGTTTTGTCAATCGCAACTGATAGTCGATCTACTTCTGACGTTAGGTTACTCATGCTTTGTGAGTTGTTTTCCGCTATGTTTGAAATGGAAACAGCTACTCCTGAAATTTCCTCTATGGAAGCCGATACTTCTTCAGTTGCTGCTGACTGGGATTGTAAGTTTGTTGCAAAGTCAAGA
The DNA here is from genome assembly GCF_000332495.1 of Leptospira terpstrae serovar Hualin str. LT 11-33 = ATCC 700639. Classification (NCBI taxonomy): domain Bacteria; kingdom Pseudomonadati; phylum Spirochaetota; class Leptospiria; order Leptospirales; family Leptospiraceae; genus Leptospira; species Leptospira terpstrae. Next base: position 145,546 of record NZ_AOGW02000011.1, on the reverse strand, counting down.
GTTACTAACTTCATTTCTTGTGAATCAGAAGATAGAGTGTCTGCCGATGTTTTGATATGTTGTATGAGTTCTCCTTGTGCTTGTAACATTCTATGAAAACTCGTGTAAAATTCAGACAATAGATCATTTTTTTTGAATATGAGTCGAACTTGCAAATTTCCAAGTCCCACTTCCTTAAAGGCAGCTTCCAACTTCCCAAAGATTTTACCAAACCAAGAACTTAAGATCAAACCGAAGAGAAATCCAATGACCACAAGAAGTATGATTTCTGTTGCAATGATTGGTGTTAGGTTTTTTGGCAGGGAGTTTTGTATCTGCAAAACGATAGTCATGCAGGAAAGCAAAACTAAGCCAAAGACCAAAAAGGAAAGAATGAAATATAGTTTTAGTTTTGAATGCATAAGTTGAATGATTCCAGTTTTCATAGGAGCAAAAGAGATGCTAGCCTAAAACCCAGGAAGAAGAATTTTTGAAATTGGAATCTGATCCTATCTGATTATACACGAGACATAATGAAATCATTGTTGGATGGAAAACTCTAATTGCATCGCAACAAATTGCTTTGTGAGCATTCCGTATCTTCTTTCAATCTCCGACAGTGTATCGATTAATTCTTGGCTCGCCTTTGTATTCTTTGGAATTTCTTTAAGGTTTTGTACTTGATTTGAAAGATTCTCTTGAGAATCAGAAACGAACTGGATTCCTGATTTCGTAATGACTGTGACCTGTGAACTTGAAATTGTTACCGCTTTTGATTTATATGTACGAGAGTAGGCATCCGCAACTAAAGCTAAAGAGATTTCATCAATGCCATCATAGATAAAAATTCCTATGGTTTCGTAACTCCAAAAGGCAATCAGGTTTTTTGCGGCAGTTAGATATTGTTTCCAACCTAAATGAAATTTTTCGCTATCATGCGTTGAATCCCAGTGGGAAACACCTAGTTCGTTTCCTATTTCCATGGCTTTCTTTTCTCCACCTATGGATTCTACGAGAGCTAATGAGAAAGGAATGGAAGCGGTAACTCCAGAAGTTGTGATGATATTTTTATCTTGAAGGTATCTTTTGTTTTTGATCCAATCCGTGTCTGGAAACGATTTTGTTAGTTCGGGTATTGAATACCAATGTCCGGTGGCTTTTTTGTCTTTTAACAAACCCGCATGAGCCAATGTCCACACTCCATCACAAATTCCTGCAATAGAGGCACTCAATTTGTTTTGTTTTTGAATCCATTGGATTATAGTTTTGTTCTCCATGTTATGAATGGCGGGAACGATCACAAGATCTGCTCCTTCCGGATGTAGAGTATCAAAGTCTTCTATTGAAGTGGTAATTTCGATAGATAAGGAAGGAAACATTTCCATTTTTCCTTTGTTAGGTGCAACTGCATACACTTCTGCAATGTTGGCCCTTTTAAGGACTCCATAGGGAACTATGAAATCAGTTAGTTCTGTATATTTGTTTTCGCCAATCACAACTATGACGGGTTTTTTGTGCGGTGGTTTAACTGAAATTTTCTGTAAATAGGTTTTTTGGTCTTTGTTTGTTTGCCCTAACAGTTTGATGGCACCGAAACCAAGAGTTAAAATCACAAAAAAAGTTATATGACTCAGAAATCGTCGTCTGACTCGGGAAGATGATTTTCGGGGAATTGTTGTGTGGTTTAAATTCATAGAGAAAGTATCACATGTTTATTTAGGCCAGTCGTCCGTTCGGATACAAATGGACTAAAAAGATTGTCATTACTTTAAAAAAAATAGACAATCGGCATTTTAGTTTATACATTGCGTTATGAATTTGATTCCGTTTGCCGGATTTGTCGTGGCAGTTTTACTTGCAGTTTCTCATGGGATAGAAACGTTTCAACAAATGGGTGAGAGTAAAAATGGCCACTCTCCAAAAATGCCACCGCAAAAATTGTTTGAAGTTAATTTTTATTTCAGATCTTTCTATCGTTTTACTTCTACGTTTCTCTTCCTTGCCCTTGCCATTTTGCAATTCCACATCTACGGTGAGTTGACTAGAGAAATCAATTCCTTCCCCTTCCTTTTTGGAATTCATATTCCATTCCTTCTTTTGATTGGACCTTTAAGTTATATTTATTTTGAAGAAATGAGTGGAGGTGAAATTTACAAAATTCGTTTCTACCATTTTTTGCCGAGTATACTTTCTTTAATCTTTGTTTACCTGCTACGTCCCAAGAATTTTGAACTGCCACTACTACATTCGCAGATATCTATTGAAAATTTTTTTTACCTTACTATAATTGAATCACTACTGAGCATTGGAGTTGTATCAATTTTTATATATACTGTATCGATCATGATACGGGTGTTTCGATGGAAATTTGATTTTAAAAAAAGTATAGAATCTTCCTTTATTCCTTTTTTATTTTTGTTAATTTATTCCTTGTCTGTTGTTGTTTTGTTCGTTTTGTCTCAGGTTTTATTTATGCAATTGTTTCTCCTCGCTTGTATTGGGCTAACCTCTCTTTTAGTTTTGATACTATTATTAAAAATAAACGGTAAAGAACTCATTTCAAATTTCAAAAAGGAAACACGTTCTGTACGTTATAAAGAAAGTCGTGTGAATGGAATCAATGTAAATCAAGTTTTGCAAAGATTGGATGACTTGATGAATCTGGATCATTTGTATTTGAACGAAGACTTAAGTTTGCCTATTCTTTCTAAACGTTTAGGACTACATACACACCAACTTTCAGAAATCTTAAATTCTATGTTGGGTTGTACATTTCGTAACTATATTAATCAATTTCGGTTGCAAGAAGCTGCAAGGCTTCTTTTGGAAAAACCTGATATGACAATATTGAGTGTGATTTATGCCTCTGGATTCAATTCTAAATCTTCATTTCATAAACTTTTCCAAGAACGATTTGGTATTTCGCCACAGCATTATCGTTCAAAAATAGATTAAATCTATTTTCTCTTCGCTTTTTTTCTAGGTTTTTTCGCTAAGTTTGGTTTATATAAATTTTCTTTGAGAACTGCGGAAAAATATTCTCCTATGATTTTGTCAGACCAGGAACTTGCTTGAATTCCTTCAAAATAGGCGATATGGCTTCCTCGTTTTGTATGTACATGAATTGTATTAGGAAGTGTCTCTAACCAGTGGAGATTTTCTAATACATTTTGGTTCACACAAATAGGATCGTCTGCCGAATTCAAAACTAGTAAAGGTGTTTTTATGTTTTGTGCAACTAACACAGGATTGGAATGGAAATAGTAATTTTCCTTATCTTTGAAGCCAGAAATGGTATGTAACTTATCTTGAAATTCACCGATGGTTTTAATTTTGAAGAGTTCATCCACTCCTTTTAATTTCGATAAACTTTCGTAATGAGTTTTTAAAAAATAATTAATTAATCTTTGTCCCATAATTTTACCATACACTGGGTGGACTCTGTGAAAGGCTTTTTCAATATCATAAGCAGGTGAAACCGCAACAGCTGCTGTAAATTGGCTTTTTATACCTGCTTCCCCTAAGTAACGTGCAAGTAATCCGGAACCAGCCGATATTCCTACACCAAACAATTGTTTTTTGGGATATTTTTTTTGGATATATGCTAATTGTTCTTTTAAATCAGAAGTTGAACCCATCGTATTTATTTTTGGTTTGGTAAGTGGGAGATTTCCATGCCCCCTACGAATACAAACAACCACAATCCAGTCAAAACGCTCTCGCAAATATTTTACTGTAGATTTCACATCTTGTTCATCACCGCTAATTGTATGAAAGAGTACAACGATTGGCTTTTCATCATTTTTGGAATTTACATTGATGCCTGACCATGCAAGACCCGTAATTCCTCCATCTTTCATTTTTAACTGTTCCAATCGGTCGTAAGAATATGGTTTTGTGCGATACTCTTTTATCATCAGGAGGAATAACATGAGGTGCTGGTTAAAACACCAAACTGTAGGATAGTATTTTTTTGTGAGGTTTGGAGATCTGTCTATGATCCGAAGTAAAAACTCAGATTCACTAAATCGCAGAACGGGAGTTTCAGTTACATCTAAAAAATAGTAAATTAGAAAGATTAGTGTAATGATTGTTAAAACAGTAAATATTGGATAGTTTGAAATGAAATCCATTCTTTTGTCCTATCGGTATACTAATTTCGAATTTAATTTACGCATAAAATCTATATCGAATTTTACTACTTTTCGATCGTAAGTGACTATTCCGTTGATTTCTTCCTCAACATCACTAACTTGAGTATAGATGGAAGCGCTGAGCCCTTTTTCGATTAAAGGAATAAGTTCCTTTTCAATCAGATTGCGATATTCTTTTTCTAAACTTTCTTTATTGGGTAAGATTTTGTAGCCAAAAAGATTGTTTTCATCGTAAACATGGCCATCAGTTTTTAATGAATAGCCGCCAAACTCACTTAGTACTATGACTCTTTTTTCATTTTTAGGGACTTTTAGTTTTTGGTAGTAAAGATGTAAACTTTTAAGGTCACTACTATCCTTCCCTTGGTCATACCATCCGCTGACACTATCAATGGTTCTTGTATAGTCTAATTTTTTTAATTCAGCTGTTAATTTTATACTATCGAACTGTCCCCATCCTTCGTTAAATAAAACCCAGACAGATAAACTAACTGTATTTTTCAATAAGTTGACTGTTTTATTCATCTCTGATATAAATTCGTTTCTGCCTGATTCATCAGTTCTATTTAAAAATTTATATTTTGTATCATTTGTTTTCCAACCTATAAATGGTAAATAAGCAACCTTCCATGTCTCGTAAGGACCTCCACCACAAACAAAGTCTTGCCAAACTAAAATGCCTAGTCGATCACAATGATAATACCAACGTAATGGTTCTATTTTAATATGTTTACGTAACATATTAAATCCCATCTCTTTCATGAGTTTGATTTCTTTTACCATTGATTCATCGTCTGGTGGTGTGAGAAGTCCTTCTGACCAATAACCTTGGTCCAAAAGTCCGTTATGAAAGTAAGGTTTGTTGTTTAGGAATAATCTTTTGAATTTTCCATCGAATCCAATTGAAAATTTTCTCATTCCAAAATAAGATTTTACAGTATCACCTGGAGTTTTGATTAAAACACTATAAAGTTTTGGATCTTCTGGTGACCATAGTTGCATATTGGGAATCTTTATGTTTGCATTTTGATTTGAAGATTCTGCAATTATTTTTTCCCCATCTAATATTTGTATTGTTATGGCTGAACTTTCTGTATCTACAATGATTTCTACTGATTCTGTGTCTATATTTGGTGTAATCTTAACGTCTTTTACATAATCTTTCGAAACACTTTCTAACCAAACCGTCTGCCAAATTCCTGATTGAGGAGTGTACCAAATCCCACCTCGTTTCAGTTTTTGTTTTCCTCTGGATTGTGTTCCTGTATCAGTAGGATCAGTAACGATAAGTTGGATTTCATTTTTACCAATTTGAATTAACCGAGTGATATCGATTTGGAATGGTAAAAAACCTCCTTTATGAGATCCGGCTTCTGTTTTGTTAATATAACATACGCAAGCGTAATCTACAGCACCAAAATGAAGTAAGGTGATTTCTTTGATAAACTCGGAAGAAAGGTCAAATTCTCTTTTGTAAATTAATTCTTCATTTGGTTGGAGTATGAAATTTCCGATTCCACTTGCCGAAGTTTCTGGAGAGAAAGGAACATTGATTTTATAATTTGTCTTTGTTTCAACCCCTTGTTTTGAGTGAGATAAATCCCATTCTCCATTTAAGTTTATATAACTAATACGCTCAAGTTGAGGTCGTGGATATTCTGTATGAGAAATAATTTTCATTATGAATGTTTACCTCGTAATAATAGGGAAAGAGGAATGAAAATGAGGATACAGAAGATAGCGCCGACTAAAAAGATTTCTGGCGACGGCACATGTGCCATTGCTCCATTCACTGGATCGATATAAGTAAGGTTGGTTCTTTCATTGATTGTTTCCCCAATCATAGGGCCGATGTACATTGGGATCAAAACAAAAAATATCATACGAATTCCCTGAAGTTTGCCTGTGTTTTCTGTTGGTGTATTGTCCCGAATTTGTGCTCCTAAGAGTGCTAAAACTTGCACAAATCCAGTGATTAAGATGAGGCTAGTGATACCTGTTAACCACATGACCATTAAACTCTGGCTTAAGTCAATTGTTTTGGACATTGTATATAACGATAACATTCCAAAGATATATAGGATTGAGAAGTATATGAGTAATTTATCTTTGTTTTTCCCGTCAAATTGTTTTCCCAGTATAACGGTGATGATGCTAGCTCCAAGAATGACACCGGCAAGGACAATTGAATATTGTATGGCATCGAATTTTAAGTATTCTTGCATATAAATGATCAGGTATGGCATATAAATTTGACTTGCGATTCCATAGATACCCATAGCAAAAAAATATAAATATAATTTTTGATTTTCTTTAATAACAACAAATTTGAAACCATAAGAAATGTCTGAAATAAAATTTGTATTTTGTTTTTTAAGATTGGAGTTGTCTTTGATAAGCCAAATTCCAATGATTCCTGAAACAGACATCATCGTTCCTACAGCAACAAATAGTCCAGGATAACCTAATGCACTTACAATCATTCCAAAGCCACCGGCAACAATTAACATTGCAAGAAGTGGCATAGCAGACAACACACCTTCCGCTAAACTTCTCGCATTTTCTGTGTTATCTGTTACATAAGCATTAAAAGCTGCATCGTTGGCAGTGGATCCAAATGCTGTCATTATACAATCTAAAGTGATCACAATTGCAATGGTTAAGCTTATGATTTCATTGGGGTCAGATAACCCGAACCATTGTGCTGTATTTTCTTTGGAAACAAATGCAAAGGACAACGTAAGTATCCCCCATAGTAGATAACCAAAAGAAATAAATAGTTTTCGATTTCCTGCTTTATCTGTTAGAATACCGGCGATCAATGTGGCAACGGTTGCAACAATCCCACTCAACTGAACCATAAGTGTAACAGAAGATGTATTCTTTGCGATTGTATTATAGATGAAGAGGTTGAAATACATATTCTCGACGGACCAAGCGATCTGTCCCACGAGGCCAAATAAAATGAGTACCGACCAAAGTCGTCCACCTAGATTGTGATTGTTCATGATCGCTTAGTGTCAGAGATAGATGGCTTTATTGGCGACTAAATTTTTGACACTGGTTCAATTTTCTTTAATAGTGATTCTAATTACAAAAGGATTTTTAGAATACTTTTCCCAATTGAAATCCAAGCCATTGGTGTTGTTGAGGTAATCCTTTTCCTGATTGAAAATCAATTGTTTGGTAATTGTAATGAATACCAAATAAAAATCCTGCATTCGAAACCGAAACAAAACCTGCTCTGACAAAACCGACAGCTCTTTTTAAGTCTGCCACATAAGTTTTTTCATCTCTATATTCTATTTCTTCACGTAACAACTGCAACAAGACTTCTCTTTGTTTTGGATCTAAAATAAACTGTGATAAAATTTCATAAGAATAAAGACGAATCAATGGAGGAAGTTTTCCTCCTTCCGGTCTAAAAATTGAATAAATTGCCAATGCACGAGCGTTATCTGGTATTTGATCCCATTGGTCTGTTAGGTTTTTTAATAAAAATAAACGAGTCCCTTTTTCGATATCTTCAGCACCGTTAAAAATATTGTTAAAGATCAAATAATTGAGACCTATGTTGTAAGGGTTATTCGTGCCATTAACTAAAAATTCATTAAACAAAATATATCTTTGAAGAGAGTTTCTTCCGTTATCTTCTGCAAGAGCTCTATATTGAATTTCTCTTTCTCCAGCTTCTGGAGTTGGATTGTTTAAATAATTATCCCAATTACTAAACGCGGAATCTCTACTCTGAGATTTGTATGTTTTGTCTGTACCCATTTGGCCTTGGATCGTTGCATTGTAGAACTGGAATGTTCCACCAGGATTTATATAAAAATACCAATACCCTTTTCCATCTTCATGAAGAATAGGCGGGCCTGGTTGCAGTGCAGAACTACCTGGTCCCGGTGTTTTGTCTACATTCCCAAAACGAAAGATAAGTCCAAAGGAGGCATCAGTTTGTATATTCCCTAAATTTAAATTGTATTGGGTTCCAAAAAATCGATGATGAAATTTCCTTACGTCTGTTTTTAATGCGCCTGAGTAGGAATTGGGGATTTGTGTGTCCCATCCTTGTGGGGTAGGTGATCCGATGAGATTGTGAAAGTTCATCTGCGCTGATTTTCCTCCTACTGAAGGTCCTATCATTCCTACTTCCAATTCTGTTGTGATGCTAGTATCTTCAGTAGCTGTCGTTAAAGAATTACTGAAATATGCACGACTCGAATATGGTCGATCTCCGTAAGATACATCCGCCTTTGTTATGTTTGTTGGTGTATAAAATTCTTGGCCCAGTGCAAATCCTTGCAGATACCTGGTGTTTTGAGAAGGTGTAATGAATAAATCATTCCAATATCCTAATATCCTGCGAGTAGGATTCGATTCTCCTGCTGTCATATGAAATTCTAAACGAGAACCGTTGGTATAATATCGATCTGAAAAAGCTCCAAAGGCATCATTTTCCATAATGAGCCTAATTTGGTATTGGTCTTTTGTTTGTGTTACAGGGACCATCCTCTCAGTTTCTGGCAAGGTTTCCAGTTTTACTGGTTTTTGTTTTTTGGATGTTTTTGAAGTTTGGGCCCAAATGCCAAAGTTAAATATAATTACCAACAGGAGGAAGTGGCGAAGGACTTTCATGGTCCTATAGAAAATCCCCCCAGAGAAATCGCAAGGAACTCTCTGGAGTTTGAATGAGTTTCGTTATCTCAATTGACTGTCATGGTACCCATCTGGGCATCTGAAAAGGAAAGGCCGCTGTTTGATCCACTTCCATCTAAATCACAATAGGTAGTGGAGGCTACACCGGAAATGGAGAACCTAAAGACATACCGATAAGTACCAGGAGTAGAAGGTGCTGTGATTGTAGAATAGTATTCATCATCATTACCAATTTGCAAATTAAATGTGGTAGGAGTGAAAACCCATAACTGTGGGTGTGTGATTGGATTTGTATTGTTCGGTCCATAACCGACACTTGCAATCACTCTAGCGTCAAAGCCTGCTACTGGAGTTACTAATTCATGATAAATTCTTCCGTAAATAATATCAGAGGTTCCACTGGCTGAAACAATTAAAGTTGGTGGCCATTGAATTACACAATACTGAGCAATCGGTAAATTTGTCGGTGTCTTATTCACTTCCGCACTTAGAGAACTTTCTCCTCCCGCATGAATCGCTGCTAATCGAAAATAATAGATTGTATCATTGGTCAGTCCAGTCACAACTATGGGTGAAGACGTTCCAGTAACGGAAGAGTTGCTTGTTGTCACTCCTGATGTTGTACCGTAGTATACTTTATAACTTGTGGCACCAGAAACTGTAGTGAAAGCGATAGAAATTTCCGTATTTCCCACTGTTGCTAAGGAGATTGTTGGTGCGGATGGGGGACCAACAACAACAGCAAGACTGGATACAGATGATACATTCCCAGCTTGGTCACAACTTCGCGCTTTAATCGTATAACTTCCATTTGGTAAGGTAGCTGCCGTTGTATATTCTGATCCACTGGAAATGGTACAAGCGGTTCCACCACTAAAAGCGGGGTCCGTTCCTGTAGTCGAATAAGCTGTTTTTTTGCATCCGGTTCCACCAGTATCTGAGCAACTTAATGTTACCGTAGTTCCACTTGGATGAGGGCCATTCGTTGTTGGAGAAGTGATACTTACGTTTGGCGCCGTAGAATCTTTAGTGAGAGAAAAGGAATTGGAGCCAAAGTTGGACACTAGGTTTTCAACACAAATTCGAATTGTATTCGATCCTACTGAAAAGTTGGAATTGATTATAGTCGAAGTGGTATCTGGACCCCCTGCAGCCACAGATCCAGATACATTTAGATTTCCAGATCCATTGGATAAGGCAGTTCCCGTAGAACAACTGGATCCACCCACTCTGAGTTGGTAAGAACCAGCCTTGGAACTTTGCCAAGAAACAGTCACTGTGTCTGTTCCATTAAGGTATGTAGTATGTGAGTTAATTGTAATATTTGCAACTGTTGTATCAACACTATAAACACCACTGGTTACCGAACTGACGTTTCCTGCGGCATCTCTTGCGATGTATTTTAAATAATTGGCATTTGCGTCAGAAAGAGAAATGGCTGAGGTATACTCAGTTCCTGAAGTGGTACTCCCAGAAACTCCATTGATAGCAGGGTTTGTTGGTGCAGAACCAGATTGAAGTGCATAAACAGTTTTGGTACAACCGGATCCACCCGTATCAGAACAAGCTAAGGTTACAGAAGTGGTCGTCGAAAAATTTCCCGGACCTGGAGTCGGCGTTACAGATGGTGCTGTATCATCTCTGGTGATTTGAAATGTTTGAGAACCTGTAAGTCCTAATGAAGTAACACAAATTCTATATTCTTTACTGCCTTCTCCGGAGAAATGAGATCCAGCACTTCTCGTAAAAGATTTGTTCACACCGGAAGTAACAGAACCATTATCCACTTCAGTACCATTGTTACACGAAGAGGAACCTTCTTTGATACTATAGGTCCCCGTTTTATTGGATGTCCAAGTTGCAGTAGAACTTGCGATAGCCCCAGCAGAGTTACTGATATAATTTGCCGAGAGTGATACCGATACAGAAGGAGCAGCTGAGTCAATAGTATAAGTCCCGGTTGCAACTGTTGATACATTTCCTGCTAAGTCACGGCACAAGGCTTTTAATGTATAATTTCCATCTCCCGAAAAGGAAACAGACTTATTCGGGGGATTTGCCGTTAAACCTACCTTAGGTGAAAAAGAGGGAGTGTTCCCATCAATAGTATAAAGAATGGTCCCTGCTGCTACAGTATCTTGGCATTGGATTGTGACTGTAATTGTAGAGGAGGAAGTAGCAGAACTAGGTGATAAGTTCAATGTTGGAATAGTAACGTCAGTTAATATTTGAACTATGGTTGTATCATTTGCAGTTCCATCTCCATCAGTATCAAATCCTTCGGGATTTCCATCCTTATTTGCATCGACTAACACGACTGTATTACCAGTACCATTTGGTCCGGTAGTAATCGCGATGATACCGGCGTCGGTTACGGAAATGTAATAGTCAGGAACTCCGTCACCATTTTGATCTACAGCATCTGGGATTCCATCACCATTTGTATCAAGTAACACTAGTGAAGGAAAGTCGTTTCCATTTAGATTGATTCCATCAGAGATTCCATCCCCATTAGAATCTGTAAGAATACCATCAGGAATGCCGTTGTTGTTTAGGTCAATTGTGGCTCCCGGTTTTAGGTTCGACGAATTTCCTGTGGTGCCACCACCTAAACCGAGTAAAATCGATTCCATTCCAGACTTTTTTTCTTCCCCTGGCAAAAGGATGCACTGGGTAGTGATTAGAAATGATATAAACAATACTGATAGAGTTCTAATTTTCATATGTTTTCTCGCTTGTTAGTCGATAGCCATATAACAAACAAATTTCGCAGACTGTCAATCTGAAATCTTTGTGATTATACTCATGTTTTTTTGAGGACTGGGGAAAATCTTACTCTTCTTCTTCTGTTAACCCTAACTGAAGGGAGGAGCCTTGGTTAGTCGCAGGGAACAGTCGTTTTAAATACAATTGAGTTGCCTTATCCTCTGGGAAAAGTTTTGCGACCCTTTCAAATTTTTCTTTGGCCTCGGGAAAGTTTTCAGAATGGTAGGCTTTCGTTGCTTCTAAATATAAATCTTTCGTGTTTAATTTTTGTTCTAAGGATTTCGGATCATCACCATTCAGGATTTCATAAACAGAAACAGGCTTCGTTTTCCCTTTTACGCGAACGCGGTCTAAAAAGCGGTATTCTAAGCTTTGAATGTGTTTGTCATCTATGGCATGAATTGCGGCTTCAGTGACGGCAATTTTAGCTCCATAAATTTTAGTTAGGTTTTGGACGCGTGAGGCTAAATTTACCGTGTCTGAAATGACGGTACCTTCTAACCGTTCTTCAGCACCTATGGTTCCTAACATAAGGGATCCCGCATGAATCCCAACCCCAATTTGAATGGGAACATAACCTTGTTTGCTTCTATGGTAATTGTATTCTTTTAAATACAATTGCATATCAACACCTGCAAAAATCGCATCTGTAATATTTCTTTCGAATAAGGCCATGATAGCATCTCCAATAAACTTATCGATAAAGCCATTGTGCTTTTGGATGATAGGGCTCATTCTTCCTAAATATGAATTAATGAAATTAAAATTTTGTTCGGGGCTCATTTGTTCCGAAAGTGTAGTAAAGGAGCGAATGTCACTAAATAAAACGGCCATATACTTTTGTATTTGGTCACCTAACTTAACATCCAATATTGTTTCTTTTCCTAGGTTTGCTAAGAAGTCTTTTGGTACAAAACGAGCATAAGATTCTGTAAGAATTTTTTGCATTTCGATTGCTTTTTGTTGAGCAATTTCCTTTTCTTCTTTCATAATATTGATCCTGTCTGCTAGTGCAATGGAAAGTAAGATCACTTCCGAAGCAGAACCTATATAAAGACCATATTCTGTTAGAATGTTAGGTGAAATTAGATTTAAATACTTAAAGGCAACTACAATTGTTGCTCCAATAAGAATTGTGAATGCAAGAAGGAAAAACCGTGCTGCTCTATAATGGTTTAAGAAACTAATAACAGCTGCAATAAAAATGAGAATGGGAACAGGAAGGAAAAGTAGGAGTCCAATTTTTACAGTGATTTCCGGAGAAAAAAGTAAGATAAATGGAATTTGTGCGACTTGAAGTATAAAAAACAACTTTAGCAGTTGGTCCAACCAGTAAGGTATATTTTCTTTTGTATTTAAAAAACGTCTTGTGAACAAAATTAGCGAGGCAACACAAAAGCCGCTAAAAAATACAAATCCATTCCTTTGAAACTCAGGTAAATTAGGCCATAAATACTGAAATCCATTGCCTGTGAGAGTTAACTGTAGTCCTAAAAATCCTAAAATATAAGTTACGTAATACAAATAACTAATATCTTTTACACTTAAAAAAATGAAAAAATTATACAGGATCATGACAATCATGACTCCATAATACAATCCCAGACCTTGTTGGATGTCTGCGTAATGTAAGAAAAACGATTCCTCATTCCAGATTTTTAATGGAACAGATAAGCCACCGCTATTGTAGAGTTTTATATAGATTGTTTTGGATGTACCCTTTTCCATTTCAATAGAGAATATAAAATTTCTATTTTTTATTTTTCTCTCTGAGAATGGAAACATCATTCCTGTTTTATCTGTTCTTTGGAATTTTCCGTTCGACTCTGAGTATACTTCTACTAAATCAATATTGTTATAATCAATTTCTAAAAGTCGTTTTGTATATTCTGGACTTTTATTTTCAAAATTGACTTTAATCCAATAGTGAAAATTGGTTTGTCCAAAATTGGGAATCTCATCCTTCGAAGGTAAAAATTTCTGATTGTGATTCGGATCTAGAATATCATTGATTGTGAGTAATTTAGTAGAGTCTTCGAAAATTTGAATTTCTTTCCCAATTGATTTTTGATCTAGAACACTACTTACTTCTACTGACCATAGAGCACCTGACAGTAGATAGCTAAATAGAAAAATAGTTTTTAGTAAATAGTGTGGAGATGATTTCAAGAGAATGTTAAGCAAACCGATTCATTATTTTTTATTTTGTAACTGGAGTTTCGGAATCAGATTTCAAATACAAATATCGTTCCGCAACGAAAGTTCCGAAGGGGACAACAGAAGCTAAAGCGGCTAAGGCTGTTTTTTTTGCCTTCCATTCTAATTCTACTTTCACTTGGAAGAGTTCGACTAAATACAAAAGAAATAACAAACCGTGGATGAGTCCGACGATCTTATTTGGCCCTGGATTTTGAAAAAGATATTTGAGTGGCATGGTCACAAAGAGAATGGTGAGAAAAGAAAGACCTTCTAAAAAAGCTAAAATGCGAAATCGACCTAATTTGGTTTGGAGTAATGTATACACTAACAAATCCTTTTTTTTTGCGTTTAGTATTTTCCAGGTTCTTGAAATTCTTTAGTTTCGTCCTTACTTTCTTCAGTGACTTACCTTCTAAACGGAGTCGATTTTGCCTCTTTTGGCAGTTTCGACCGCATTTTTCACAGAAATCATGGCGACTCTTATCGAAAGATTCTAAATTAGTCGACAATTGTTCGGGATTGACATTTGGCAAAAACCCATTTAGAATTTGAAAGATGCAGTTTCGAATTTTAATTCTCGTTATTTTTTGTTTCGCTCTCCCCCTTTGGTCTGAAGAGAGGCCTGTTTATTCTGCCGCTATGGCGAAAAAAGACATTACTGGGCCGTCTGTCGGTGTTATGTTTTGGGGTTATGCTAGAGAAGACCAAACAGGTGTTGGAATTCATACAAGACAGTTTGCAAGATCCCTTGTCATTCGTGACCAAAGTTCCAAAAAACTATTAGCCTATGTAACCGCAGAAGTTGGTGGCATTCCCTTTGAAATCCAAAGAGAGGTTGTAAAAAGATTACAATTAGAACTAGATCCTGGATTTAACTACGGCAATGTTTTAATTAACGCATCTCATACTCATAGTGGTCCTGCGGGTCATTTTCATTATTCAGAAGTTTCTTTTTACTCAAAAGACTTTTATTCGGAATCCTACGCTGTCCTGAGAGATGGAATCTTTGAATCCATCAAAGAAGCATATTTAAAACTGAAACCTGCTGAGTTAAGTGTAGGTAAGGCGATGGTGAGTGAAGGGGGAGTCAATCGAAGTCTTACCGCATATCTTGCCAATCCAGAATCAGAAAGAAAATTATACTCTGATACAATTGATCGCGAGATGTTACAACTTACTGTATCGGTATCTGGTGTTCCTATTGGATTTGTGAACTGGTATGGGGTGCATCCAACCAATATCACTTTTGACAATCGGCATATATCTTCTGACAATAAAGGTATCGCTTCCTTACTTGCTGAATCAGAAGCCAAAAAACAGGGGTTAAATGATTTTGTTGCAATTTTTGCACAAGCAAATGAAGGAGATGTATCTCCCAATCTAAACCTTAACAATACAGGTCCTGGAAAAGATATGTATGATAGTAGTTTTATCATTGGGAAAAGACAATTTGTTGCGAGCCAACAAATTTTGAAATTAGAAGGAAAACGTTTGTCAGGTGGTCTTTCTTTTACCCAACGATTCATTGATATGAGTAAACATCCAGTAACTAGCGAGTTCTCGGGAACGGGAAAAACAGAAACTACTTGTCCTTCTGCATATGGTTATTCCTTTGCTGCAGGTTCGACGGAAGAAGGGGGAGGGCATTGGTTATTTCATGAAGGGATGACAAATCAAAACCGTAGGTTCTACATTGACTGGATTGCAAAATTTATGTTACAATCTCCTTCGAAGGAACTTAGAGAATGCCAAAACCCAAAAGCTGTTTTGTTTCCGATGGGAGAAACCAAACCGATTCCTAGTTTGCCGCAAATTCTACCGTATGGACTTGCTCTCGTTGGTGATCTTACCATTTTAGTTTTACCACATGAGGTCACTACAATGTCCAGCAGACGTCTGAAACAAGAAGTTCGGTCTGTATTAAAAGACAAAACAACCGAGGTAGTTTTATCTGGACTCACCAATGATTTTTCTGGGTATATCACAACACCGGAGGAGTATTCCACTCAGAACTATGAAGGTGGACATACTTTACATGGACCTCAGAGTTTAAATGCTCTAAGACAAGAATTTCATAAGATGTCATTGGAGTTACAAAACGGATCACAAACTTCGTCAACAACACTTATGCCACTGGATTTATCAGATCGTATCCATCCATTGAAGGTACCAAGTTCAGATTCAGTTTCGGTACACAAACCTCAAAATATCATCCAACCAAGTTCTGAATATTATAAAAAAGGAGAAGTGGTCTCTTGCCGTGTGGCAGCTGCCAATCCGAATGTAGGTTATCCAAAAGTATTATCCTATCTTTGGGTGGAAGTATTGGACAAAGCAACTTGGAAGCCGATTCGTTCCGATGCAGACTATGATACCAAATTTACCTATCAGAAACGTGGAATATGGGGGAGAGCGGAAGAAAGTATTGATTTGATTTGGGAAACCAGTGTCGATACAAAACCGGGTGAATACAGATTGGTTCACGAAGGAATTTACCATGGTTCTGATGGAGTAAAATCTTCTTATCGTATCGAGTGTCCAAACTTTCGTATAGGGGAAGGCGGAATATAAGATTGCAAAATCACTAAGATCCATTATTTTTCCACTATGGATCCACTTTCAGAACGCCAAGTTTTATGGGCTAAGTATTTAGCCTATGGACTTGGCTTTTTAGTTTTAATATCGATTCCGTTGCAGTTTTGGTATTTGTTTTCAGGACAATCTTTGAGTGGTTGGGATACACCTGGTCATATTGTTTTAGCAAAAGAATTTGCTAAATTGGTTCCTGCGGGTTCGGCCACTGGATGGTCAGAAGTTTGGTTTGGCGGGTTTCCAATTTTTTATTTTTATCCCCCCTTTTATTATCTAATCGTTTATTGTATACATATTCTATTTTCAGTTAGTGTTGAGTCTGCTTTTTCCATTTCTATTTTCTTTACAATCTTACTTCTCTTTTATGCCATTTATTCCTTTAGCAAACAGTTCTTATGGTCTTTATATCCTAGATACATGCGAATCCTTTTCGGTTTCTCAGCTGTATTGTTTTATTTTAATTATGCAGGAGATGGCCTCCAAGGCACCAGTTTGGTTGGAATTGTTGAAGGAACTGTAATCTCAAGTTTTGCCCATTCCCTAATATTTTTAGGATTGGTTTCCATTGATAAATATAGAAAAAGTTACAAATTGAACCATTTGGTTTTTTTTGTAGGATTAACATCCGTTATTTTCTATTCCCATCTTTTAAGTTCTATATTTTATAGTTTAATTCTATTTTTGTATTTTGTAGAGTATCGTTCTTTTGTAAGACAGAATATTAAAAGGTTTTGCCTGGCTGCATTCGTAATATTTTTTCTGATTTTACCTGTTGTATACAACTACATTCGATTTTCAGAATATACCAGCGGGGTCTTTTATGGACACTCTTATCCACCTTTACTTTCTATTCTAGGTAAAGATGTTTATGATACGGCAATGAAAGCTTCAGTCGACGGCGGAAATATTACATTGCTAATTTTGACTGGAATGTTTAGTTCGGGAAGATGGTTGTCTTTAGTTGCCGTAATTATATTTGTTTTCAATTTCAGGAATTTTCATACCTCGATTCGAAGTAAGTTTATCACAACAGTAATTATGATTTTTCTTTGGTTTTCTTTGGATTCTTCATTTGGGTTTATATTTCCAAATATTAAAATTCATAACTATCGAGCGTTTGATTGTTTTTTCATAGCTTTTTCCATTCTATTTCCTTATAGTTTACGTTCCATTACTGGAAAAGGAAAACTTCCCCTTTTCCCAGTAATCTATTTCGCACTCATTATACAGTTTTTTCTTTTTTTAAGTTTCAATCCTTCAAAATACCAAGATTATGTTTCACCAATTTGGCAAAACGCGAGAACCGAAGAGGAACTTGCAATATATCGAAATCTAACTGAAAGACTAAAGTCATTGCCAAAGAATGCATTGGTTCAGCCAGAGATCATCAAATCAAAATCAATGTTTGGGACTCCCCATTTTTGGTTACCACTCTTGTATAATGCAGGTGTTCGGAATAACCTTGGCCTGACTGTTGAATCTTCCTATTATTCCACTCTTGTATTTAACTGGCAAGAATTTGGTTTTGGACATACTTTCCGTTGGGGAACTGATGTCGATTGGCGCGATCAATTGTTATCACTTGGAATAGGAAAAGTTGACTCCGGCTATTATTTAGATTTTTTGTTTCGATCCGGTGTTACACATATGATTGGGTTTAGTCCGGAATACCAAAATTATATAAATGTACATGCAAAAAGGTTGGAAATCGTAGCTGTGGAACATCCATTCGTGATTGTAAAAATTTTATCCAACCCAAATTTGAAATGGATTAAGCCAATTGGACTGATCCATTCGGAACTATTAAATTCTAATTCCGAATATGGTTATAGAGACTTTCTTAAAACAAGTAATTTCCTGCAAATGCATGTAGCAAACTTAGGTTATCAAACAAAATTTCTTAGGATCACTAAAACCCAATTGAATGATATAGATTCAAGCCTACCATTTTTATCTTCGGTGATTTTGGTCACAAAGGAAAATGGACTGGGTGAGGTTTCTTGGATCCAAGGTTTAAATAAAAAAAATATATCCGCTAGTTTAGTCCGTGAATCGGATTTACCACTAGTAACAGATTCTATCTCGACTCAAAATATTTCTGTGCTTTTAAATCAGGCATCTCAAGTAACCCATATACACCAAGTGGGAACGGAACCTCAATCTTATTTTAGAGAGCGTAGAATCTCAAGTGGTGAACTTATGTTAGATGATACGGCTAGAGAATTTTTTGTTTCAGAAGAAAAAAATCAACAGCAAGAAAAACCAGAAGTCCTTTTGTTTTCCTTTGGAGGAAAACTCTATTTATTGGGAATGGTGATTTCTTTTTTACTATTGTTAGTTGGATTAGTTTTTACAAAAACGCCATATTTTTCATTTTCAAAAACTAAACGGTAGTCTGTGGATAATCTTTTAAATTCAGAATTTGAAAAACTATAATAGAATTTATTGATGACCACAGTATTGTAATCTAAAATTTTTGGGATATGTTGGAAACCTTGAGTGGTTCCTTCAAAAAAAGCTTTTTGCGTAAAATAACGATCTTCGTGAAATGACCAAGCATATAATGGATTGAGTCCAAAAAGAAATCGATATTCGGGAATTTTAAAAGTAAAATATGGGTAGTCTGCCCAAGAAAGAAAAATCTTTTCCCCTTTAGGAATGTTAAAACGAATCCATTCCGTAACGATAAATCCATATTTGGTTTCAGAAGATCGGAATTGTTGTCCCATTTTCCCATAAACAATCGGGAATTGAATTACAAATATAACAATTGCAGCTAAAACTTGGTATTTTTTGGAAATAGGTATATTCAGGAATATGAATATAAAAAACATCAGCCAGCTGATTTCGAAAATCCGTAACGATGATCCTGTAAATACCAAACAAATAATTCCCAAAAATAAAAATACAAAACTTTTAGAATGGAATTGGTTTTGAATCTTTTCTCTGAAACTTAAGAGTAATAAAGGCAAAATCGGCAAAAAACCAAGAATCAGAATGTCTCTCGTGGGTGGGAGCCATTCGGCGATTGCTTCTACTCCTGGTGGTGGGAAGGATTGAATGATTAGTTCAATAAAATAACCTTTAAATTGAAAGGGAAAGGAAGGGTGAACTATTAGCCCAACCAACATTCCCAAGGTAGAGGCTAAAAATAATTGAGTATGCTCTCTTTTATATTCTAAAACGGTAATAAATAAACTTGTGAAGAATAAAAATGGAAATCCGCTATAAGACCAAACAGATAAAAAAGAGAAAACAAATATCCATTTCAGGTATTTTATATTCCAGAAACGTAAGGAAAGAAAGTAAATCGAAAAGAAAAGTAAATTCCCTCTTCCAAACAACATCCTTCCTGTAAATAACACAGAACCTAAGATAAAAAAGACCACAACGAAATAAGGTGATAGATTGGAGGATTCCTTTTGCATGTAGTCTGTAACTAGGTAAAGTAATGTTGAAATTGAAATTAAGATAAAAAATTTAATAGCTATAGTTTCTTCAACCGGAAGTAAGAGAAATGGAATTTGCAAGATATGAAATAGAAAATGATAATCTGTAAATTCTCTAGATTGGATCCCAATTTCAGGCCATGGAAGCCTAGACACAAACCCTTCCTTTAAGTAAAGTTTGGCGACTGAAAAATGGTAGAATATATCAGCATCGGGAACTCCAGGAAATGCAAAAAGTAAAATTGCATATATGGAAATTCCGAGAAGGATTGCATTACGGAATGGAGTCACTTAAGAAAACAGTTTAAACTTTCAATAATAATATTTTTGAATTGGTTTGATGTCCTGCGGCGCATATCCATTTGTCATAGAACTGATTACAATGGGAGAATTTTCACCTCTAGTAAGAATTCCACCAGATAATTTGAAATATTCGATTTGATGGTTGTTTGTTGTTCCGAAGCTGTCCGAAATTAAATAAATGAATTTTCCGCTACGATCCCACTGCAGAGATTTTGGTCCATTGCCAACAGTAAATTTTTGATCGGTTTGGATTAAATTACCTGTTGCATCATCGATGGTCAGCAACCGGATATTATGGGTGGAACCTATGGCGTAGATAAAAGCAGCATAGGTACCAGTTGGATCTATAGATAAACTCGTTGTACCTGTAAAGCTAGGAGCGTGAGCAGTCATAGCAGAGTCTGCAGAGAAAGGAGATCCTGGAAGTAAAGTTACATTACCTGCACTATCATACCGGTAACCAAAAATCGGTGTTGTTGTGTTAATTGAAGTACTGTAAAGTAATCGTTTCGATTCAATTAAACATAAATTTTCATGGAACGAGGGATTTATCGGAAGAGTGACCGGTGCCCCTCCCACTAAGGAAAGACTGTCCGATCCTGTTTTTTTCAAAACATGGATCCCGAACGGTACTAAAGTTGAATTAATAGTAACGATTAGATTGTCTATTTCGCTTACTTTAATTGCTAAAGGATTACAGCCCACTGCAAATGGATAACTTCCAACATTGTTTGAAGTTAGAAATCCTGATTCTGAATCGCGACTCCACCTGTTAATTGTATTTGGATTTGCCACAATATTAGAATGGTAAAGAGTCTTACCATCTTCGCTAAATCCCATTATTTTCGGACTCCCGATTCCTGCTTGGTCTTGAAGCAAAGTGAGAGTACGTTCAGAACTGTATCTATGAACAACAACTCGATCACTCAAACTACCTGTGAATGTAATGATGTCCCTGGAACGTGGGGGTACTCCTATTCGGTAAGGAGTGCATCCTGGAAAGGCAGAGGTATTGGCAGTACGTACATCACTTACGTATTCATCCTGAACTCCACTTTCTGTATCCACTTTGTAAACACGGAGACCAGTTTCATAAGGAACTGAACTTTTTACTAGGACAACGGCAAGAGCCTCTGGCAGAGCTTTTTCTCTCAGCAGATAACGAACAAATTCGGAAAGGATCGATCGTTTGGCAAATTCGTCAGAGAATGCGTCGCTCGGGTTGTTTAAATCGGCCATCCTGCATTGAGTGACCAGACCACAAATAAGAATCAATCGGAGAATGAAACCTTGGTTAAAATGAAAACGAATTACCATAGAATCCTTCTATAAGTCTCGGATTTAAAAATACTGCTACCAGATGGGAAAGCAATTTATTGACTACTTACTTTAGAGGTACATAGAATTTGTAGTTTGTCAATCCCATTTAGTTGGGTCCGTTCTCTTTGAACTCCGCTTGAAAATGGACTTAAGTTTAGAAGTATTCTTTCTGTTCGAAATCCCCATTCTCTCGAAAAACAAGTTGTGGGAATTCCCTATATAGTAGAAAACCTTAGGAAAAGAGAACAGAGATACAAGAGGGCCTCATATGAGCGAGTTTTACCAAGATGAATGGGTTTGGATTACGGGAGCCTCTTCTGGAATTGGAAAAGAATTAGTAGCGCAAGCATCCAAACAGAAAGCAAAAGTCTTACTCGCTTCTCGAAAAACGAAAGACTTAGAAGCCTTAGCGAAGGTACTACATTTAGAAAAAGGTAGATACGCTGTAGAAAAATTAGATTTAGAAGATTACAAATCAACCGCTGGTTTTGCTAAGCGTTGCATACAAAAATATGGAATCCCCAAAGTAGTCATTCATAATGGAGGAATTAGTCAAAGGTCTTTGACTAAGGAAACAAACTTAGTCACACTAGAAAAGATTATGCACACTAATTTTTACGGTGCCGCCGAAATGACGAGGGCAATGATTCCGCAAATATTGGGTAAAAAAGATGTACACTTTGCTGTCATCTCTAGTGTAGCTGGAAAAATTGGAAGCCCACTTCGATCTGCATACTCTGCCTCCAAATTCGCGTTAGTTGGTTTTTTTCATTCTTTACGATCAGAAGAAGAAAAGTCAGGAATTTTTGTCACCATGGTGTATCCTGGTTTCATACAAACGAATATATCTAAAAATGCCTTACAAGGAGATGGTTCTTCCACGGGAACTATGGACTCAGTGATTGCTGCAGGTTTACCGGTTCAGTTATGTGCCCATAGAATTTTACATGCTGTAGCAAACAAACAACGTGAGGTTGTGATCGCTGGGATCAAAGAAAAATTTGGATTGTTTTTACAGATGGTTTACCCATCATTATTTTTTAAAATGATACAAAATGCTAAGGTAAGATAGAGGAGACTACTCATTTGAAACGATTTTTGTATTCTATTGGAATCATTCTATTTCTAACATTGGGAGTTTTTGGTGATTCTACTGTTCTCGATTATAAATCAAAATCCAAAACAAACGAAAAAGAAAGAACATACCTATTGGATCTTTTACGAGCGAATCTTTCCAATGAGTTCAAACAAGAATTCGTATTTGTAGTAGAACATTTTAAAATCTCTGGTGATTATGCTTGGTTTCGCGGAACGGCAAAGAGAAAAGATGGGAAGGAAATCACCTTTTCGGAAGAAATACCTTATGACTGCTGTCATGTAGAAGCTTTATTCAAAAAAACAAATGGGAAGTGGCAAATTTCTGAATCAGCAGCATTTAGTACGGATGTTTGGTGGGATGGAATTCAGTCTCGTTATCCAAAAGCTAGCAAAGATATCTTTCAATAACTGAAATTACCATCCTTAAGGAAACTAAAGATCAGTAAATACATCGTATAAATTAAAAAAGTGATGATATTTTGATAGAATCTGCGTTTGGGGAAGGTTTGATTAGAATATGCTTCTCGAGTATCTAAATGTTAATTCGATTCAAATCCTCCCCAAAGCCCAAAATTGGGATGATGTCAGTTTAGAATTATTGCGTAAGGTGGAAGGAGATCCCGTTAAGGAAGATTTACAAAGCCGCATGGAGTCTTTTCCGAACAGTCTGTTCGGAAGTCTTGGGCCTCATATTTTGATTCCACATTTTCGCTCCATACACATCAAAACACCTGAAGTTTTTTTGTTTCTAATCCCCAATGGCATTCATTTAGAAAATCGTTTGATTCATTTGATTTTGTTTCAAATGATACCGGAAACTCAACCTTCACTCCATTTACGTCTATTACATGGCTTGTCCTCTCTTCTGCCTCAAATATTTGATGCACTGCTGCTTTGTGACACTGAGTCAAAGGTATTGTCGGTGGTTCAACGCGGCGAATCAGATATGAAGCCAAGTTACAAAAATTTAAATCAATCGCAAATTGAATTCGAATTACAAACAAATTTACAAACCGGTTTAACACAATCCGAAGCAAACATCCGATTGAATACTTTTGGTAAAAATGCGATCGAAAATGAAAAATCTACACCGGTCATTTGGAAGTTTCTAAAAAGTTTTTTTAGTTTGTTTGCAATCTTACTTTGGATTGCCACTATTCTTTGTTTTGTTCCTGGCGTTGATATGCCTGAATTGGGGATCGCAATTTTTATTGTAGTTATCATTAATGGAATTTTTTCGTTTTTTCAAGAATCCAAATCTGATCATGCGGTAGAAGCTTTACGTAAGTTATTGGCACAGGAATGTCCTGTGATTCGTGATGGATTGACAACTACTGTTCCAGCAGATGAAATAGTTCCAGGAGATTTGATTGTCCTTTCTGAAGGAGATATTGTTCCTGCTGATTGTCGTATCATTGAATCAGAAGATGTAGAAGTAGATAATTCTTCTCTCACTGGTGAGTCCACATCGGCAAGAAGATATAAATCAGACAGTGAAGTTGTTTTAGAGGGAAAGTTTCTTTGGTTGGAAATGCCAAACATCCTTTTTGCTGGCAGTTCTCTTATCAAAGGAAAAACAAAAGCTATTGTCTTTGGAACGGGACAGTCTACAGAGATAGGCCAAATCGCTGGTATAACTTCACAAATCAAACGAGAAGAGAGTCCGTTACAAAAACAATTAAAACAAACTGTTATCTCAATATCGTTATTTGCCTTTGTAATAGGAATCGTTTTCTTATGTTTGGGTTACATGGTTGCGGGTTTAAGTTTTGTCCAAGCATTCATCTTTTTTATAGGGATTTTTGTGGCAAACGTTCCAGAAGGATTATTACCAACGGTAACACTTTCTTTGGCGTTAGGTGTTTCTCGAATGGCCAAAAGAAACGCAATCTTAAAAGATTTGTCTAGTGTAGAGACTTTAGGATGTACGACTGTTATTTGTTCTGATAAAACAGGAACACTAACACAAAATCAAATGAGAGTGATTGAAGTCTATTTTGACTCTCAATCCTTTACACCACAGGAGCTGGAAACTAAAGAAGGAAACCAAATATTCCTTAGTTGTGGATATCATTGTAATAATGCAATTTTAGATCCAAAACCAATGGGAGATCCTACAGAATTAGCTTTGTTATATCTATCTCAAGGTAAACTTTCCAATGTTAGTGGAACAAGAATTCATACAAACGCTTTTGAATCAGTAAGAAAGAGAATGAGTGTTGTAATTAAAGGAGAAAACTTTACAACAGCTTATGCAAAAGGTGGGCCAGTTGAAATTCTTTCGATCTGTACTCATGTATATGAAAACGGATCCGTCGTTTTATTGGATGAAGAAAAACGTATAAAATTAAAAAATGCATCTGACCATTCGGCAAGCCAAGGTTATCGTGTTCTTTCTTTTGCTTATAAGTTGATAGAGGGAGAAGCGAATTCATCAGTATTTGATTCGGTAGAGTCCTCTATGGTGTATTTGGGCCATTGTTGCCTTGCGGATCCTATTCGTCCCAAAGTACCTGATGCTATTTCTAAATGCCACACCGCAGGAATTCGGATATTGATGATTACAGGAGACCACCCTTTAACAGCAGAGTCTGTAGGTAAGTCCATTGGAATTGGAGGAGAGACTCCGGTTGTGATCACAGGTGTGCAAGTGGACAAAATGAACGATGTCGCCTTGAAAGAATGGATTCGAAAAGGGGAACCGATATTTGCCAGAGTGTCTCCTTCTCAGAAGTTAAGAATTGTGACTATGTTGCAAGAGTTAGGTGAAATTGTGGCTGTGACCGGAGATGGAGTCAACGATGGCCCTGCACTTAAAAAAGCAGATATTGGAATTGCGATGGGGAAAAGGGGAACAGAAGTAGCAAAAGAAGCGGCAAGGATGATCATAGTCGATGACGATTTTGCAACGATTGTTGATGCGATCGAAGAAGGAAGGGGTGTATTTGATAATATTAGAAAGTTTTCTGCGTACGTTCTGAACTCTAATCCACAAGAATTAATACCATTTTTACTTTGGGCGTTGTTTCCTGGATTTCCCTTGATAATGACAGTTATGGGTGTTCTTGCTGTCGATGTGGGAACAGATTTAATTCCAGCAATGGGACTTGGAGCTGAACCACCGGAAAAAGGAATTATGTACCGGCCTCCTAGAAATCGAAATGAAAAGTTGATTTCAATAAAGTTTATTTTAAGATCTTATCTTGTAGAAGGAATGATTTTATTTTTCTCATGTTTATCAACCTATCTTTATTTTGTATTTACTGAGTGTAATGGTGTTTTGCCTGTTTCTCCAGTCGGATTAAACATGGCAGAAGCAAGTCCAAAGTATCTCCAGTCACTTACAGCATTCTTTTTTCCAACCATCACTGTTCAAATTGCCAATGTACTTTGTAAACGATCAAGAACTGAATCTATATTTCAAATGGATTTGTTTTCGAATCGAATCATTTGGATAGGCATCGGGTTTTCATTATTTCTTTGTGCTATTTTCTTTTATACTGATCTAAGTTCTGTTTATTATTTTGCGCCGATTCCAATCCATGTATACCTCTTTGCATTTCATGGAACCGTTGTGATGGTGATTTACTCAGAGATCGTTAAATATTTTAGAAGGAAACGTTTTAATAAAACTTAGAATCATTCTATCGGTAAGTAGATAGAAATTTATTGATTTTTATTTTGATTCGAACATTCATTCGGTCGTATCAGTTGACCATTGGATAATAAAAATAAACCTGTAACAATTGATAGTTTTTAAGAAAGTTTAGGAAGTTTAGTTGAACGATAAACGAGTTCTATTGGCTGAAGATGAATTAGTTTCAGCGACATATCTTAAGGACAGTTTGTCCGCATTGGGATATAAGGTAACACTCGCCAGTGATGGCAAACAAGCCTTGGATTTTTATTTTGAAAATCCATATCCAGTGGTTATTACTGATTACGAAATGCCCGGTTTAAATGGCGCCGAATTGATTCAGGAATTAAAAACTGAAGATATTGAACCAGTGATATTTATGTTAACTTCTCATATTGACCCTAAGTTGATAGTTAAGGTAATGAAACTAGGAATTTATGATTACCTAGTAAAACCATTAGAAGAACATGAAATTTCAATCAAACTCAAACGAGCTTTTGAATATTATGAAATGAAACGTATGGAAACTATTTCCAAAAAAGAACGCCAACTTCGGTTGGAAGGTCATTTGGAATGGATTCAATGGAAAGAAAAAATGGCAGGCGGTGAATTCAATCGTTTGAATCAAAACCTGTTCGAAAGTTTAAAAAATAGTTTTTGCCAAGGTGCAGGTTTTGGTGCCCTTGTGACCCTATTGAAATTAGTCGCTGATACTACTGTTAAAGAAGGGAATCATTATAAAATTGAATCTGAATTAATGGAGTTAATTCAAATCAACACAGAAATGGCAGAGAAAGCACTAAAAATGTTTTCTGATATTGATCTAATGGTTTCTAGTCCGATGCAGTTTGAGGAATGTTCATGTGAAAAACTATACGAACAACTCCTTTTTTGGATTGAGGATTTAAAACCAATATTGGCTCTAAAAAACCAACAGGTTCTCGTAAGCGATTTAAAACCCAATTTTTCAAAATTTAAAGTATCATATAATCCATTTTCCTTAGAAACCTCATTTAAAGAAATCATTACCAATGCTTGCAAATTTTCACAAGCTGATTCTAATATTACACTAGTAACAAATGTGGAATACAACTGGTTTAAATCTATGATTTATAACCAACCAACTTCAAATGCAGATGGTACTTACGGAATCCCCCTCCAATATGAAAATTTAATTTTTGAACCATTCTATCGATTGTCAAAAAATGTTTTTGATCAGTATGGTACATTAGATTTCGGATTAGGACTTTGTTACGTTGACTCTTGTTTTAAAAAACATGATGGAAAATTGTCTGTTCATAATGTTATAGACCATTCGGAATGGAGTGACAGTCCTATTACTAAAGTGGCATTTCAGTTTTCGTTACCTGTGATAAAAATTTAACGGTATGTTTCAAACTAATTATAGCGAACTACTCTCAAATATTCCTGATTTAATTTGCGAATTGGATTCATTTGAAAGAATTCGTTACGCAAATTCTTTTCATAAAGAAAAATTAGGTTATGAGTCTCATGAGATACTAGGTCGTTCCGTTGACGAATTTTTTCATCCAGATGATAGAAATGAATTACGAACAAAGATTTCACTTCTAGAAAGTCCAGGATCTGAAACCAAAGGGATATGGAGAATTGCTCATAGGGATGGACATTTTTTAACTTGTGAATGTCGCGGAAAACTCCAACAAGATTCCAATGGAATCAAAAAGATCATAGTTGTTGCTCGTGACATAACGGAAGAACTCGGAACAGAATTTAAGATACATACAAAATCAAATAAAAAAGTACAGACTACTTCCGAATTACATTATCAGAGTTTTTTCGAATTGAAAATGTCTCAGTTCGAATTTTCTCAATTAAAATATGCTTTCGACGAACATGCCGTCATTACGATTACGGATAAAAATGGAAATATCACATATGCAAACGATAGGTTTTGTGAAATCTCAATGTATTCCAGAGAGGAATTAATAGGAAGTAATCATCGTTTGTTGAACTCAGGATTTCATTCTCCTGAATTTTTTAAACGAATGTATCATATGATACAAAGTGGATATGT
Source organism: Leptospira terpstrae serovar Hualin str. LT 11-33 = ATCC 700639 (assembly GCF_000332495.1). NCBI lineage: Bacteria > Pseudomonadati > Spirochaetota > Leptospiria > Leptospirales > Leptospiraceae > Leptospira > Leptospira terpstrae. The sequence goes on along the minus strand of NZ_AOGW02000011.1, from coordinate 117,334 downwards.
TTGGAAAGGGGAGATTCGAAATCGAACAAAAGGTGGGTCAATCTATTGGGTAAGTACAACCATAGTCCCGTTGCGTTCGATTGACGGAAATATTAATCGATTCGTTGCATTACATACTTTAATCACTCGTACCATTGAATCAGAGGAAAAGGTAACGCAGTTATTACAAGAAAAAGAACTTCTTTTGCAAGAAGTCCACCATCGAATTAAAAATAATCTATTTTCTGTTTTTAGTCTTTTGAAAATGCAATCTAACTATTATGAGGATCCCCAACTAAAGGAACAATTTGAAGAGGCGGCAGGTCGTTTGCGAAGTATGATGGCTCTCTACGATCGCTTGTACCGATCTAAGAATCCTAATGAAATTGACCTCAAGGAATACATTCGAAATTTAGTTGGACAGATTCTAGCAACTTATCCTAAAGACATTCGTTTTCTTTTTAGTTCCGATGAGTCCATCATTGTGAAACCTGACATCGCAAGTAATTTGGGTATCATATTAAATGAATTAATCTGTAATTCTGTAAAACATTCCTTTTTGTTAAAAGATACAGGAGAAATAAAGATTCAAATACAGAAAACTGGCCATCAAATTCTTTTTCTTTATAGTGACAACGGTGAACCACTTCCCGATTCCTATTCTTTAGAAAATTCTGAGGCAGGATTTGGAATCAAACTTATGAATTTATTGGTCCAACAATTAAAGGGAAAGGTAGAAGTTAGACCCGGACAAAGTGTTCAGTTTGATTTGGTTTTCCCTGTTCGTTAACTTTTTTTTCTAATCCAGTGTTTCCATTTTTTATGATAAAAATAAAAAACCATTACCATAGATGGAATTAGAAACCAAAGTAGAAATATACTATTGGCAGGCAAAATTCTGATTTCTTCAATGTTAACTACTTGCTTGAAGTTTTCGATTGTCCACTGCACTGTATGTTTGAATGGTCCTTGTCCTTTAATCACCGATAAAGAAATTTCTCCTTTGATCAATATTGTTTCTCCTACTGGAATCACAAATCGATTTACTTCAATGGTAGGAATGACAAGTCCAGTGTTTGGATCTATTGAGTTACAGTAGTTTGATTCACATTGGATACAATTTCCAGTTTTACCTTTAGATTCTAAACTACCTGAAATATAGGCATTAGCAGAAAATCCTTGAATGCTCTTATGTTCGTTACCGATGTATGTGCAAGTAGTATATAGATTTTCTTCTGTAATGAATTTGAGTTCTAATGTATTTGAACCTGCATGCCCATTTCCATCGGCAACTACAATGGGAAATTCTTTTGGAATAGTAAATTCAGCACTTCCTAAAATAGGAAACGAATCAACACAGCGACTTTCTACTAAATTCGTATAGCAATTGTTTGATGTACTGTCTTTGGATTGGTTTTGAAAGCTATACATTTCAATATGATTTGTATCTGAAGGAATGGGTCTGAGAAAACAATATAGATTGGATTTTTTATCTGCTGGAAAAAGATTGGAACCCACTTCTAAATTTATTGGAAAATTAATTCCTGTATAAGACCTAGGATCCAAGAGAACTTGTTCTCCGTTTTCGTTTGTTTTCATATAAATACAAGTTGGGTCCAGTTCCGAAGCGCTACATGTTGTTTCTTCCCCTTGTGTGTATTGAATGAAGAGGCCGCCGTAGAGTGGACAAAAGATTTCTGTTGCTTCCGGTAAAAGGATACTCAGTTGGATTGTAGTAGGGATGTTTGTCTCAGGTGTACCGATCGGTTCATCAGGAGTTGGGACTGTGTTGGAATTCCCAAGAAGTGGGATGAGCCATAGGAGAGAATCTGTTTTTTTATGAGAACAAGTTGTCAGAAGGAATAAAAAGAAAATCAGTCTGAGTGGTTTCATATACAATCTGACGAAACACTTAAGTTATACTAACCATTGATTTTTTGTAAAGACCTGCAAACACTGGTACTCTTACGTAAGTTTTAATCAATTAAATGTAGAATTGTATCTAATTTGTTTAGGCGAAAGACAGTGCGGATGAGTTTATTTACCCCTCGTATCTGTAACTGTAAATGTTGTGATTCTAGAGCCGAATGGAATTTCATTAACTCGCCGATGGTAGCGCTGTCCAAGGACATCGAAATTTCAGTGAAGTCTAAAACAACATCCTCCTTTGTGTGGTGGATGGTAGACATAATTCTTTCTCGGAATCCGCTGAGTCCATCAAAAGAGAGATCATTGTTCTTAATTTCTATTACAATTGCCAAGGTTTAAAACTATTTTTATTTGATCGGATATTTTGAAAGAATTTTTCCATTTTAATTTTTTGTTTCTGAATTGTTTTTGATTTTCTTCTGTGATCAGATTGGTTTTGGTTCTATATGTCCGTCAGTGATCGACAATTGAGATTAATCAAAGAAGCAGCGGAGTTACTGGTGATGGAACACCGCCTAACTGCAGATGAAGCGGTTGTTGTCATTTCCACAGCGATCAAAAAAGAACTATCTCTCCGAAATACAAATTTTGAAAAATTGGAAAAAGGGTCCAAAATTGATCGTACAAGTTTTACTAGAAGTGTAGTGAAATCTGTGCAAGATAGTTTGGAAGCCAACCCTTATTGGCGTTCCCATAACTTAGAAAAATCAATTGATAACTTTTATAGAGTTTTGCATAAACATTGGGACTAAATTAAAATCCAAAATGGATTTTTATGAATTTATATTTTGAATCCGTAAATTCGCTACAAGTTTGTGTTTTCTTTTACAATTGCATCTGTTTCGCAGTAATAAGAATTTGGAACCTCTTTTGCCCTAGGAAAAATGATTTCAAAGTTTTGTGATTCTTTTGGTAAAAAATCTTCCTTTTCTAAGCTAATTGTGTTATAATCGATCGTTTTTTCTTGTTTGTTGATAAGTAAACATATGATCCTTGTGAAATTGACAGTAAAATTACTTTTATTCTGTATTTTCCCAAAGAGGACAATTTCCTTGTATTGATTTTTTTTGAAATCAAGTTGTTTTAAGGAAAGTTCTGGCCGGTTAGTCTCGTTAGTAATCGTTGTAGCTGTGACTTGGATATTGAATTTATAATCACTTGGTGCTTTTTCAATTAAGACTTGGAAACTGACGGACTCACCATCTGCGACGACATTTTTTTCCCCATATCCAAAACCAGTTCCCAAATTTTGATTTTCGGCATTGAGTAATTCCACGGTAAACTTTGGCATTAACAATGAATGTCCACTTCGATTCGTGAACTTCCCTACAATATAATCATTACCAATACCATCGGGAATGGCAGTGTTATATTGAAATTCTCCTTCAGGAGTGATTTCCTTTGATTCGTCATTGAGGTCCATTGGAATGGAAACTGACTCTTCTTCTTGTGTGAGATTTAAACCAGTTTTAAGTTTCTGATAATAAGTAAAAGCAGAAGAACCTAACACGAGCCATGCGACCATAATTCCAGTAATGAGGTTTTTCCAATTCCCAAAGGAATTTGTTTGAGAGTTTTGTTTGGATGTCCCATAAACCTTTGTAGGTGGAAAATCTACCATTCCGCCTGTAGGTAATTTATCAAAACAATCTCCACAACGATAGATGGTTGCCGATTCTTGGTATAAATTGGTGCTACCACAGGTTGGACATTGTTTTGAGTTCATATGACGAATTCAAACAAAAGCCAAAGAAAATCCAAGGAGAAAACAAATTGGGAAATAACTTTCTGTTAATTATTTTCTAAGGTATTGTGTTTGGGTGATCGGGAGTAAAGCATTTGGTAAAAGAATGGTCTCCGTTTTAGAAAAAGTACAGTTTTTGTTACAATTAGGAAGACTGAAATGATTCGGAAGAGTATAAGGAGAAGGTGGAAGTTCTAAAAAGGTAAATGATTTTGTATTTTCATTTTGTAGTAACCCTACTAATATTTGAGGATCGTAATCCTTTCTTAAGAGTAGCAAATCTTTGTTTTCTTGGAGTAAAGGTAAAACAACAAAAGAAAAATCGGAATTATTAAATATAAGAACTGAATCATCTAACTTACGTATTTCGTTTAATGTATTCGCTTGGTATTTGGATATTTTTATTAGTTCTTTTATCTGACCATTCAGATTCCAAATTGTATAAAGAGAAAGGAAAGATAAGAGAAACATCCATCGGAAAGAAAGTAATGGATTCACCTCAATATCCTTTCTCATTATTAGAATATAAAGTGGTATGAATCCATATAAATAACGCGGGGTATTGTGCCCACCAGTATTAGGAGCAAGAACGATTGTAACAAGTGTTGCTAAAATAATCAGAATCATTGGATAAGATATTTTTCTAGAAACACAAGATCGAATCAAGATAAAACACGATAAGAGAAAAATGGGAACTTGTTCGATCCAAATTTTTGTTAAATAAATTGTATTGTCTGTTCGAAATTGAAAATTAGAATTTTTTACCATCCGGAGAGGAAAAATAGAATCCGTTGTGTATAGATTTCCCAATGCAAAAACACTAATTCCTAAGAATAAAGAAATACCAAATTTGAGAATATTCGAGTAGTTCGTAAAACAAAAAGGAACTAAAACAATTACCATACACATTTCTGGACGAATCCAAACTATCAGGGCGGACAGGATTCCTGAGAGAAAAAACCGATTTCTAGAAAATAAAAAAAGAACTAAAATTTCTAAAAAAAATATCAGAACTGTTTCGTGGATTAAGAATATATAAATGGGGAGACTAGAGCCAAATAACAACAAAAAGGTGGCAGTAAAATCTTTTTTGATTTGGTGAAAAATATAAATGGCACCAGAAAATAAAACTAACTGAGCAATCGTGATACCAGCTGTTCCCCAAATTTTAAGTATAGGTGAAAATAAAAATGGATAGAAATTAGGAAAGGTGGAATATGCCTTTCCATTGGTTAGCTGGAAAAAAAGATCTGGCAGCGGGAAAAATAAAAAACTTGGATCTTGTGTTTGGTGGAGGTAGGGTAAATAAAATATAAATTGGCCTGCTAATTTCATTTGCCATTCTAAGAGTGCAAAATCAGTAAAAGGTAGGATTCCTCTAGCAGAAAAATAGAAAGATAGGAATGCCAAAAATGCGAAACTGCAGAAGAAACCAATTGCTTTTTTGGAATGTATCATATGGAATCAAAAACAGGTACATGGTTTCTAAATTCCTAAGTTCTGCAATGAAAAAAGTTCGTTCTCTATTTTACTTTCTACCAAAGAAACTTTATACCGGACTTTTTGTATTTTCTTTCTTTGTCTTTATTATCCTTACGTTTCGTTTCCTTGATTTTCTTAGTTTGAGTTTTCACTCTCCATTTGGCCATTACCACTTTCCGAAAAACCAGGAGATTCCCTTTTTTCGGATGGTTGACAAAGAGATGGGCAAAATTGGAGAATTGGGAATTCGAAGGGGAACTTTAAAACCTGAGGCTAATTGTAAATATCTATTGTTAGGTGATTCCCAAACTTTTGGATCAGGAATTTTTTGGAAAGATACTTTTTCCGAAATTCTAAATCGCGAGACAGAATGCCAATGGACCAATGCCGGTGTACCTGGGTTTACACTTGAAAATGAATTTTCCTTATACGAAACTATAAAATCAAATATCTCCTTTGATCGGGTTTATCTCTTTGTATACGGAAACGATATTTATGAAACAGGGGATACTCCTGACTATTTACATTTTGTAAAAAGACAAACTTGGTATGTCCATTCATTGTTGTTTGTTTTTCCGGAACAAACTCGTCTTTATTTAAAAACAAAATATTTTCAGACCATACAAAAACGTATGGAGTTGGAACTAGAAAGAGTTTCCAAATTAGAAATTCAAAAACCTCAAATCTCTAGTTCAAAGAAAGAAGAATTTATTACGTTACGAGGTTTGTACAACTTAAGTCCAGACTATTTGATTGGATCATTAGATACCAAAACATATTCTAAAACTAATTTTAATCGATGGACCAGGGCATTACGACTATTAAATGAAAAAATCTTAGCAGATAAAAAAGAATTGGTAATTGTTTATATACCTTTAGAAGTAGAATATGATCCGATCAGATTCCAAATATACAAAGAAATTGGGTTTGAGATGAACGAGAACTGGATTCAGTCGGATTCCGATTTTATTTCTGACATAAAAGCCGTTGCTAAAGAAAATAAGATTCCCTTAATCGATTTGCGCAAATTTATGAGATTTAGATCTGATCTATTGCAAAAAGAAGACATTCACTTAAATGAAACTGCAACGCGTTTGATATCCGATATTATAAAACAGAAACTTTAATTTTCACGTTCCATTAATTTTGTTCTAATTTTTTTAGAATTGGACAATCGGGTCTATGGTCACCATGACAATGTTTGACGAGGTTTTTCAAAGTATCTGACATATCTTTTAATTGTTTTAGTTTTAAATCCAATTCGTTTAAATGTTTTTCTGCTAGCAGTTTTACTTGTTTGCTGCTTCGCGATTTATTTTTCCAAAGCCCAAGTAAACTTTTAATATCTTCTAAAGGAAATCCAAGTTCTCTCGATCTTTTGATAAACCGTAAATAATGAATGTCATCAGAACTATAAGATCTGTATCCGTTCTCAGTTCGGCCCGCTTCGGGAATCAAACCAATGCCTTCGTAATGGCGAATGAGTTTTGTGCTGACTCCTGATTCTTTGGAAAGTTCTCCAATATTCATTCTAATCCTCCAAAAAAAATAATAAAAAAAGGTAAAAAAAATACAATCGGCTATTGACCTTCCAACAATTGGAAGGTTTAGACTGGATTTATGTTAACAAAGGAGTTACCATGAAACCAATCAAAAATTTACTGAAACTTGCGATTTTTGCAATGTTTTTGAGTTCACAGAATATGGCAGCACACGGGGAACACAAACCTGGTCCTCACAGCGGCGTAATCCAAATGCCGGGAGCTTTCCATACTGAAGTTCTTCCTTACCAAAATTTAGGATTTAAGGTGTATCTACTTGATATCAATTTTGAAAATCCTACTTCCAAAAATTCGAAGTTGCATGGTAAGGTAGTAGCAAAGGGAAAAGAATTTCCGCTGAAATGTACAGGTCATCCTGATCATTTTTATTGTGAGATTCCCAAAGGAAGTTCGGTAGAAGAAGGGGAACTTATTTTATCTCCTGTATGGAATTTCCAAAAAGGTGCGGATGTAAAATACAAACTTCCGCTAAGAGTATCGAAAGAAGTAAAAAAGGAGCATCATCATGGTTCATTATGAAGTAGAAGGAATGACTTGCGGGCATTGTAAAAAAACGGTAGAAAAGGCCTTTGCTGAAATCGGAAAAGAAGCAACTGCTAACATAGAAGAAAATCTAGTCACTGTGAATGATACTCTAACTGATGAAGAACTCAACCAACTTCGTAACCGTTTGAGTGAGGATGGATATTCCCTTGGAAACGTCAAATAATACCACAGAACGAACCTTAGACCTTTTTGGTATGACCTGTGCCAATTGTGCCCTTCGCATTGAGAAGGGCCTATCCAAAATGGAAGGAGTTTCTGAAGTTCGTGTCAATTTTGCTCGTGAATCTGTTTTTCTAAGGAGTGATGCTACGGTAACCGTCGATTCTCTGTTAGAAAAAGTGGAATCTCTCGGGTATTCAGCAATTGTCCATGATGTTAACAAACAATCAGAAACCGAGAAAAAACAGAAGGACCATATTCGGAATTTAAAAATCCGTTTTTTACTCTCAGCATTTCTCTCCTTACCGTTGTTTTACGGTATGGTCACCCATTTTAGTTTCTTAAGTTTTATGCCTATGCCACATTTTTTGATGGATAGGTTTGTGCAAATGGCCATTGCCTTTCCGGTTCAGTTTTTGATTGGATTTCCTTTTTACCAATCTGCTTATCGTGCCTTAAGGAATGGAACTGCCAATATGGATGTTCTTGTTGTCATAGGAACGAGTGCTGCCTATGGGTACAGTATCTTTGGAAAGGATCTCTATTTTGAAACTTCTGCTGTCCTCATTACATTTATCCTTGGGGGTAAGTGGATAGAACATTATGCCAAAGGGAAAAGTAGTGATGGGATCAATGCACTACTCAAACTTCGTCCAGAAATTGCGACGGTTAAGTCCAATGGGGTTTGGACAGAAGTTCCCAATGAATATTTAAAACTAGGAGATCTGGTTTTAGTGAAAGCGGGGGAACGGTTCCCTATGGATGGAATTGTAGCGGAAGGGGATAGTTTTGCCGACGAATCCATGTTAACTGGCGAAAGTATGCCGGTCGAAAAGACAGTGGGGGATAAAATCCTTGGTGGGACTGTGAATGGGAGTGGATCTTTGGTGGTGAAAGCAAACAGAGTTGGAAATGATACCACACTTTCGCATATCATTCGTTCTGTGGAAGAATCACTTGGTACAAAAGCTCCGATCCAAAGGATTGCAGATCAAATCTCTGCGTATTTTGTTCCTGTTGTAGTCTCCATTAGTCTCATTGATTTTTTTGTTTGGTATTTTTTGATTACACCGGGTGTCGTGACCTCAGCCATTGAAACAAGTATTGCGATTCTTGTGATTGCTTGCCCTTGTGCCCTCGGTCTTGCCACTCCCATCTCTTTACTTGTGGGAACGGGGCGTGCCGCGAAAAGGGGAGTGTTATTTCGCAGTGCCGAAGCTTTGGAATCTGTTTCTAAAATCAATTGGATTGCATTTGATAAAACAGGGACACTCACCGAAGGTAAACCAAAAGTAACAGAGATGACAAATGTTGGGTTGGATTCCACAAATTTGCACCTTGTTTTACAAGACATTGTGAGGATGGAAGAAACCTCCGACCACCCTCTTGCCAAAGCAATCGTAGGTTATGGAAAAGAAAATAACCTATACCAAGTAAACTCTGAAATGGTATCTACAAAAACCTTTCCTGGCGGCGGGATTCAATCGGAACAAAAGGGAAAAGTCTATTTTGCCGGCAAACAAACGTTTGTTGAAGAAAATGGGTTTTTGGTTTCTGATACGATAAAAAAAACCATTCAACCTTGGACAGAAGATGGTTCCAGTTTAGTCTATGTTGGCATAAGAGGTTCAATCGAAGCTATGGTGGTTTTTCGCATTGAAGATAAGTTACGAAATGAAGCAAAGGCTGCCATTTTGGAATTAAAATCCATCGGGGTGGAACCTGTCCTCCTAACAGGCGATAACCAAACTTCAGCCGAAAAGATTGCACGTTTAGTTGGGATTTCTGCTGTTTATTCAGGACTTCTTCCTGAAGACAAGGCAAAAATTATCACCACCTTAAAAACGGACAAAGTACATTCGGCTATGGTTGGTGATGGAATCAATGATGCTCCTGCACTTGCCTCAGCGGATGTAGGGATTGCCATGGGAACAGGTTCTGATGTTGCCATTAACACTGCAGATGTGGTCCTTGTGAATGGAGACATTCAAAGAATTGTCGACCTCATACATATTGGTAAAGATACAGTGATTAATATCAGGCAAAACTTTGGTTGGGCTCTTGGATACAATTTACTCGGAATCCCCATTGCCGCATCGGGGTTACTCGCTCCTTGGGTGAGTGGAGCTGCCATGGCATTCAGTTCTCTATCGGTTGTTTTCAATGCATTACGAATGAGTCGCTGGAAATAAAACAAAAGAGAGTGAGTATATCATTGGACATTACCTTTTTAAAACCTCCCTCCCAATTTGAATCTTCTGTGAAGGAATTTTGGATTTGGAGAGGAGTGAATGTCCATGAACTTCCTTGGATTTTGCCATCTTACGAATGTGAGATGGTGTTTCATTTAGGAAACCCGCCGCTGGTAGAAACGGAAGATAGGAAACTCATTCGATTGCCCAAATGTCATATTGTGGGCCCACAAACGAGACGATGGCGGCTTTTATCAGAATCGGATCTTTCTTTGTTCGCCATCCGTTTTTATGTAGGAGGAATGTATTCTTTATTTTCTAAACGTGGGGACGAATTACAAAACAATTTTCCTGCCATTGGCACCGAACAGACAGCCAGTGAATTTTCCGAAATGAATCACAAATTTTTGTTCCACCGAAATTCTAGTTCCGAAGTTTATTCTGAAGAGGAAATGGTTCATTTACTTACTTCGTTTCTCGACCAATATCCAGGAGAACCAAGCGAAATTCCTGCCTATATTCGGTTTGCTCTTTTGGAACTAACGCGACCTTCCACCTCGATTGAAAGTCTTAGTCAAACATTGGGAATTTCTAGAAAACAATTGGATCGTAAGTTCAAAGAGATTGTGGGAATGGCCCCCTCTGAATACAGAACAGTGCACAGGTTACTAGAAATGGTTCGAAACCCAGAACACTACCGAAAAAACAATCCAGACCTGCGGTTTACTGATTTGGCCCAGGAATTCCATTATGCAGACCAGTCCCATTTTAACCATGATTTCAAACGAATTTCTGGATCCATTCCCAACGAATGGTTCGCAGAGTATGAAAAAATGTCCCATTTTTACAATCATGATTCGTCAGATACTGATAGGATGGATATATGATTCAAAACATAATTGATTTTGTAGGTAAAACAAAGTTTAATCTTAGGTTACGGACGTTATGTTCTTCCATCACGAGAGAAGATAAAGAATCTTTTGATTTGTTGTTATCTGATCCAGATCTAAAGGACATTTTGGTATCAGAATCTCCTTTGTTACTCGGACTTGCTGTAACCGAAGTTTCCGATATTTATTATTTAAAAAAATTATTAGCACTTGGTTTAGATCCTAATCTACCAGATAACATGGGTTTGTATCCCATTCACAAAGCAACGGAGACCGGGAATGCGGAAGCAGTGGAAGTTTTGCTTAACTCCGCTGCCAATCCAAACGTTGCTGATCCAAGCGGAGTCACTGCCCTTCATATTGCGAATAGTTTTGATGGTTTAGGTGAAATTTCGGACCTCCTCATTCGGATGGGTGCCAATATCTACCAAAGGGACAAACTGGGAAAACGTTACCTAATGTAATTCTCCTGATTGATTTCTAAGGAGGGAGATTCATAATCTGTTTGTCTGATTGGGCCGGTTCCCAATCTTTGTGATTATGATCGGAACACCTTTTACACCCAACGCTACAAAACTTTTACTCCTTGGTTCAGGAGAACTAGGGAAAGAGGTTGCAATCGAAGCGAACCGTTTGGGTGTTCATGTCATTGCCGTCGACCGTTATCCCAATGCACCTGCCATGCTCGTAGCCCAGGAATCTCGAGTCATCAATATGCTCGATCCAAAAGAATTAGAAGCCACCATACGAGAGTTAAAGCCAGATTTTGTAGTTCCAGAAATTGAAGCCATACATACAGAAACCTTAGTTCGGTTGGAATCCGAAGGTTTTCGGATCATCCCTTCTGCAAAAGCCGTAAACTTAACTATGAACCGTGAAGGAATTCGTAACTTTGCTGCGAAAGAACTTGGATTAAAAACTTCTAAATTTCTTTTCGCTGATACAGAGGAAGGATTTCAAAAAGCGGTGCGAGAAATTGGATTTCCTTGTGTAGTCAAACCCATCATGAGTTCTTCCGGTAAAGGACAAAGTCTTGTAAGAACTGAGTCTGATATTTTAAAGGCCTGGGAATATGGCCAAACGGGAGGAAGGACAGGAAAAGGCAAAATGATCATCGAGGAATTTATTTCCTTCGATTTTGAAATCACTCTACTCACCATACGCCATATAGGTGGGACTACTTTTTTACCACCCATTGGTCATAGACAGGTAAACGGGGATTATGTGGAATCTTGGATGCCACAACCGATGACAGAGACTGCCCTTCGTTCTGCACAAAAAATGGCAGAGGTTGTCACAACGGGCCTTGGGGGTCTGGGAATTTTTGGAGTGGAACTTTTTGTCAAAGGGGACGAAGTGTACTTTAGCGAAGTATCTCCGAGACCACATGACACAGGTCTTGTGACACTAATCTCCCAAAATATTTCTGAATTTTCCCTCCATGCGAGAGCCTTACTTGGTCTACCTATTCCAGAACTAATCTTTCAAACTCCGGCGGCAAGTTCCGCCATTCTTTTGGAAGGAAAAACCAATGCCCCTGTGTATACGGGACTCGAGGAAGCTCTTCAAATGCGAGGAGTGGACATTCGTATTTTCGGGAAACCAGAAATTGATGGAAAACGCCGAATGGGTGTTAGTTTGGCAATTGGAAAAACCATCGAGGAAGCGAAAGAAAAAGCAAACCGTGCCCGTGATTGTATCCACCTGAAAAAATAGAAATTAAGCACTTTCTAACGAAACAAACCCGTGAACCAATTTATAGATTTGGTTGGAAGTCTTTTAGTCTTTTTTGATTTCTGGGGACTTAAACTGGGTCATCATTCCTTCATATATACTTTCTTCGCCAAAAGGGAGAAAGGAATTATCATAATGAAGTGCAAGAAGTTTGTTATTTCCTTTTCCAAAACCACGAATGAGTTCTGATTCGATGGAATCAAAGTCTGATTCTTCAATAGATTCCATAAACTTCCCATCGTGGAGAAGATTTAAAAAGATTACAAACTTACCTGCATGTTTTAAAATTTTTAAGGCAAATAACATCTCTCGAAGTTTTAAAAGGTATAGTAGTGGGCGAGTGTTTCTTGCCATCACTAACTTTTGTTCGGCTTCACTTGCATCGCGAAGGGCAAGGCGTAAAAAAGCCCGGGTTTGTGTTTTTTCTTTGTCTCTAGATTTCCCCCCAAGTAAAATTAATTCGGAACGAACCAAGTCCAAATTTTTTGTAAGGATTTTATCGTAGAGTTGGATGAGTTTGTATTGAGTGGAACGTACTGCCAAATAGGCATCTCCGTATTTGCCTTGGATGTGGAGACTTTTGAAACGCAAATACTCATCGATGATTTCTTTGTACTCGGCCTTTTCTTCAGCACTACCCAAGTGAATCACACTTGAGTCAAGCGAACGTACCAAAAGATAGTTTTCTTCTGCACCAAAGGCCACTTGTAAGTTGCCGTTGGCATAACTTCCACTGCCAATACTTAGGCATAGGAAACTAGTGAAACGAAAAAGAAATGTTCGCACAGTACAGTTTCGGACTAAGTAGACCTGAAAAAAAGTCCATAATCTCACTCGTGGTTTTCCCTCTCATTATGTCCGTAAAGGTTGCCTCTTTCTAATAGAAAACTGGCAGATTTTCTTTCCGATTCTACTCGTCGTATCCGGTTCTTTTTCGATCCTGGTTTTATATTCAAGGGAAACCTTCGGAAATAATATGATCAAAATCTCTGGTTTAAACAAACAATTCAACGGCAATGTTCTATTCGATGACTTACAATTCAGCGTCAACCGTGGCGAACGAGTGGGACTTGTGGGCCGCAATGGACATGGAAAATCAACTATGGTCCAAATCATTTTAGGAAAAACGGAACCGGACTCAGGAAATATAACCATCCCCAAAGGATACCGCATTGGGCATTTGGAACAACATTTGGTTTTTACTAAACCGACTGTGTTAGAAGAATGTGCCCTCGGTCTCCCAGAAGGTGATGAATACGAAACTTGGAAAGTAGAACGAATTTTATTTGGTTTAGGATTTTCAGAAAAGGATATGGAACGAAGTCCTGAAGAATTTTCAGGTGGATACCAAATCCGTATGAACTTAGCCAAACTTCTTGTTTCGGCTCCGGACATGCTGATACTCGATGAACCAAACAACTATTTGGATATTGTCACCATACGTTGGTTAGAAGAATTTTTAAGGGAGTGGGAAGGAGAAATTATCCTCATCACACACGATCGAAGTTTTATGGATAGTGTTGTGACTCATACTGTAGCGATACACAGAACTAAGGCAATCAAAGTGCAAGGGGATACGGAAAAGTTATACACTCAAATCAACCAAGCAGAAGAGATCTACGAAAAGACGAGATTAAACGAAGCAAAAAAACGCAAACAAGAAGAGATCTTTATCGCAAAGTTTAAAGCCAAAGCAAGTTTTGCAAGTCGGGCTCAATCGAGAGTCAAAAGATTAGAAAAACAAGGTGAGATGAAAGCACTCGAGAATATAGAAGATATGGAACTTTATTTCAACAGTGCTCCCTTCTCTGCAAGTCAGATGTTAAGTGTGGATGAAGTTACCTTTTCCTATAATGGCAATTCCCCATATTTATTTGAAAACTTTTCTATCAGTGTAGGTCCAGAAGATAGGATTTGTATCATCGGGAAAAACGGAAAAGGAAAGTCCACATTACTCAAGTTAATCGCTGGTGAACTGAATGCCGTCAAAGGGGAAGTCAAAAAACATCCTATTTTGAAGGAAGGGTATTTTGGCCAAACTAACAAACTGAACATGAACGAAAGTAATACGGTGGTTCAAGAAATTATGAGTGCTGATACGAACTGCTCTGAAGGGAAAGCTCGTAACATTGCAGGTGGACTTATGTTTTCCGAAGACCTTGCCTTAAAAAAAATCAAGGTTCTCTCCGGGGGAGAAAAGAGTCGGGTGTTACTGGGTAAAATATTAGTCACACCTTGCCACCTTTTATATTTGGATGAGCCTACGAACCACTTAGACATGCAGTCCTGTGACTCCCTGATTGAGGCCATTGATAACTTTGATGGATCTGTAATCATGGTGACTCACAATGAAATGCACTTGCGCGCTGTAGCCACAAAACTAATAGTATTCGATGATGACCGAGTTTTTGTTTATGACGGGGGTTATGACGACTTCCTCACAGACATTGGCTGGAAGGACGAAACCGTTTGAAATCTATCCTCACCGTAAAACAAGTTTCCAAGTCGTATGACAACGGATTCCAAGCCCTAAAGGATGTGAATTGGGAAGTAAAAGAAGGCGAAATTCATGCCTTACTTGGTCCCAATGGAGCAGGAAAAACCACACTCATCAATTTGATCTGTGGGATAGTGTCACCTAGCTCTGGTGAGGTGAAAGTAGGTGGTTTTGATATCTTAAAAGATTTCAAAAAAACCAGATCATTCATTGGCCTTGTTCCACAGGAACTCAGTGTCCATGCCTTCGAAACTGTTTGGGCCAGTGTTTCTTTTACCAGAGGGCTGTATGGAAAACCAGCCAATCCAAAATACATTGAAGAAGTTTTAAAATCACTTTCCCTTTGGGACAAAAAAGACCAAAGGATTATGACTTTATCTGGTGGAATGAAACGCCGAGTACTCATCGCCAAAGCATTGTCACATGAACCAAATATATTATTTTTAGATGAACCGAGTGCTGGAGTCGACGTAGAACTACGAAAGGATATGTGGAAGATTGTAGAATCTCTCAGAAAAAAAGGTGTTACCATCATTCTTACCACTCACTACATCGAAGAAGCGGAATCGATCGCCGATAGAATCTCTGTCATTCGTAAGGGAGATATTTTTCTTACCGAAAACAAAGACCGATTGATGAAACAACTCGGAACGAAACAGCTCCGGATTGAATTAAAAAAACCTTTGAAACTAATTCCCAAATCACTCGCAAAATATGAATTGGAACTCGTGGATCAAAGTACTGCTCTTGTGTTTACTTATGATAGATCGGATGACAGTAGTTTGATTACCAAACTTTTGGATGATTTGAAAAAACTGAAAATCCAATTCAGTGATTTGAGTACAAAACAAAGTTCTCTAGAAGAAATCTTTGTTCAGTTGTTACAGGAGGCTGTATGAATTTTTACGCAATTAAGTCCATCTACCAATTCGAAATGGCAAGGACCTTCCGGACACTTTTACAAAGTATTGCCTCTCCAGTACTTTCTACATCTTTATACTTTATTGTATTTGGATCGGCCATTGGTTCCCGAATCCAAGAAATCGATGGAATCCATTATGGAAGTTTTATTGTACCAGGTCTTGTGATGTTGTCTTTACTTACGGAAAGTATTTCCAATGCTTCCTTTGGAATTTACTTTCCCAAATTTAATGGAACGATTTACGAAATCCTTTCGGCACCTGTGACAATGTGGGAAGTGGTGATTGGGTATGTGGGTGCTGCGGCCACTAAATCTTTGATGCTTGGGGTGCTTATGCTCATCACCGCATCCTTTTTTGTTCCCATACGAATCGATCATCCTATCCTAATGGTGTTTTTCTTAGTATTAACTTGCATTAGTTTTAGTTTGTTTGGATTTGTGATTGGAATTTGGGCGGATAGTTTTGAAAAACTGCAAATGATTCCAATGCTTGTGATTACACCACTGGTATTTTTGGGGGGAAGTTTTTATTCCATTCAAATGTTACCTCCCTTCTGGCAACGTTTGAGTTTGTTTAATCCGGTTTTGTATTTGGTCAGTGGATTTCGTTATAGTTTTTTCGAAAGGGCAGATGTGGCACTTTCTGTCAGTATCTCTATGATCCTTGTGTTTTTGACACTATGTTTGACAGTGACTTGGATTATCTTTCGCACCGGATATAAAATCAAAAACTAAAGGGATACGTTTCTTAACTTGCGTAAATCTTTCACTAACCTTTGTATATCGCCCGTGCCTTTGGCACGGTAGATGCCTCGTAAATACCTATCTTTATCAAATAAAAAGATATTTTCAGTATGAACAAATTCATACTTTCCTCGTTCCACAGAGTACCCTTCCATTTCGGCGCCACATGTCTCTTTGGCAAAGGCCTCAATTTCGGTTTCTTTTCCCGTGTAAAAATACCAATTTGGATTCTCAATTTTATAAGTTTTTCGATAGGATTGTAAAACAGGAACTGTATCTTCTTTTGCGTTAATAGAAAGAGAGAGAATTTGTAAGTCAGGAAACTCGGAGAGTTGTGGTTGGATTTGCAAAATGTTTCTTGTGATAAGAGGGCAAATCCCCCGACAGGTGGCATAAAAAAATACCACCAAACTTTCTTTTGGTGCCCAGTCCTTGGGATGTATTTGTTTTCCTGTATGTTCGATTAACTCGAGAGAGTTTGGAACTTGTTTGAGACTTACATTTTTCTCCGGAGTCTGGGTCCAAACTGGATCAAAGTCTTTTCCTGAAAAATAGGGAAGTTCCAATGAGTTTGGTTCGCTTTCTGAAGGTTTGCATCCTGCACCTAAAAAAGTGAAAACAACGAAGGTGAATATGACTTTTGCAAAAAGAGTTTTATGGCGATTACAAAAGGGAACTAAATTCCAATGGGCCACCAAACCAATGGATTGTTGGGTAAAGTAAAATTTCATTTGGAATTTTCGACCTTTGTAGAGTCGGGAACTGGTTCACAAAGTTTGCTACCGGGACGGCCAAAACTTTCCCCTGACTCCATAAACACATGGTTCATATAGATTTGCCCTTGCCTGTTCCATTTTTTGGAAACCTTTGGTTTTCCAGATTCGTAGAACGTTTGATAGGTGGCCATATTTCCATTATCAAAATAATCTATGTACTCACCAATGGGTTTGCCGTTATCAAATTCGGATTTTTGCCTGAGTTTTCCATTTTCAAAATAACTGACTTGTTCCCCATGTTTTTGTCCATAACGGATGTTTCTTTCTTCTAAAAGAATTCCATTCTGTTTTTTTGCCGTATAACGACCGTGAGGAACTCCCTTGTAGTATTCTGTTTCATAGACTTCTAAAAGAGTGGGATTGGTTTGGACAAAAATTCCATTCAATGGTTTTCCTTGGTAAAGAAGGAAATGGTTGGAATCTTCGGAAAGATCGGGATTCCCGTTTTCCACTCGAAGCGGAGAGCAAGAAATAAGAATGAGTGAGAGAAAAAGAGAGAGGACGGCCTCTCTCTTGGAATCAGGAAATTTAATTGGAAACTGTCCCCGGAGTTCCGTGGAAAGAGGAACCAATTAAAGTGTTAATTCCTGCAGTGGCGTCACTTGCAAAATGGTAGTGATAGATTCCGCCTGGGAAAAGCACAGTAGCAGCAGTGTGTCCATGATTGGCATCAAGGGCTGGTCCAACGGTTCCTGGAACATTATCATCACCAGTTCCAGCTGTGCCATTATCACAATGCAATCCATAAACAGGGAATCCATCAATCAATACTCCCACCAAATTTGCATTGTTATTAGTTACATTGAGTGGTTGAGAGTGGTGGTGGTAAACCCCAGAACTTTGTGGGTGGCCATTAAATGTATCAAAGGTTTGCGCTTCTGTCGCAAGAGTATCACCAGGAGCTGCCGCGTTGTTGAAGATCGCTAGGCCATTGACTGTAATTCCCACTGAGGCATATCCACTTTGTGTTCCCACTAAAGCTCCAGACTTGGCAGCAGGAGAACTAGGAATGGTGTACACCAAACACTGCGATGCAATTTGGTTGTTTCCTGCAGATTTTTGTCCACCAGCGAGTGCTACATACATTGGAGAAGAAGTTCCAAAATAAAAACTTTTATTGTTCGGTACATTTTGTGATCGGAATACATAATTGGATCCAGAAACAGATCCTACGGCACATTTAAAGTTGTTTCGAATCCAAGCCGGTAGGTCTGCCGACATAGAAGAGGTCATTCCTGTGATACAATCTGTATTGGTATCTAAAGTGGCAGTTGCGTTCACAACAGTCGAACCCGTAAAGGAGTTATTCACACAAATTTTGGAAGCAGCGGCAGCTAACAAGAGTAAGGTTTCTTCGTCAGAATCTGACTTGGGTTTGCATTGGGTCAGCGCAAGACCAAATACAAAGAGTAGGGCAATCGTTCGGATTTTTAATAATTCCATAGTCACAGCAACTTAGAATCAATCTTATCTGAGTCAAGAAATTCGTAACTAGGGAGAACGATAAATCCCCCTAATCTGCGGAGAAACACTAAAGGATTTAATAAATTTTTAACAGTTCTACTTCAAAGATCAATGTGGAGTCCGCAGGAATGTTTCCTACTTTTTTACTACCATAACCGAGTTCTGGAGGTATGATGAGTTTGCGTTTTCCACCCACTCGCATTCCTTTGATTCCTTTATCCCAACCCTTGACCACTTCTCCCGCACCTAAATTAAATTCAAAAGGACGGTTACGATCACGTGAACTATCAAACTTGGTTCCATTGGGAAGTTTGCCTACATAGTGTACAGTTACATAGGATCCGGAAAAAGCTTCCTCCCCTTTGCCCACAACGAGATCAATGATTTGGAAGTCCTTTTCTGCTGATTGGATGGGGAAGACCAAAACAAAAAGGAAAAATAAGGCTGCTTGGATACGGATCTTCATACGTAGTGAAAGCATCTGGGATTTGGATTTCTTTGCCAATGAAAAAAACTGTTCCAAAGACTGTCTCATTTTAGAGTAACCAAATGTTTCATGAGTTTATTTTCTATTGCCGGGAGCTTGAAGCCTTCCTCTTCAGAAACCAAATCCAAGAATTCAAAGAAGGGGACCACGATAGTTTTTTTGCCGAAGAAATGCTTCGTTATATCCAAACCGAATCCTTAAAGATCCCTGATTCAGAAAAACAAAAGTACCCTAACTTACCCTGGGAAAAAATTGATAACCTTTGGCAAAAGGATTTGGCCAGAGCTTATGACTACATCGACTTAAAGATGTTATACTATATCTGTGCTTATGAAATTCCGAAAATTACAAAAGCAATCAAACTATAAAACCGCAGGCGTTTTAGGCAGCAGATTTCCCGTTATTTTTGATGATTTCGATGTTTTCTTCGAAACGAACTTTTTCAGCATAGGTTCGTTTTCCAGAAAACTCAACACCTACCAGTAAATCTCCGGATTCTTCCTTTTTTGCCCAAGCAATTTTGCCAAAAAAGCGGAAAGGGGTTTGCAGTTTAAAAACTAATTCTAACAAAATTCCTTTTTGTTTGGGCAGTGTTTCCACCAAACTACTATTTCCAACACGAAGCCTAAGTCCAGTGACTGACAAATCTAAAACAGGGAATTTTTCGACAGTAGTCATTAGGTTTGCATCTTTGATCCTTTCGATCATTTCTGCAATTTGTGTTTGGTAGAACGTCAAATCATCATTGGTAATGATATTATCTTTGGTTTGTAACCAGTAGTATCCAATGGGAATAATTTCTTCTAATTCGTTTTTGTAGAGGATGGGAACAATCAGTTCTGATTTTATTTTTTTGTCCCGAGCTGCCATTGCAAGTTTATCAACATGTTCGTCGATTTCGTCTTCGTAATTGATAAACCCTTCTTCCGTTGACCTGTAACTATCTGCGTTACTTGCATCTTTGATGAAGAGAATTTTTTGCGTGGATTTTACCACATCAAACTTACGTTCCATTCCCGATTTAAAAATATCCATGGTGCCTGCTTCACCGGATCTTGCCATCATACGTTTGCGATAGTCTTCAAAGTTAACACGCACTAGAGTCGGAATGTTAAACATATTGGCTTCAATGATAGTTTTGGAACTTACGATGTTGGTTACATTGACAAGTCCTTCTTCCGTGATGGAAAAACGTGGATTTAATCTTTCTTTTTTAGCGATGAGAACTTTATCCACATGGAGCTGGATTTTTGTAGGTGAAATCTGTTTTATAAAAGTGCAATGAAGTTCTAAGTAACGAGCTAAAAGTTTAGAGAGGATGAATGTGGTTCCTTCTGCAAGAACCCATGCTTCGGACCAATCGACCAATATCTCATCGCTTCCAGGTAATTCCTGTCTTACGGTCATGGTTTGGATTTGCCCATTCCAATTCGCTTTCATTTCCTGATTCATTAGATAGTGTAATATCACATGGTGTTTTTGGTCTTTCCCTGTGATTTGATCCATTGGTCGCATAGCTAGTTTCCGATTTCCATTTTATGAGACGGAAATAAATTTCCGTATCTAATGGAAAGTAAAGCTAAGACCTTCTCTTTGGCAAGAAAAACGAAAAATTAAAGCAAGAGTAGGTGCTTTTTTTCTGTTAACTCATAACAGAAGTGAATCCATGAAAAATGATTTTGTAGGTGAGAATACTCGGGAAGGTACTGAGATAAAAACACTTCACAGCGTTTCTCTCTTTCTAAATATTTTTTTTCCATGACAAAGGTTAGATCGTTTAAAGTTTTTTCGTATGTGTCTGCATCCATATAGCCCTCTTGTAAGGCCTTTTTGAGAAACATACATTTTTCATTCCACTCAAGTGGGGAAAGTACTGAGATTGTTTCTAGTTCTAACCAAAACTCTTTTAACTCTTTTTCGAACTTAGGCACTTCCTTTTTGATGTTTTCACATTTATGGAAGAGGGTGCGGAGGTGGCTTGTTGCATAACCATCGATTTCGGAAATATGTCCCTCCCAAAGTGCATGGTAAATTTTCGGAAAAGAGAACGTAAACATTGGTCCTACGTAAGGAGAAAGTAAGTCCAATTGGTATGCTCCTCTTGCATTCAGTTGCAGAGAACCTTTGACTAAGGTTCCGTTCACTTCGATCTCCAACGTTTTGATTCCGAGCATACTAATATTCAATTGCGTACGTAGTGAAATTTATTGTATGAGTATGAAATTTTTTCCAAAATTCGAATTGGTCTTAGGAATCACTCACTTCTGCTTCGCGTTTCCCCTAAGAATAGAAATCTGAACTCTAGTTTGAATAGTTTTTTGCAACCGGAACCGGGCTAGAAGACTCTGACATTATGGTGCCATTTCCATCCTCTAACGAATCTTCTAACCACCCAAAACTTCCTAAGGCCAAAGGCTCCAAAAGAGCGCTTCTCGTGGAAGGGGGAGGGATGAAAGGGGCATTTTCTGGTGGTGTTTTGTATGCTTGGAATCGTTTCCTAAGACCCAATTACTTTGATTTGGTGGTGGGTGTGTCTTCTGGAGCTTGTGCCGCCGCTTATTATGTTTCCATGCCCAAGGAAGAACCAGTAAAAAGTGAAAAAGCACTGGCAGTTTGGTACCGAGATTTGTCGGGAAGTAAACTCATATCTTTTTTCCATCCCTTCCAAGGAAAAACCCTCCTCAACCAAGAATACTTAATTGATTTTATCTTTCGTAAAAAAGTTCGATTGGAATCAGAAACTTTGGATAGAAAAAATGTTCCTCATTTTGCCATTGCAGTGAGTAACCTTCACACTCATTCTATCGAGTATATCAAAGCCACTTCTTCTAATATCTTTGATCTTTTGAAAGCTGCTACTTCTTTACCTATTGCAACTCGCGGTAAACATTGGTTAAATGGAAAACTTTATTCGGATGCGGCCATTTTAAATCCTCTTCCGATTCAAGATATCATAGAAGCGGGATATAAAGAAATTGTTGTGATTATGAACTCACCGATCCGCCATATTTCAGGTCCTTTAACTCGTTTCACAAGTTTACTTGCGTTCCCAAAACATAGAGCCATTCGTAGGTTAATGCGAAAACTCCACCACTTCCATTTTAATTCTGCAAGAGAACTTGCAGTCAAACCTCCGCGCGGAGTCAAGATCATCACTGTAGCACCGGATGCACCACTACCGGTCAAACTGACAACAACCATTCGCACGAAACTTTATAAAACAGTTCTCCTTGGTGCCAAAAAAGGGGAAGAAGCAATGTTAAAAATCCTGAAAAGAAAACCAAAAAAACAGAAATAGATCTGAAGATCTGACTCAAAGAACCTATCTTTCGTTAAGATCGCTTATGAATAAGCCGCCATACGCTTTGTTAAATGCATTTTTAAATTCACCACCAATGTACCATTTCCCATTTCGATAATGGGTGGCGTATCCGGTATTTTCCAAATTTGGGGCCCATGGTAAAATAGTATTTGTTCCACTATCAAATGCGCCTAAGTAGTTTGAATTTGTTGAACCATTGAGTCCTGTAAAAGAACCGGCTACGACTACCTTCCCTTCCGGCGAAACAGCGATAGAATTTACAAATCCATTCGCATAAATTGGGTTAGGTGAAATATAAGATTGATTGATGGTATCATAGATGGCGAAATTACTGAATGATCCAGCACCAATCGTAGTAAATATCCCACCCAAATATATATTACCATTAAAATAAGCCTGAGCGGATACATCACTATTGGGATAGATTGAGTTAGAAGGGTAGTTTAATGCTAACCCAGTATTTGTATCTACTGCTCTGTAATTGCTTATGGTATTGTTTCCGTTGAGAGTGTTGTATAAACCTCCCACAAATACGGCGTCATTGAATACAAGAAGGGATGTGGCGCTATTTGGTCCTAAATTGGGATTCCAGCCAGTCAGAATCAGGTTTTCCGAACTAATAGAGGCGAGAGCATTTCGTGACTGTCCACTGACTGTAGTCATTCCGGCTCCGCCAAAAAAAATTTGAGATTCGCTACTTGTGATCGTTCTAATTTCAAGAGAACTGCCAGAAACTCCTAGATTCGTTGGATTCAAACTATAAGATGGCAAATCTAAAATGGCAAAGGCAACTCTTGGCGTTCCGTTTACGTTTTCAAAACTCCCACCAACAAAAAGATGATTGCCTTTTCTATGTAAGGTTTTGATAGGAAAATCAAAATTGGGAGTTCCTTCTATGGGTGAACCCGTTGACTCTTCAAATACAACAAAATGGTTTCGGAGTTTGGTATTAACTGCTGTGTGATTGCTCGCTATGAGAAGTGAAGATCCAGAAGAAACAATATCTCCAGCAGGAAAATAGATCACAGAGTTCAAATTGGGATCCCAAATATTTAGACTCCCACTTGGTAAATCATAACTAGCAGCATAGTTTCTCTTTTGGCCTTTGGCTTCAGTAAATTCACCGAGGACATAAAGTTTATTTCCAATGACAGATAAGTTTCTTACATAATTGTTGATGGCAAAATTATTTTCTTTGACCGCACCTAATTGATTGTCTACACCCACCAAGTAATTCGCAGGAGTGACTCCAATGGTTGTGAAATCGCCACCCAAATAAATTGTATTTTCATATTGTTGGATTTTGAATACTTCTAAGTTTGGGTTTGGTGCCCAAGTTGTTTGAGTTCCGTTTAAATAAAAAGACCTCGCACGACCGGTAAATGGTCCGACTATATAAAGCACTGGTGTGCCTGTATGATCCGTTCCGAGATACAAATCATTCACCTGACCACCGACAGGTGCTTGGCCTGTAAAGGTCGAATCGATGGCTCCCGTGTTGGGAGATAATTTCACAAGTCCATATCTAGGTGTTGCCCCAATGTTTTGAAAATGCCCACCGACGTACAAGGCCGATCCATCACTGACAATATCAAAAACTCCATTATCAAAAGTACCGGTGATAAACTCTGGATTGAGTTTTCCCGTATAACGATTGAGAGATGCAATATTGGATTGAGAACTAGAATCCCAACTGGTAAACATACCGCCTACATATAAATTGTCACCTAATAGTTGCAAGGCTGTTATGTATCTCGTTTGGTCTTCTGCTGGATTAAAGTTGGGATCCACTTGGCAACCAGGTAAAATATGGGCCACTTGGCTTCGTTTGATTCCTTGGACATAGGAGAAATCACCTGCGATATAAAATCCACCAGACCCATCAGAAATAGCTGCATTACTAAGTCCTTTTACTTTTAAATGAGGACAAAACCGGTTGGGAACCACTGCCCCAGTGACAGAATCCACCATGGAAGCACTCCCAGTAGCGACACCGGTCAACGTGAAATCACCACCCACAATGATTTGGTCATTATAACTTGTGATGCTATAAACCTTGGAGGTAGTGGATCCATACACTCCCCATTGGTCAAGAAAGGTAAACGCGGGAAGGCAAGAAGCGGATCTGTCCCCTGTGGCAAACCGAACTAAACTTGCCAATAAATAGGATTCTGACCGAGCATCACAAGTATTCTGGAGTTCCGCTGGTTTGCAGAGAGTCAGAGAAGTAAATGATACGGAAAAAATACATAAAAAAATAAGAATTCGGCGCATAGATACAGAGTTAAGATCTATAGATTCATGTCTAGTTTTTTGAAATTCTTAAATCTTAGCATTTCTACTTAAGATTCTAAGTTAAAAAATGTATCTTATTTGAGTATCTGAATCTAAGAATTTTGTAAATACAGAATAACGTCTGTTATGTAATCATTCGTTCAAACTAGACCGAACGAGCCCACCATTACTTCTTTTGTGTGCTATGCTAAATGCGCCACCAAGATAGTATTTTCCATTTTTATACATGGATGTATAAACCACATCATTGATAGATGCCTTCCAAGGAGAAAGAGTATTGGTGTTACTATTGAAGACCCCTAGGGAATAGTTATTAGCAACACCATTCAATGCAGTGAAGGATCCGCCAATCAATACATTCCCATCTGGATAGGCTGCAATATGGTTTACAATATTGTCGGCATACACCGGGTTAGGTTGTTCGTAAGATTGTGTTGCAAGATTGTACACAGCAATGTTATTGTAACTGACGCCACCAATCGTCGTAAACTGTCCCCCTAGGAAAATTCTTGATCCTGCTAAGCTTTGCGCATAAACACCACTACTCGGAAAACTGGTGGAAGAAGGAATGTTGCGTTTAGTGCCAGTGACTTTGTCCACGGCTTGGTAGCTAGTGGTGACACCATCACCATTAATCCCTGTATACAAGCCACCGAGAAATATCAGGTCTAACACAACGAGAAAACTTTCTCCGCTACCGTTGAGATTAGGATTCCATCCACTAACGGAAAGGTCACCTAAGTTCAGAGCAAAAGCACCGTTTCTAACTTGAGCGTTCACATTGGCTAAACTTGTTCCTCCTACATAAACTTGTGATTCATCGCTCGTGATCGTGCGGATTTCCGGGGAGCCAGTAAGGACGGTGTTAATAGGGCTTACATTGTAATGGGGTAGATCCAAAATGGCAAAAGCGTTTCGAGCCTGGCCTGCAATATTGGTAAAACTCCCTCCGACAAATAGTCGGTTGTTCACTCTATGAAGGGCTTTGATCGGAAAATCAAAGTAAGGTGTTCCTTCTATCGGTGCTCCTGTCACTTCATCTAAAACGGCAAAATTATTTCGGGCGGTTACATTCACCGTGTTACGACTGGAAGTGAAAAGTACGACCCCGTTCCCTGCCGATACAATCCCCGAACCAGGATTGCTGAAACTACCATCATAGTTCGGATCAAAGGCAGTGACCGATTCATCGGGTAAAGAAAGTGCCGCAGCATAGTTTCTCGGAACAGATTTCACAGCGGTAAAACTTCCGGTTAAGTATAATGTATTTTCAATGATTTGAATCGTAGCTACAACGCCATTGACGCCGAAATTTGTGGTTATGGCAGTCCCTGTGCTATGATTCACAGATACTAAATTGGCAGCTGCGGTTCCCCCATTGATGGTAGTGAATTCTCCCGCTAAATAAAGTATATTGTTATACTGTTGGATGGAGTTGACCTTAAAATTGGGATTTGGATTCCAAGTGGTTAAAGTCCCATCGGGAAAAAAAGATATGGCTCTACTAAATGTTGGGGTTGTCAAATCACCAACGGCATAGATATTCGGACTTCCATTGGCATCGGTTCCGTAGTGCAAGTCTAAGCAACTACCTCCGTTTATCGTTGTCGTGAAAGAAGATATGATAAGACCGGTGGAGAGAGAAAACTTCGCTAAACCAGTTTTCGCATAACCACCGATATTCGTAAAATCTCCACAAACATAAAGAGAGTCCCCATCGGTTTCTAAATCGGACACTAGGGTATTCGGATTGGGAGTGAACGAAGTGTCCAAGGCTCCGGTATATCGATTCACACGAACCAGATACCCACTATTATCGTCCGTATAATATCCGCCTAAATAGAGGAAATCTCCTGCTAGTAATAAGCTATAAATATTTTTATTATTATCATTGAGAACGTTGAAGTTACGATCTAATTGGCAACCAGGAAGGATATGGGCAACACTAAATCTTTCTTCGCCTTGGACTGCAAAGAATTCACCGCCAATATAAAAACCACCATACCCATCAGAAATGGCGATACCCGTAGTTCCCACTACTTTTAAATAAGGACAATAACGATTGGGTAGTACCTTCCCCGTGGCTGTTTCTAAATAAACAACATTACCAGTAGAAGGGCCTACGAATTGGAAACTTCCCCCAATGATGATTTGGTCGTTATAACTAGTCATCGCATTGATACTTGTTACGATTGACGGTGGCGTTGGCATAAACACTCCCCAAAGATCTTGGAAATCAAAAGAGGGTAGACAAGAAGGGGAACGATCCCCCGTAACATAACGTATGATCGTTGCATATAAAAAAGCATCTGTTTTCGCATCGCAAGTGTTGGAAAGTTCCGCAGGTTTGCAACCGAAGAATGTCCCCACTGACAATGAATAAATTATAAAAAGTTTTCGTAATAAATTCATAACTTGATAGTTTACTTTTTTTTAATCATTTTGTCTACTAGTTTGAAATTAATTTCCAGGAATCAGTAGGGAGTCTAACGGGTAATGGTTTGGATATCCCTAATGTTAGTCGGAATGGGCTTTCTTCTCCTTTGGATTTGGACAAACAGTCCAAAAAATAAAGGGTCTGCACCTATTTTACGCGGATTGGAAAATTCCACTTTTGAAAAAAATACAAATGTTACGGAATCCACGATTCGGGAATTTTCTGTTCTCTTTGCTGCTGGTTCCTCTCAATTGGAAAAACAATCGATGGATTCGTTACGATTCCATTTTAACTCTGGTATTTTATCCCAAATAGAATATGTTACACTCATTGGTTCGGCTGATGCATCGGGCAATCTTGCAAAAAATCGACGTTTAGTGAAAGAGAGAGTTCTCATTGTAGAAAAAAATTTGGTCTCTTGGGGAATTTCCAAAGATAAAATAAAAAAGTCTTTTTTAGATCCAATTTATGGAAGAAGTCCTGAATCGCGAAGGTTATTACGATCGGTCCAGATCCAATACAAAATAGAAACATAGAGGTGACGAATTGGATTCGATTTTGTCTTTTGATTAAAACACTATGATTCGAACTGATATCCAAATTCGATTTAATGACATGGACCCCATGCGAAGAGTCAATAACGCTAGTTATTCGTCCTATTTAGAGTTAGCAAGATTAGATTTTTGCAATCGTTACTTATCGGTATCAGAACTAGATGACATTCCTTTTGTTTTAGCTCGAGTAGAAATGGATTTAAAGGCCTCGGTTTTACCTGGTGCTTCCATTTTTGTAGAGACGTGGGTTTCTTCCATTGGCACTACCTCTTGGGAATTTTCTTACGAGATTCGAGATCAAAAAACAAATGTTCTTTATGTTTCGGCAAAGACTGTGCAAGTTTACTTTGATTACCGAGCCAAATCCAAAAAACCCATCCCACCAGATTTTTTAAAATCTTTAGAAAAGGAAAGTTTGTAACCTAGAACAACTCTCTCGAATCAAAATGTTTCCACTCCCAGTGATAAGCAGATTTGTCTCCAAATTGGATGCATTCGTCTAACCAGTTGGACTCTGCTTCCGGATGTAAAATAGAATAGGTTTCGGAAACAGAACGAATGAGTTCCCCATATTCAGGAAGGATTTCTGGAAGGAGCGGGTCCGTGTTTCTGTCGATGAGACGAACCACAGATTGCAGTAATGCAAAATAAATTCCCTTTCGTAGTAAGTCTGGAATTCCTTGGGGAAGGGTGACTAGGGCTTCTATTTGTGGAAATAAGGAAACGAGTTTTGGGACATGGACATACAAATGGCTTGGCAACTTTGACTTAATTTCATTAAGATACACTTCATTCTTCTTTTCACCCATGACAAATCCAATCTATCAGATTCGTTCTCAAATTAAAACCATTTGTGAAAAAGAAGGTTTTTCTTTGGTTGGATTTGCAGAGGCAAAAATCCCTGCTTCCGATTTAGAACATCTAGAGGAATGGATTTTGGAAAACCGGTTTGGAAATATGACTTGGTTTGCCAAAGACCATGCGGTGGGAATTCGGAACCGTTTTGAAAATTTGGGCCTTGCCCCTCGTTCTGTGATTTGTCTTGGATTTGTTTACCGGTCAAACGAGGGAGAGCAAGTTGTTTCCCAAATGGAATCCAAAGTTTCTCGTTATGCGTTAGGTTCTGATTATCATAGTGTTTTAAAAGAGAAAGGCAATCGAATTTTAAAGACTCTTCGCAGTGAGTTTCCTGGTCATAAATTTCGTCAATCCGTGGACAGTTTGCCTATCGCTGAAAAAATCCTGACAAGAGAGTCGGGGATTGTTTGGCAGGGAAAAAATACAAATTTGATCCATCCAACATTAGGGTCTTATTTTTTTCTCTCCACCATTCTAACCGATTTAGAGTTAGGTGGACCAGATCCAGAAGAAATTGTCACGGACCACTGCGGGAGTTGTCGTAAATGTTTGGATGTTTGTCCTACAGGAGCCCTCGAAGAATATAAAATAGATGCAAGAAAATGTATTTCTTACTTAACCATCGAGGATAGAGAAACTTCGGAAATTTCAGAATCATTTTTGCAATGGGACCGAAAGGGTTGGGTGTATGGTTGTGATCTTTGCCAAGAAGTTTGCCCTTGGAATGCAAATGTGGCTAAACGGAACCGGGTTGAAACTACGGAGCCAAAATTTTTACCCAGAGCCTTCTGGACAGATCCCGAATTTACTGAAAAAACACATCTCACAAAACAAGAGTTTGGTGCTTATTTTCAGGATTCACCGATTGAAAGGATTGGCTTTGAAATTTGGAATAGGAATTTACAACAAAGAGATACTAACGAATAAAACTACCAAATGGTTTCGGTTTATGCATGGAATTTTTTCGATAAAGTTTCCGTTACAAATTTCGGATCTTTTGCCGAACAAATCGCACTGACTACTGCAAGCGAATCGGCACCTGCTTCAATTACAGATTTCGCATTCGATTCTTTAATTCCGCCGATAGCAACAATAGGAATTGTGGTTTGAGTTCTTAACCAATGGAGGCCTTCTAATCCCCAAGCTGGTTTTGTATTGGTTTTGGTGGCCGTATCGAATACGGGAGATACGGCAATATAATCTAAATTAGGTTTTGGTTCTGTTTGTATCAAAGAATGATAGTCTTCTTTGGTTTCCAAGGAAAGACCAATAATGGCAGAAGATCCAAGGAGACGACGAGCTTCCATCCAAGGAAGGTCTGATTGGCCAAGGTGGACACCATCGGCACCGGCCGCCAAACAAATATCAATGCGGTCATTGATAAGGAGAGGGACCTGAAAAGGGGTTAGGATTTCTTTTATATGTTTTGCTAATTCTAAAAATTGACGGCTGTTTGTTTCTTTTTCTCTAAGTTGGACAAGGTTTACTCCCCCAAGGGCAGAAAGTCGCACTACCTCCGCCAAATTATGGTGGAAACAAAGAGGTCTATCTGTTACCAAATAGACCCCATTGATTTTATTCACCATTTAACTTTTGTTTTATGGTATCTGGACTTATTTCATAAAGTGCATCCAAAAATGCTACTTGGAAACTACCTGGAGAAGACGTTTTGGTTTTTGCCATTTCTCCGGCGATTCCCATCACAGCCATAGCAGAGGTGGCAGCACGAAATTGGTTTGCTTGTATGGCAGCAAAGGCACCACAAATAGCAGAAGCAGTACAACCAAGACCAGTTACCTTTGTCATGAGAGGGTCACCGTTTCTCACTTGCGCTTTGTCTGTTCCACTTAAGATATAATCTGTTGCACCTGAGATCACAACCACACCACCAGTGACTTTGGAAAGAGACTTTCCTGAATCCACTGCTGAATCCGAAGAATCTGTAGAATCAACTCCTTTAGTTTTTCCAGAAGAATTGAGTGTGGATAGAATTTCAGAAGCATTTCCTCGAACAATACTCGGGCTACCTGCACCTAAGATTCGTCGAATTGCCATATTACGCAAGTTACTCGCTCCGGCACCCACAGGATCCAGTATCAGTGGTTTTCCAATAGAAACAGCTTTTGCTGCTGCTTTTTCCATACTTTGGATCCAAGGTTCTGAAAGAGTTCCAATGTTGATGACCGTTGCCGAACAGATTGTAACCATCTCTTCGACTTCTTCGATGGCATGAGCCATAATCGGAGAGGCGCCAATAGCAAGAAGTGCATTCGCGGTGTTATTCATGACAACATAGTTTGTAATGTTGTGAACGAGTGGTGATTTAGAACGTAAAGATTCTAAGTCGTCGATTGTGTTTTGAATGATTGATTGAGACATGCGGAGGTTTCCTAGGAAAACCTAGGCAATCTTCGCAATGGCGTCTTCTACTTTTTTGATTAAATCCGACTCAGACCATGGTTTGTTTAAAAAACTATGTAAGTCTACTTCCCCTCGCAATTTATTGAGTGAAAGCTCATCGATGTGACCAGAAATAATTATTTTTTTAATCCCTGGATAAGTTTTGTGTACATCTCGAAGGAACTCATCTCCTCTTTGGTTTGGCATGAGCCAATCGGAGATGATGATGAGAATGTCGATTCCTTCTTCTGCCAACTCTTCGATGATAGACCACGCCTCTTCTGTATTTTGGGCCGTTTCATAACGATACTCGTTCCCAAAATGTTTTTTGAGCTGAGACTTCAGACTCATCAGAATGATTTGTTCGTCATCGACGAAGAGGATGGCTTTATTCATTGAGAACTACTTTCCGTCGTGTGGGCACTCGACGAGTTTGTCTTTTCCTGGGCAGGAACGTTTTTCTTTTCCAGGGCAAATGGCAAATGATGCAGATGTAATGACAAATAAACTAAATAGAGTGATGGTTAGTTTCATAAAAAATCCTCTCTTGGAATTAGACGACAAATCGAATGCGAAAGCAAGAACCTTTTGTTCAAACTTTTGTTAGAATTTCGTACCCTTTGTCTGTGACAAGTATGGTATGCTCAAATTGGGCAGAGAGTTTTCCATCTTTGGTACGGACGGTCCACTTGTCGGATTTATCAAAATTCACTTCCCAAGTTCCTAAATTGACCATGGGTTCGACTGTGAAGATCATTCCTGCTTCAATTTTTGCTAGTTTTCTGGGAGAGCGAAAGTGAGGCACTTGTGGTTCTTCATGGAAATTGCGTCCCACGCCATGTCCCATTAAATCCCGCACAATCCCATAGCCCAAAGGAGTTAAAAAATCATCGATTGCGTTACCGATATCATCAATCCGGTTTCCTGGCTTTATTTGCTCAATTCCGACCCACATGGCTTTTTCTGTATCAAAAACCAGTTTTTCTGCTTCGGGAGAGGATTTTCCCCCCACGATAAAGGTTTTGGAGGTGTCTCCAATGTATCCATCCACAATCGGGGATACGTCCAAGTTCACAATGTCTCCATTGGCAAGGACATCTTCTTTTTTAGGAATTCCATGGCAAACCACATGGTTTATGGAAGAACAGATGGATTTAGGAAACCCTTTGTATCCTAGAGGAGCCGATCTGTGGCCGTTTTTTTTGGTAAAAGCTTCTGCCAAATCGTTTAGTTCTAGGGTGGTGACCCCAGCTTTTACGAAAGGTTCTAGGTAAACGAGGAGTTCGGCGGCAAATTTTCCCGCCTTCCTCATCTTTTCAATTTCTGATTTGTTTTTAATGTAAATCACGGATTAGAAATCTGTGGACCGAACCGTTGTTCTTTTGTTTGCAGAGGTTCTTTCCAAAGCTTTGTCGATCAGTCGGTAGATTTCATCGTTGATTCCATCAATCGCATCGCCAGAAGTCATAAATCCCTTACTTTTGATGTATGCTTTCACTTTAGAAGTGACAATTAGGGATTCCTTCGACGTTGTTTCTGTTTGTTCTTCGGACATGGATACCTCGGTTTTATTTCTTTCTAACTCCGAGGATGCTATCTACGAGGGATTTTTCAATATTTAATTTTTCACTAATTGCCTCGGAAGACCATTGGTAGTTGTCGTGGAGGTTCTGGATGGTCGCTCTTTTTCTCTCGACAAGGGGATTTCCCGAAACTTTTCGGTCCGATTTTCCAGTCGGAGCGGGGCTTTGCATTGCTCCCTGAACGATATCCAGGAATTCGGAAAGTTTTTCGAAGGTTTCGTCTGCTTCTCCCAGGAGGGATTCCAAATCGTCTTTGGTTTCTCTTGAGGATTCTTTCAGGTCTTCCAAACGTTTTTGGAGGGTAAGGATTTGGCGGTGGCGGTCAGAAAGGTCACCTAGCAGCTCTTCAATTTTATCAAACTTGCGTTCCACCGAATCGATCTGTGCTTCTCGTTCCACAAGGAAGGAAGTTCGGTTTTCCGCTTGGCGGATGGTTTCGGTAAGTTCTTTTTCCCGTGCTTCCACCACTTCGATTTCGCGGTCAAGGATGTCGAGGCGAGCCTGGAGTTCCCGTGCATTGTGTTTTTGGCCTTCTAAGTTTTCGACCAAATGGAAAACAGAGTCTTGTGATTCTTGTAAGGAAGAAAGGAAGGATTCAATTTTCGATTGTTCTGTCGTGAGTTTGGTCACTCGATTTTCGATTGAAGTAATCTCTGTTAAGCTTTGTTCAAAACCTTCCATAGTTTCAGAAACATGGACAAGGTTCGATGCAAGAATTTGTACCTGTTTGTCGATATCTTCTGTTTGGAACTGAGCTTCTTTTAGAGTTTCTAGTTCACTTGCGATTTCTTTTCTAAGTTCCGAAAATTCAGAAATTGCCGATTGGTAGAGGTCAAGATCAGGTCTGCCTTTTTCTAAGGCTTGTAAGGCTTCTGAGATTTCTTCTACGGCCCGGTTGGATTCGTCTGCAATTTGTTTGGCGGAAGCAAATAAATCAGAATGTTCTTTTACTGTTTCTAGTTCGCTGGAAAGAGTAAGGATTTCCTCTTTTAGTGTTTCCATTTCGGATTGGAAACTGGAGAGAGTTTCTTCCTTGGTATCATTTAGATCTTGCAGACCATTCCCGATCTCATATTTCAAATCTTGAAAACGCTCCAAACTTTCTTTTAAGAAGTCTTGGCTTTCTTTCGCAATTTCTTTGAATGATTTTTCGTAATCTCTTTGGTAAGTTTCAATTTGTTTTTTGGATTCGTCTTTGGAACGTTTGATACTCTCTTCTAAATTGCGACGAACTGTACTTAGGTGATTTGTAATTTTTTCTTCGAGTTGGCCGAGTTGGATATTTCCTTTGTCCAAAAGTTTTGTCAATTGGTGGGAAATTTTCGAATCAATGGTTTCATTGAGTCTATCCATTTTCTCTTCTTGTAAATTAAAGAAAGATTCTCCCGATTCCTCTAAATGTTTGAGGATTCGATCCACTTCGCTGCGAGCAAGTTTTGCCTCATCTTCCAAACGAGAAATACTTTCTTTGGTTTTGGATTCTGCCGCCATTTCCAAATTGGATTTTGCTTTTTGGAATTGGTTTTGGAATTCACCGAGTAGGTCAGCTCCTTCCACATGGATTTCTTTTAATCGGTCCTGCAATCTTTCAATGCTATAGTTTTGGTCGTCTCGCATTTTTGCGAGTTCGTCTTCCCATTTGCTAACAAACTGCTCTAAATTGGCATTAGCGATTCGAATCTTTTCGGTTACAATTTCTTCCGATTCTTTGGCTTTTTCTTCTGCTGTTTCTAAAATTTCATGTGCTGATTCGCGGAGTGCAGATTTTAATTCTTCAACATATTCATCTACATCTTTCGTTTGTGCTGTTATGGATTCACTTAAGTCTTTCACCTGGGACTGTACTGTTTCTAAATCCGATTCCATCTCTGTTTTTTGGATTTGAAAATCAGAATGCATTCTTTCTTCGAGTTCTTTTCTTAATTCAAAAAGAGAAGTTTTGATCACCGTCTCTTGGTTAGAACGAACAGTATCCAACTCACGATCGAAATCTTTGAGTTCTTGGAGTGCACTTTTTTTCAATGAACTTGCTTCTTCTTTTAATTCTTCCGAGATGCGGTGGAATTCTTCAGAGAAAGCTTCTATTTCACGAATCAGCTCTTGTTTGCGAATGTCTGCTTGGCGTAGGAGTTTGTTTTCCGCTTCCAAATATTTTTCTTGGAATTGGATAATGGTTTGGTTGATTCCATCAGCTTGTCTTCTGGTTTCATTGATGATGTCATCTCGTTTGGAAAGTGTTTCCAAAGAGAGATCTTCAATTTCACGTTTGATAGCATCTGTTTCTTGGGAGAGGCCCTTCATAAACGAATCTTTCGTATGAGTGACTTGGTCAAAGATGGAATCAAAACGTTCTTGGATTTTTTTATCGAGAAGGTTTACTTTTTCGTCTAGTTTGCCGGAAGCACGTTGGTATTTTTCTTCTAACCTTTCATCAAATTTATCTACTTTGTCAGAAAGAAGTGAGGACGTATCTTCAAACTTTGTTAGGCGAACATCCAAATCTCCTTGTGCATATTTCATGGACTCGAGTAATAAGTCCATTTCCTTGCGTGCATGGTCCAGACGACCAGCAGTTTCACCAACCATCACTTCTGCGTGAGATAAAAGTTTTTCGCGAGCTGTCTCTGCAATTTTAGAAAGTGAGTTGTCCAAAAATTCTGATTTAGTTTCAAGTAGACTTTCTAGCTCCACCATCTTATGAGCTACAGATTGTAAAATCTCATCACTTCTCAGGTTGAGTTTATTTTGAAAGGTATCCAACATTGAAATGGATTCGTTGTGAAGGGATTCCATGTCTTCGGAAACTTCACGTAACTCTCGTTTGTGGGTATTGATTTGAGAGAGTCCTTCTTCCATGTATTGTTTTTCCCGACGGACTTGGGTACTCAAATCTTGGATTTGTTCCATCTCTCCTGATAAAGAAGATAGGTAGTCTTTACTCGCTCGGATTTTTTCGAAGAGGTCGCGGGACTCGGAACTTAAAGATTGGATGTCTTCGGCAACTTTTCGGGATTGTTTCACAAGGATGTCTAAGTCAATTCCGGCATCTTTTACCAATTGGATTTTTTGAAGAGCCACTCCATGGATTTCGTCGGTCAATTTAGACGCATAACGTTTGAGTTGGGACAGTTTGGTGTTGGATTTGTCTAAACGACGTAGCCCAATGGTTACCGCAACACTGGCCAAAAAAGGCAATAAAAAGACTTCTAATCCCATTTTCTCAAAGATCCAATAATAGTATTATGTCGCATGAAGATGGTTGAAGAAAACCAGGCTCGGATTTTTTCCGCAAGCCTTTTTTAATTCAGTGAGAATTCACGGATTTGGAGCCAGAATCGATTGAAAATTTTCGCTTCTTCGGCCTCTAAATTTGCCAATCTTTCCTTTGCCCCCGGGTCAAGGCGGAACATTTCGGAACTCATTTCGGAAAGGTGGCCTTCCTCTTCTAAAATCAGGTTGGTTAGGCGAATGGGAGAGCCGGTTTTGTCCAAAATTTCGTCATAGGCTGCATAGACGACCATAGCCCGTTTTTCGATGACAGTGGTGGTATACAAATAGGCAAGGTAGGTGAATTGTTTTTCATCAGTAAACACTTTCCGTAAACTCCGGCGAACTAAGGTATCTAGTTTTGCGAAATAAATTCTTGCCGCAGTCCCCCGGACCAGAGCGGAATTTTGGTATCCCCATTGGAAACTGGGCTTTATGGTGCGGGCAGCTTTTTTAAAGAAGAGAGCGTGCCTTGCTTCTTCTGTGGCATGTCTTAGAATCATTTCCGATGTTTCTTCGCTGGATTGGGTGAGAAGGATTTTTCTAGAACCCAAATGTTCTAAAAGAGAAAGTGTATTTAACCAAAGCGCATGGTTTGATTCATTGGCAACGATGTCGGAGAGAACATTAGGAATGGAATCATTCGAGAGGACAGTAGCAGAACCCATAAATCCAAAATCTGAGAAATGGTTCTTTGGGCTAGCCTTTCTTTAGCGGGATGGTAAGCTGTGCTATCGTTTCTCCATCCTCATGGTAGATCCGAAATTGGTCCGTAGGAAGGCCTTCGCCCTTGAGTAGGATGACACAAAGGGCGATCCCAATCCCTTCTCCTTCCGAATTATCTCCTCTTTCAATATAGTATTCCATAATATCATTGTAGTTTTGTGCATGTAATAGAGAGTTTCTAATTTTTTGCATCTCTCCTCGGACAAGCATTGTGTTGTTTCTCACATCAAATTTTATCTGGGTTTCGTTATGTTCAATTTTGATATGAACATAGAGATTTTTTTCCCTAGCTAATGGTTCGAAAGTATTTCCTCGACCAGAAAGGATCAGGCTTTTATACATTCTTACACCTAACTCATAGTCGGCGGGTGAGTGAATGTCTAGTTGGTTCTCTTGAAAGAAAAGTCTTTTGAAGTTGGCCTTAAAGCCATTGAGGATTAGATCTTTAACGATAGTAAAAAGAATTGCCGATAAGTCTGAAATTCCATATTTTTCTGTAAGTGAATCCAATATGGTTACTAGGTTTTCATCCAATGTTTTGGAAGCACCATAGGTTGTCATTTCTATGGGCTTAGACTGGGTGACCCAATCCTTTACTTGATCTGGACGAAAGGCTTCCATTAAAAAATATATTGGCTCGGAAACAAAGGGTTGGATTTGGATTTTTCTTCCACAAGCATTGTTTGTAACTCTTTTCTTAGACGTTCTGTAATGGAATCTAGCGTTTTCTTTTTGTCTTCTTTATAAGAACTTAAGTATTCGTTGATCGTGAATGGTGTTCCAAATCTAACGACTGCTTTGTGAGGTCTGGGTCTAAATTCTCCAAAAAGTTCGTTTTCGTAGCGATACAAAAACTCATACAATCGTTCCGCACTCGGTAGTTCTTTAATATAGGCAGTTTGAATGGTAATAAAATCGTAGGCTTTGGTGGCCGCTTTTCTTGCCCAAGTGGCCATTTCTAAACTAGGAAGATCGCCATTCGGATCGGGCATTCCGACAGACACCATTTCGAGAACACTTAAGATCCTTCGTAGTTTTTCGATGGCATTGGCATCCGCGTCCCACTTGGGGATGTTGGCTTTTCTTGCAATGTTGTCGAGCATGGCATGGCGCATTCGTCCCAGTCGGTAATCAAAGTCATCGGCTCTTCCTTCTTCGACAGGTACTCCGTATTCTTTTTCTTCTCTTTCAATCATTCGTTTTCCCACAGATAAAAATCTGTGGACGATGTCTTTTCCGGTCTTTTCGATCCCTAACTTCTGTTCCATTTTAGTAATGGTTTGATCAATGTCTTTTTGCATGGATTGAATCGAACCGGTCATTCTGTACTTAACGAAGGTGGGTAAAATCCAAATTTTTGCTTCTGGATCTTTTTTCAGTGCATCTTCCAAACCCCAAAAACCTAATTGGGCCACCCCCGGTTGGAAGGGTAGGAGGGTATCGTTCATTCCACTCGTGGGTTCTCCTTCTGGAAAAAGGGCGAGTTTCCCTCCTGATGATGCTAAAATTTCCCTGGATGCTTTGAGTGATTCACGATCCGGTGCTCCAGCTAACACAGAATAGGCTCCTATGGATTGGATGAAGTCACCAACAAAGCCGTAAGCCCATTCAAATACCTCTCTTGCGGCCATATAATGAAACCTTGAACCCATGATGTTTGCCGAATGGTAAGCCACACCAGGTTCTTTGGTAGTTGGGTGATTGGAGATATAAAGTAATCTTTCTTTTTGAAAGGATTTTAATGTCTTTTGGTCCGTTTCTGAGATCTCGATCGATTCTAGATTGTGGACCATTTTATTGAGAACGGGAAGAGTCAGATCCGTAAACCATAAAGCCGGGAGATTGAACTTTGCAGGGATAAAGGATTTGATTGACATAGGACGAATGCTAACAACTTAATCAAAGGAAGCAAGTACGAATTCACATGGCACTTATAGAAGAACTCAACCAACAAGGCAATTTTCTCTTCCGATGGCGCTCCTACATTCCAGGAGTCATTTTGTTCCTTTCCTTACTGTATCTACCGTATGTCCCTTATTTTCAAGGTAACTATAACTCCAATTTATATTGGCTTTGTGGAGCATTTCTTGTAAGTTTTGCGGGACTTTTTGTTAGATGTTTTACGATTGGATACACACCCAAAAACACTTCGGGTAGAAACACAAAACAACAAGTTGCTGATGTGGTAAACCAATCAGGAATTTATTCGTTAGTCAGACACCCTCTTTATGTAGGGAATTTTCTGATGTATCTCGGGCCAGTTTTTATTCTTCGGGATTTCGCTTTTGCTCTCGTTTACATCATGTTCTTTTATCTATATTACGAAAGGATTATATTCGCAGAAGAATACTTCCTTCGTGGGAAATTCGCAAAAGGATATTTGGAGTGGGCAGACAAAACACCAGCTTTCATTCCTAGACTTTCTGGATATGTGAAACCTAATTTAGGTTTCTCTTTTCGAAATATTTGGAAACGTGAATACCCAAGTTTGTTTGGAATCATTGTTGTTTTTACTGTTTTTGATTTAATTCAAGTTTATTTCCAAGAACCAATACTTCGTGCCACAGACATTACTGGGATTTGGAAACCATTCCATACTTGGTTTTTTGGTTTTGGTTTAGTTTTTTATATTGTCACTCGTCTGATCGTAAAGACCACCAAACTTCTGGAAGTCGAAGGCAGATAGTTTTTTATGAGTCGGTTGTCCAATGGTTGGAAAGTTCCTGAGTCTTTATCAGATAAAAAAGAGCTTATGGAATCCTACCAAAAAACGGTAGAAAGTATGGAGGCGGAAAATCCGCTTACCATCTTTCGGGAACATATGGACAACGGACTTTTGTTTAAGGCAGGCCTGCAAGATGCTATGAACCAACTCACAACATTTGCCAATTTGTATATGAGTATAATCGAACTAAAAGCAGAAATAGAAAAACAATCAAACAACCAAGTGACTTAAAATCTTTTTAAGAATACAAGTTACTTTATTTCTTTAAGTTCTACTTCCGATAAACAACCTTCCGAAGAAAGAATTTTAAACTCCGGTGTCAAGATATAGATATTTTTAGGGTAGTTGGTTTCTTTTTGAAATTTTGGAAGTTTCAAGAGGGGGATGGAAACTTGCGATTTGTTTTTTTCTTCAAACCGGTAAACAAATGTTAGTTCATCTTTGGGCATTCTCAGTTCTTTATCTACATTGATGCTTTCACGTAACAAAAATCGCATTTGAAAAGCCGGTAATGATTCGCCGGGGCAGGCATAAACGGTTAGATCTTGAAACTTACGCGGTAAAAAAATACTTCCTTCCCAAAAATGGGACAATTTCATTTCTAAGAAAAAATCAAAATCCTCCTTTGCATTTTGTTTCTTTCTCCAAACAGTATTTTTATCTTTGTCTAATAGAAAATGAACTCCACCAGATCCAGTAACATCTTCGATACGGAACGGTGGGTTTTCTTTGTATCTTTCAATGCTTTTTTTAGTTCCAGAAAATAGATAATAGTTCCCGAAGAGAACAAGAGAAATGGCGAAGAGAATGGGAAGGACAACAACGGATCTCATATGAAAGAAAAATTTATGTTTACTCACAAAATGGGCTACTTCTTTTTTTATGATTCTATCCAAATGGAGATCAAATGAAAATTGGGATTCTTGGTGGTACAGGCCTTATTGGTACATCGCTCATTGAAACGGCAGTTCGTAAGGGCCATCGTTTTCGAGTGTTTTCGAGAAAATCTTCCTTACCTCCTGCACTTTCCTCCTTTCCTGAATTGGAATTTGTTTCTTGTATTTTGCCTCAAACTGCAGACTTAGAAGGTTTGGATGCCATCGTTAACTTAGTTGGAGAGCCAATAGCGGGTGTTCGGTGGACGGAGGAACGCAAACGACTCATCGGAATTTCCCGGGTTGATTTTACCAGAGGACTTGTTGCTCGTGTTTTGGATCTAAAATCTCCTCCAAAAGTTTTTATCAATTCAAGTGCCGTTGGTTATTATGGAATGAGTGATGGAACTCATTTACCTTTCACTGAAAATTCTGCACCAGGTGAAGACTTCCTTGCGAAACTTTGTGTGGATTGGGAAAACCAAACCAATTTATTAAAATCCGCAGGCATCCGTACTTTGGTTTTGCGAACTGGAATCGTTCTATCTCCGAAAGGAGGAGCTTTGGAAAAAATGGTCCCTCCTTTTTTATTGGGAGTGGGTGGTTCGATTGCTTCCGGAAAACAAGGAATGAGTTGGATCCATATATTGGATTTTATTTCTGCCATTTTACACTTAATGCAGTTAGAATCGGCATCAGGTGCTTATAACTTGGTATCACCTTTTCCTGTCAGTAACGAAGAGTTCTCTCGAGTATTGGCAAAAACTCTCCACCGTCCTAACATTTTTAAAGTTCCCTCTTTCGCCATACAAGCGCTCTATGGAGAAGGTTCAGTTGTAGTGACCAAAGGGCAGTATGTGCTTCCTGAACGACTTCTTTCTGCAGGTTATGAGTTTCAGTTTCAAAATTTAGAAAAGGCTCTTTCAAATCTTTTAGAAAAACAGTGATTTCTTCTTTTCAAAAGACAAGAAGGGTGAGAGACTGGAGCCAACCTTATCTTGGAGTAAGAAATGAACTCAAAAAAAGTCTTAGTCTCTCTATTCGCACTCTCCTTCGCATTTGTGATGGTAGCTTGTGGCGATTCCAAACCAAAAGAAGAAACACCAGCTGCTGTTGAATCTGGCGCAAGTGCAGATCCTGAGCTAGCCAAAGGGGAAGAACTCTACCTACAAAACTGCTCTTCTTGCCACGGTGAGAAAGGTGCTGGTGATGGTGCGGCTGCTGCGGCTCTCAACCCAAAACCAAGAAGTTACAAAGCTCCTGCTTCGGAATGGAAAAATGGAAATACTGCTGCTGGTGTGACTAAAACATTAAAAGAAGGAATCAAAGGATCTCCGATGGTTGCTTACGGACATTTGGGTGATGATAACATTCGCATCCTTGCTAAATACGTAGAACACCTTTCTAAAAATTAATCATTGCCTTTTTCGGTTCCGCCTACGGGTCGGAGCCGAACACTTGTCTTTATGAACCAAATCATTAAAAAAGCCGATCGACCCACTTGTGATTGTGGGACCACACGTGGTGACGAAAATGCACGCAAAGTTGTAAAATACTCCGCATGGGGAATGATCGCCATGGGTCTTGTCGGGATATCAGCTACACCGACTGATGTGTACTTTGTCTGTAGAAAATGCAAACAACCCTTCGGCCGATTGACGAAAGAAGAAAGAAAATCGAAATCCTAATTTTTGTTGACCCGCGTTCTCAGTGGATTTCCCTGGAAGCTAATGATGGAAGAGTTTAAGATTCGGTTGGGATTTGAGAACGGGGGGAACCTCCCTGTGATTCATATATCTGGCGAAATTACGTCCGAAGCCGAAGAAGAAATTGTTGAATCTTATGAATCCATCCCTTCTGACAAACGTACTCGCGTTATTTTGAACTTTTCCGAAACTTCTTATATCAATTCTGCAGGAATTGCTACCCTTATCAGTTTGATTACAAAATCTTCTGAGAACCAAGGAAAAATCGAATTTGCAGGTCTCAATACCCACTTTCGCAAAGTGATGGACATTGTAGGTTTGACTGACTTTGTCCTCATTCACGATTCTCTTAATTCTGCACTCACCCAAGTCTAAATTATTCTAGATTCCTAACTTCCCTTCCGTAAGTTAGGAGGGAGAGAGGTCTTTTCATGAGTGAAGTGGAATTCCACGT
The DNA here is from genome assembly GCF_000332495.1 of Leptospira terpstrae serovar Hualin str. LT 11-33 = ATCC 700639. Lineage (NCBI taxonomy): Bacteria > Pseudomonadati > Spirochaetota > Leptospiria > Leptospirales > Leptospiraceae > Leptospira > Leptospira terpstrae. The sequence goes on along the minus strand of NZ_AOGW02000011.1, from coordinate 75,025 downwards.
CAAGGGCAAAACATACAAATTACCGGTCATCGTTGGTACCGATGGAAAGGAAGGAATCGACCTAACCGATTTTTATAGAAAAACGGGACTCGTGACTGTTGATCCTGGTTTGTTCAACACTGCTCTTGGATTGTCAAAAGTATCCAGACGTGATCCAGAAAAAGGCGAATTGACTTATCGCGGTTATGATTTGAAAGAACTTGCTTACCAATCCACGTTTGTGGAAACTTCGTTTTTATTAATTTATGGAAATCTTCCCACCAAGCAAGAGTTAAATGATTTCTCTAGTCGACTATCTAAACACTCAATGATTCATGAAGATATGTTGAATCTATTTGATGGTTTCCCTGGTGTTGCCAATCCTCTTGCTGTTTTATCAGTTATGGTGACATCTCTTTCTAGTTATTATTTAGAAGAATACGAAGAAAAACTTGATATGGGTGTAGACTTGATTGCAAGGTTACTTGCAAAGATTCGCACAATTGCCGCTTTCACTTACAAACACGCCGTCGGCCATCCGTTTGTGTATCCATTGGATAAAAATCCATATTGCACTAACTTTCTTTACATGATGCATAAAATGCCTGCAGACAATTATTCTGTTCCAGAAGAGTTTGATCGTATCCTAAACCAAATGTGGATTTTACATGCGGATCATGAACAAAATGTATCCAACACAGCAGTCCAAGTAGTAGGATCTACACAGGCCAATTTATTTGCTTCGATTTCTGCTGGGATCATGGCTCAGTGGGGAGCTCGTGAAGGGGGAAGGCCTACTGCAGCCATTGGTCTAATCGAAGACATCATCAAAACAAAAACACCTGTTAAAGACTATTTCGAAAGATTCAAACGGGGAGGCCTAAACATCCAAACTAATGGATTTGGACAAAAGGCTTATGACGTCGTAAGTCCTCGTGCCAAAGTGGCGCGTGAGATCATTCGTGAATTCTACAAAGGTAGAACTTTAAGTGCAGTCGAAGACGTGGCACTACAAATAGACGAAGTAGTTTGGAACGATTCCTATTTTATGGAAAATCTTCTTTATCCGAATCTAGAATATTACTCAGGACTCGTATTTCACACGTTGGGAATCCCCAAGAATATGTTCTCTGTGATGCAAGTGATCGGTAGACTCCCTGGTTGGCTTGCTCATTGGAGAGAACAACGTATGAAGGGAGACTTCTCAAAAGTTCGTCCAAAACAAATATATGTGGGCGAAAATCAAAGAAAATACATCCCTGTTCAAAACCGCCTATAGGTTTGTTAGACTAACAATTTCAATGAATCTCCGGTGGTTCGGAATGGTTTGGTTTTTGGCACTGATTTCGTGTATAGCGAAGGATGTGCCACCAACAGCGAATAAAGGTTTTCTGTCGGCAGAATCATATCTATTTTCTCCGGCAAAAACTCTAGAACTTGCCGGAGATTGGGAATACTATCCTGGACTTCTCATCTCTCCAAAAGAATTCGATTCTTTACCAACCAGCCGTGAACCACATTTTTTTAACGTCCCTGGGATTTGGTCAGAATCGTTTTTGGATCGAGGATTTCTGGCAGGGGATGGTTATGCTACCTTTAGTCTAGAAGTCAAACATGGGTTACAAGGGATTCCTCTTTCACTAAAAGTCCCTGAAATGGAAACCGCCTACAACCTGTTTATCGATGGGGAAAAAGTTGCCTCGAATGGGGTTGTCGCCACTTCCTACCAAACAGGAAAACCAGAATACCGTCCTCGTATTGTTGATTTTTTTCCAAAAGAAAATCAAACGTCCATCGTATTACAAATTTCCAATTACCATCATAGAAAGGGTGGTCCTGCTCAAGTGATCACATTGGGAAGAACATCCGATATCCATAACAAATATGAATTCGCAATTTTAAGAGATATGTTACTTGTCGGTAGCATTTTGTTTATGGGAATTTATCATTTGTTTTTGTTTTGGAACAGAAAAAAAGATCCTTTTACCTATTGGTTTGCGCTCACATGTATTCTTGTCGCCTTACGGGTGTTTATTACTGGAAATAAATATATAATTCAATTATATCCAGACCTACCTTGGGAAATCCATTTAAAGTTAAGTTATTTAAGTTTCTTTTTGATCACACCTATTTTTGCAAGATACGTTTATTTGCTCTTCAAACCTTACTTTTCGAGAAGGGTATATGAGTTTTTAAAGTATTTAGGTTTCGCCTTTTGTTTTATAGTTTTAGTCACCAGATCTTCGTTTTATACATATTTGATGGTCCCGTTTCAGATATTTACTTTGTTAGGTGCAATTTATACTTTTTTTGTGATTTCGAGAGCCATACGTGATTCATTATCAGGGGCCGTATTATTTTTGTTTAGTTTTGCCATCTTCATTGCTAGTTTTATCAACGATATACTTGTTAATAATCTAATCATTCATAGCCCACTTACGATTCATTTTGGAATTTTTACGATGTTTTTTGTTCAATCAGTATACATTGCCAGAAATTTTTCAAAGGGATTTGTGGAAGCAGAAAATTTAGCCATAGAACTTTCCGATAAAAACAAAACATTACAGAAAGTTCAAAACCAACTCACTGATTTAAACGAACGATTGGAAACACGAGTAAAAGATAAAACAGAGGAACTTCAAGGAAAACTGGATCAGATAGGCAAAGATATGAGACTTGCGAAGTCCATTATTCAAAGTGTCACCAAACTTCCTGATGTAGACCCCTTTCTCAAAGTGGATTTATTATACAAACCGATCGCTGAAGTAGGTGGAGACATTTACTTTGTAAAAAGAATTCAAGATTTTTATTACCGATTCTTTTTGGGTGATGCTACAGGACACGGTTTACAAGCTGCTCTTTATTCCATGATGATTCAATCTGAGTTTGAACGAGTTTCTGCAGTAGCCATGCGGCCAAATGATTTGTTGTTCTATATGAACCAACATTTTTACGATAAAAATGCGGACCTTCAGATTTACTTCCCAGCACTCGTCATGGATTTTGATTTCCATCAAAAGATACTTCGTTATGCGGGAGGTGGTGTTCAAAATCAAATTCATATGAAAAAAAATGGAACCTTCACTAAGTTGGAAAACACAGGCCCCATAATTGGAATTTTAGAACACTACAGGTATGGAATTTTGGAATCCAAAGTAGAATCGGGAGATCGAATTTTTTTATTTACCGATGGATTGTTTGAAGAGTTAAACGAATCCGATGGTGTTCAGGCTTGGGTCGATTTGTCAGAGGTAATTCAAAATACAGTTTCCTTACCATTTTCTGAAGTGATTCCTTCCATTCAAACGATGTTATTCCAAAGAATGAACAAATCGCAATGGAAGGATGATTCCACACTTATCTTTATAGAAATCACCTAATGCGCGAAAGTGGCAGGTCATTTCAAATTCGATCGATTTAGATTCAAATGAATTTACTTTATTTGGTCAGCGATTTGCTAGAATCTTCATTTACCAGTCACCTGAGGCACCGCCACCTGCAGAATCTCCACCACCGCCAGACCAACTGTCTGTTCCACCTGAGGACCAAGAGTCACCTCCGCTAGACCAACCACCACCGCTGTAAAAGCCACCCCCAGACCCACCGCCACCTTGTCCAAATCCAAAAATTCTTTTTAAGATCATAACTAAAATAAAAAGAAAAATGGCAACAAATAGAGCTGCTGTTCCGCCAAAGATAAAAACTAACAATGGATAAAGGACAAAGAGTCCTACAATCGTAAATACCAATCCACCAAATGCGGGAATAAACATAGAAATGAATGTGAATATTCCGCCAACAAGTCCAGAAGGTGCTACATCAGAAAAACTATTGTCTCTGTTCGTTGCTACATCATCCTCTGAAGGAGCATACTCTCCACGAATCGCTGCCATAATGGAATTGACGCCGGCAGTGACTCCTCCATCCATATCGCCCGATTTGAAACTGGGTCTAATTTCATTACGGATGATTTGTTTTGCTTGTATGTCTGTTAATGCACCTTCGAGTCCCCGACCTACCTCAATCCGCATCTTCCTTTCGTTAGGTGCAATGAGGAGGAGGACTCCGTTGTTTTTGTTTTTTTGTCCCAACTTCCATTCGTCGAAAATTTCAATTGCAACTTCTTCTATGTTTTCCTCGTGGAGGCTCGGAGTGGTGTAGACTGCGATTTGATTGGAGGTATCCGCTTCAAATTGTTTCAGATCTGATTCAAGTTTTGTGATGGTTGCTTCAGATAAAATACCTGCATGGTCCATCACTCTTCTTTCCAATTGGGGAACGGGAAAAGAAGAGAGACCGGTTAAGAATTGCAATAGGACCAAAACAAATAGCCATCCTTTAGGTAGCTTGAAATTGAATTTTGAATTTATAAATTTTAATTTGGAATTCATTACATCAATTTCCCACCATCACGGATTTCGTTTGAGATTTCGTTTTTGTCATCTTTCTCAATTTGGATATTGTATTTTTTAAGTAGGTCCCCACAAAAAAGAATACTAGAAACAATCCCTTCTTTTTTCTGATTCGATTTCATCCCTTCTATGATCAAACGTACCGCTTCGCTCCACTCAGACTTTGGAACAACTTTGGATATTTCTTTGTCAGGTAATACTCGTACAAAGTGTTCGTATAAAGAGATATAGATTAATATACCTGTTCTATTTTTAGTTCTAAAAACTTCTTCATCTAAAAATGCTTCTTTGGCTCTGAGATCGACAAAGTATTGTTTGGCGCTTCTAGATACTAAATTGATTCTAATTTTTGGGAAAAGGGCTGTGATGGCTAAACCTAAAAGAGCACCCACCCAAACCGACAAAACGGCAAATAAAGACTCACCACCCCAAACAAGTCCATAGAGATTTTGGGCTGTATAAAAGGTTACCCCACTCACCCCACCCATAAGAAAAGCACCAAGCCATGCCCATTCTTTGTAATGGTGAGACGATTCAGCAAAAAAGGGAACGATTTCTGCAGAGGTTTTGGATTCTGCCTCACCAACTGCTTTTTTGATTTCATCCAAATCAGATTTAGAGAAATAACGTGTTAGTATGCTCATTGGCAGAAGAAAAACAGGAATTCCTGCCCAAATCAATCAAAAAACCTAGATTTTGGAATCGATGACGATAACCAAACTGACCAAGAATAAATGGAAGATGCTAAAGAAGAAAAACCGTTTTGCGAGTATTTTGTCTTGGGAAAGTTTGAGTTTGTATGCAAAAACTAAAATCAAAATTGTAAGAAAGATTGCAGAAACAAGAAACAACATACCCATTCTGCTATCAGCAAAGTAAAACCCGATAACAGAAGCAGAGTAAGCAATAGCATATAAAAAGATTTGATTTACTGTTTTTTGAATTCCTGAAACCACAGGCATCATGGGAATTCCAGCAAAAGCATAATCATCTTTTAAGAAAATTGCCAAGGCCCAGAAATGTGCAGGTGTCCAAAGAAAAATCATTAAAAACAAAACCCAAGCAGGGATAGGAAGGGAATTTGCCATTGCTGCATATCCGATGAGTGGACCAATACATCCAGAAATCCCACCGATCACAATGTTTTGTTCTGTTCTTGGTTTTAACCAAATAGTGTATAAAAACACATAAGCAAGTAAGGCAGATAAAGCACAAACGGCCGTTAGTAGGTTGATGTAATAGGTTAAAATTCCAAATGCAATAATGGCAACCAACACTCCCAGTGAAAGAGCAAAGGCAGGTGAAATTTCTCCAGAGGGAATCGGTCTTTGTTTTGTCCTGTACATCACAGCATCTCTTTCTCTTTCAATGTACTGATTGAGAATAAAGGAGGCAGAACTCATTAAATAAGTACCGAAAAGAGTTATAAATACTTCCCAGAGAGAGGGATATCCTGAGGTTCCTAGATACATTCCCGGAAGGACTGTGGCAAGGACAAGTACAGTTACCCTAGGTTTTGTGAGTTGGTTCCATAATCGGAACATTATAAAACCTCTTTTCCTTGAGACCTAAAATGGTAAAAAGCAGCAATATAACAAAACATAAACACAGTAACACCGTTTAGCGTATGTAATCCGGTAATCAGTTTTGGAAGTTGGTATAATACATTCATTGCACCCAAAAGAATTTGGAACGAAACCAAATAAGCTGCAATTTTAAGGGATTTTTTGACATTTTGATCTTTTAAATAGAGAATCCCGTAAGCGGAAAGCGAAAGAACAGAGAAGGTTACCAAATAACCAAACAACCTATGTTCCATTTGGAAACGAATGGTTCCTTCCATCTTCGGAAACCATTCTCCATAACAAGTAGGGAAGTCGGGGCAAGCAAGTCCTGCATAATGAGAGCTCACCTTTCCTCCAAGGAAAAGTTGGTACAATACGACTACGAGTGTAAAAACAAAAAAATATTTGCCGGGTCTTTTCCACTGAAACATGGAAGAGTTATCTTCGGAGATAAGTAGTCGAACCGTAAGACAAGAAGATAATAACAATACTGCATTGAGTAAGTGTAGGTTAACTGTTGTTGGGTGAAGGAGTTTGGTAACAGTCAATCCTCCGAGGATTACTTGGGATATGAGGAAAATGAGTGATAGGGTCGCTGCGATCCCCAATCTTTCACGGGTCTCTCGATTTCTAAGAATCCATAGAAAACCGATTCCAACAAGGATTCCTAAAACTCCAGAATAGTATCTATGTCCTACTTCCATAAAAATTTGGAATGTAAATTCTGGCACAAACTTCCCATGACATAAAGGCCAATCAGGACATGCCAAACCAGAATCTGTTGCTCTTACGAGTGGTCCGTAGAGAAGATTGATTAGGATCATTGCGGAAAGGATGGTGTAAAAACGTTTGAGTGTCATACGTCTATCTGTTTCCTCCAGGTTTTGTGATCAGAGTTTGGGGAAAATAAAATTAATCTTGCATCTTTTAAAAATTGTTGGATAAAAAGAGGAGTTTTTCGTATAGACTATATCAGGTAAAATTATGCAAAACACAGACCTTTACAATAAGGGTGGCTACTGGACTTTCCTTGTCACACTCGTACTCAACATTCTTTTTTTCGCTTATATTTCCTTTGTACATCCGGGAACTCCGGATAACCCTGGAATGGAATCGAAAAGCGTTCAATCCAAATAGGGTAACTGCCAAACCTTCGTGAACATTAGATTTTCCTTTTTACTTGGTTTCTTGTTTTGGTCTGGGGTCTTATATGCGTATGATCCTCATTCCAATCTCACGCGGGAAAACAAACTCCCGAAAGAACTAGAGAATATCGGATTTTCCGATGTCACGGGGAAGTCTCTTAGCTTGGACATTCCCTTCCGCGATGAATCAGGAAAAACTGTTCGTTTCTCCGATTTTCTTACGAAAGGAAAACCAATCCTTCTTTCTCCTGTTTATTTCAAATGCCCCACACTTTGTAACTTCCATTTAAATGGTGTGTTCCAAGGACTTAAGGCCCTTGATTGGTCTCTCGGCAAAGAATACCAATACATTGCTGTATCCATTGACCCGAAAGAAAACGAATCCATTTCCTTTCCCAAAAAAGGCGCTTATTTGAAAGAATATGGCAGAGACGGAGCCGACCAAGGCCTCCATCTCCTGACTGGTACACAGGAATCCATTGATGCACTTACCAAACAATTGGACTTTCGGTATGCTTGGGATTCGGAAGCAAAACAATACATCCACGCGAGTGGGGTATATGTTCTGACTCCTGAGGGAAAGGTTTCTAGAATCTTTCAAGGGATTCAAATCGAACCAAGAGATTTAAAATTTGCCTTTCTCGAGGCATCTTCTGGTAAGATTGGGAGTTTTGTAGACAAGTTTGCTTTATTTTGCTTTCAATTTGATCCGAGAAAAAATAAATATACGATATACGCATACAGGATGATGCAATTCGGGGGGGCGGTCACCTTACTCCTTCTCGGTGCGTTTTTATACATAAACTGGCGAAAAATAACAAATAACAACCGTCAAGGAGTCACATAGATGTCTTGGAGCAGTCTCATTCCAGCGACCTCGTTCATGCCTATCCAGGCAACTGAAATCGCAAAAGAAGTCGATCTTCTCTATGCGTTTCTGATCATAGCAAGCCTTGTTTCGTTTGTCATCTTGATTGGTGGAATGACATGGTTCCTCATCAAGTTCAAACGTACAAGTTTAGACCAGAAATCCGCATACATTACTCACAATAATTTTGCAGAATTTCTCTGGTCGTTCATTCCTCTCATCATTATGATGGGGATTTTCTACTGGGGTATGGTCATTTTTGAAAAACTCAGAACTCCACCTGAAGACATTGCGGCTGAAATTCATGTTACTGGGGAACAGTGGGCATGGACTTACCGTTATGCGAATGGTAAAGAGTTCTATAGCTCTGCAAACGATCCAATGATTGTTCCTGCAGGAAAAGCAACAAAACTCGTTTTAACTTCTAAAGATGTCATTCATAGTTTCTATGTTCCTGCTTTCCGAACCAAACAAGATGCGGTTCCTGGAAAACTCACTCAACTTTGGTTCGAACCAAAACAACCTGGTGAATATATTGTTTTCTGTACGGAATACTGTGGAACCAAACACTCTGGTATGATGATTAAAATCAAAGCAATTCCTTCTGAGGAATATGCCGCTTGGTACCATGCTGAGAAAAAAGGTGCAGATAGTCCTGCTGATCTTGGAAAGACACTCTTTGCTCAAAAAGCTTGTGCATCTTGTCACTCGATCGATGGATCTAGAATTGTAGGACCTACCATGAAAGGACTGTTTGGTTCTGGTAGAAAGTTTGCTGACGGAAGCCAAACCAAAGCAGATGAAAACTACTTACGTGAGTCTATCCTTGTTTCTTCCGCAAAGATCGTAGAAGGATATCCACCAGCAATGCCGGTGTTCCAAGGCCAATTGTCTGATGAAGACGTTGCCAATCTAATAGAATATATCAAATCCATTAAATAAGGAAGAGAGATGAGTTCAGCACATACAAAAACCGAACATGGTCATTCCACTGACCATAATTATCTGAACCACGGATCCGGAATCTGGTCTTGGATGACCACTCTGGACCACAAACGCATTGGTCTTATGTACTTTGCAACAGTTTCCACGCTTTTTTTAATTGGTGGTTTCTTTGCTCTGGGGATTCGTTTGCACTTAGCAAAATTTGGTGCAGAACCACTTTTGCAACCAGATACTTACAATAAGTTTATGACTTTCCATGGTGCCATTATGGTATTCATGGTAATCATTCCGGGAATTCCTGCGTTTCTAGGAAACTTTGTCCTGCCTATCCAATTGGGTGCGAAAGACGTTGCTTTCCCAAGACTAAACCTAGCTTCTTACTACATTTTCATAGCAGGAGCTGCTATTGCTGCTTCTTCTATGATCTTTAACCAAGTCGATACAGGTTGGACATTCTATACTCCCTACTCTACAGCAAAGACTTCGAATGGTGTGATTTTGCTTGTTTTGGGTGCCTTTACTATGGGTTTTTCTTCCATCCTTACGGGATTAAACTTCATTGTAACCACTCATAAACTTCGTGCACCAGGAATGACTATGGACCGAATCCCACTCATGATTTGGGCTTTGTATTCCACTTCCATCATTCAAATTTTAGCGACTCCGATTCTTGCCATCACTCTTCTACTGATTGGTGCTGAGAAAACTTTGGGTGTGGGAATCTTTGATCCAGACTTAGGTGGAGATCCAGTTCTTTTCCAACACTTCTTCTGGTTCTACTCTCACCCGGCAGTATACATTATGATCCTTCCTGCGATGGGTGTGATTTCTGAACTCATCACTGCTTTCTCCAAAAAAACAATTTTTGGTTATCGTGCGATTGCTTACTCTTCCGTAGCGATTGCGGCAGTATCCTTCCTTGTTTGGGGACACCATATGTTTGTATCCGGTCAGTCAACACTTGCAGGTATCATATTCTCCATCATCACAATGTTTGTTGGGGTTCCAACTGCCATCAAACTCTTCAACTGGATTTCTACTATGTATCGCGGAACAGTTACCTTCGAAGCGCCTATGCTCTTCGCTCTTGGTTTTATGTTCTTATTTACCATTGGTGGTTTGACCGGTGTATTCCTTGCCTCTACTGGTATGGATGTTCACTTCCATGACACTTACTTCGTAGTAGCACACTTTCACTATGTTATGGTGGGAGGAACTCTTATGGCTCTTATGGGTGGTATTTTTTACTGGTTCCCAAAAATGTTTGGAAGAATGACTTCTGATCTTGGGGGAAGGATCTCTTGGGTTCTTATCTTCACTGGATTTAATGTAACTTTCTTCCCACAATTCGTTCTTGGTGCGATGGGAATGCCTAGACGTTACTTTGACTACCTTCCAGAATATACCAACCTAAACCAAATTTCTACCGTGGGTTCTTGGCTCATTGGACTTGGATTTTTGGTAGGTCTTATCACTATCATTCATGGAATTTTTAAAGGGGAAAAAGCTTCTGACAACCCTTGGGGTGCAAAAACACTCGAATGGCAAACTTCTTCTCCTCCTCCACACGAAAACTTTATTAATACTCCAACAGTAACTGCAGGGCCATATGACTTCCGTTAGTTCTTCAAGTGAATTTCAACACCAACACCATTTTAAGAGTGCAGAACACCAATATGCCTCTTCCAAACAAGGGATCTGGATATTTCTTTGCACTGAAATCTTGATGTTCGGTGGCCTATTCGTAGGTTACCTCATCTACCATTCTCTTTACCCAACCGTTTTTAAAAACGGTTCCGAAACTTTGGATTGGAAAATGGGTGCAGTAAACACTGTTGTCCTTCTCATCAGTTCCTTTACAATGGCAGCTGCTATAAACTATGTGCAACGTGGTTTGCATAAAATAGCAGCCATTATGCTTGCTCTTACGATCGCTTGTGCTGGTGCCTTCATGGTTATCAAATACTTTGAATACAGCCACAAGTTTCATGTAGGAACAGTTCCAGGAAAGTTTTCTCTAGTAGATCCTTCTTGTGCAGCTGGTGGAAAACGATTAGAGTGTGAATCTAAGATTTCTGCTCTTTTGAAAAATCCAGCAGAGTTAGAAAAGAACCATGTAAGTGCAGAAGAAGTCTCTCGTTTAAAAGCAGTGATTTCTCAACCAAGATGGGAAATGTTCTATGGTTTTTACTTTGTTATGACTGGTCTTCACGGGGTGCACGTGGTAGCTGGTGCCTTCCTTATCTTCTGGGTTTTCGTTAAAACTCTAAGAAGAAAGGTAGGACCTGAATACTACACTCCAGTAGAAGGTGTAGGTCTTTTCTGGCACGTAGTGGACTTGGTATGGATTTACCTCTTCCCACTTCTTTATTTGGTAGGATAAAAGGTATTATAGAATGGAATACGTAATCAATTACGGACTTTACTTCATTGCTCTTGTTGCAGTTTTCACTCCAATTCTTGGATTTGGAATTTTTGCTCCAGGGATTGCAACTGCTACCATTTTAGGATTTATCGTAAACTGGTTCGGTCAGTTCTTTCAAACTGATCGGTTTGCAAAATTTACAGAAGAAAACAAAGACAGCAAATTATTAAAATTTGTTTTAGGTGATGAAGATCACAAAGAAGACCATGCTTCTGCTTCCATGTGGGTAGAAGATGGAGAAGAGGAAGAAGAACCTGACCACCATGTAATATCCATTAAAACATACGTGTATGTTCTATTGGCTCTTTTCTTCGGAACGTTTGTTACTGTTTGGGTTGCACAATACGATTTAGGAAAGTGGAACATGATTGTAGCCATGGCAGTTGCAACTTGTAAAGCCTTCTTCGTTTTAGCTTACTTCATGCATTTAAAGTATGATAATATGTTGAACCGTGTTATTTTCTTATCTGCCTTTGCTTTTCTAGCACTCCTTTTTGCTTTCTCTTTCGGAGATATTATTTCTCGAATTGCTCCGACACTTGAGTTTCCAGCAAAACCTTTCTTCTAGAAAAAATAGACAAAACCGTTTTAAAGAAGCCCGCCCTCGTGCGGGCTTTTTCGTCTAATGAAGAATCGTGTATTATTACTTTAAAACGATTCTATCAAAATTTCTAGATCTGGTCCCTGAGAGGGAAATTTATAATCAGGATTATATACAGGAATTAGATAGGCACACAAGGATTATCCAAATCCCAGGAAGTATCATTGGCGTCTTTGGTATGTTAGGTTTCGCATTTGATACTGATGCCAAACTTCACCCTGAATTCCCAGAATTATTTTATTTCCGGATTGGATTTAGCTTACTTTGTTTTTTTTATATTGTCTTTATTCTTTATAACCACTCAAAAAAGATACATTCTTCCTGGGAAGGTCTGACTTGGGCCTATTTGGTATATGCTTATTTGCTTTTCACTGCCGCCTATTATACCGGTCGGATTGCAGACGATGCGGCTTATGTTTCAGGGTTCCAAATGTTGGTAATGATTCTCCCATTTTTACCGCTGCCGAGAAAAACTTTATTTATTTATTATCCCATTTCGCTTGTTATCTTTCTTGTTTCGGTAATGATTTATAAACCAAATCTCGCCACTGCTGCTGCATCCTATTCCATGCAGAATTTAGTGATCAGTTATATCCTTGGTATTTTTAGTGGATTCATCATTGAAGGGTATAGATTTCATTCCTTTTTAAATCACAAACGAATCATTAAAAAGAACGAAGAAATTACGAAAACTGTAGATGAAATTCAAACCTTAAAGTCACAACAAGATGGTGATTATTTTTTAACTTCACTTCTACTTGAACCATTACTTGGACATGAAACCGGTGGGAGCGCTGTGGCAATTGAAACAGTGGTCAACCAATACAAAAAATTTAACTTCAGAAACAAAGAATATCAGTTAGGCGGAGATTATGTATCCGTTTTTAACTTAATTTTGCAGGGAAAACGTTACAAAGCTTTTATAAATGGTGATGCGATGGGAAAATCCATCCAAGGAGCAGGGGGAGCCATCGTACTCGGTGCAGTCTATAACTCTATCATCATTCGTTCTAAGATGGATCCTGTTTCCTCTAATCGTTCTCCTGAACGTTGGTTACACGATTGTTATTTGGATTTACAGAAGGTTTTTGAAACCTTCGATGGGGCAATGTTAGTTTCTGCTGTAGTTGGGCTATTGGAAGAGTCTACTGGAACTTTGTATTTTATAAATTTAGAGCATCCTTGGGTAATTTTGTATCGTGATGGGAAGGCCTCCTTTATTGAAAATGAAATCCACTATTACAAGTTAGGTGTAATGGAAGGTTTGTCAGATACTTTTATCTCTGTCTTTCAAATGAAAAAAGGAGATAAAATTTTTTGTGGTTCTGATGGAAAAGACGATTTGGTGCTTTCCGAGGATGGAAGATTTCGTGATATTAATGAGGATCAAAACTTAATATTAGAAAATATTGAAGAAGCAGGTGGGGATATGCAATCTATTTTGGGTTGTCTCCGTAGGAAAGGAAAGTATTCGGATGATTTGAGTTTGATATCATTGCAATATAATTTGGATGCATATCCAAAACCAGGTAAGTTTTTTGTAGAAGCTCGCGAAAATATTCGAGAGAAACGTTTCGATAAGGCTTTGGATTTGTTATTGTCCTACGAGTCTGCTTTGGAAACTTCAATTTCCGAATTAAAGTATATAGCTAAATTGTATGAGAAAAAAGATGATTTAGTGAAAGCTATGGAATATGCAAGTCTTGCATTGGAAAATTATCCATCTGACACTGTATGGATGTTTCACACTTCAGTTTTGTATAAAAGAATGTATTCTTTATATAAGTCTCAATCATTTCTTGGAGAATCTCAAGAATTAGGGGAAAGGGTACGTCTTCGACAACCTTCTAATATACGAAACTTGATCCATTTAGCGGATGTTTGCCGGTTGAATGGGGATAAGGACAGGGCATCTTTTTTGATTGGATTGATTAAAAAAATGTCACCTGACCATCCTAAATTACAAGATTTACTTTCTGTTATGTAATTAGATAGAGACATATGATTCACGGTAAGTTTATATTTGGAGCCGAATGATTCTGCCTTCAATGTCTAGCTTTCGGAATGAATAATGTTCGCAAATCCATTCAAAGGCTTCTGCTGTATAAAAGAAGGTATGGGTACGGTCATTTTTATAATACCAACTTTCAAAATTGATAGAATCATTGTATGGGTAAGTGAGTATATACAGACTTCCACCTGGTTCAAGTAAGTTAGCTAATTTTTGAAACTCCTTTTTCGGTGAATGAAAATGTTCTACAACTTCAGTGAGAATGATAAAGTCGTAAGTTTGTTTTAGGTTTTCTGGATAATTTTGAAAGAAGGGATCATACAATTTGATTTTGAAACCCTCCTGTTCTAATAAATATTGAACCACGGGACCCGGACCTGCACCATAATCCAAACCTTTGTCAGACACTTTTTGATGCCTGATAACTTTTTCCACAATTGGTTTTAGAAAACTTTGGTAACGAGTATCATATACATCATTGTTATGTTCTATATACCTTAATTTTTCTGTTTCCTCGTTTGGCCAAAACGCCTGGTCCATAAATACCGAAAGGCAATTTAAACATCTAGAATAGGAACGAATGCGGTTCTTATGGAAAGGGGCAGAGTCAGATTCACAGAGAGGACAGTTCACGATTTTATAATATCATTTTAATAAATTGATTAGTGATATCAACTACGATCTCCAAGAATCAGAATCATTCTGATTTCATAAAAAACCATTCTATTTTTTCGATTTGGTGTCCGACAATTAGAGTAATAGAGATCCCGGAACGCCCATGCAAAATATCGATTATTCAAGAAAGCTTAGATCCGGCCGACCCTTAGAAGGCGAGGTTCCATCCTATTCTCCCCAACCTCATTCTTATCTTTCTAGTCCTCCGAAACCAAAATCTGCATTTATCCTTCTTATCGGAGGAATTCTATTGTTTACTTCAGGTATGGTTGTGGGAATCCAATTAGGACAAAAAGAGACTAAATTTAAAGAAAACTCTGAAACTTCTTTTTCCAATGTAGGTTCTACAAAAATACCTGCACCCAAACAAGCAGAAGCCAACGAAGAAGGACTCAACCCAAGCGAGAGCCGAGCCGAAGGATCAGATTCAGCTTCTGGGTCACCGTTTCCTGCAACCTTAAAATTCCCTCCAAAAAATGACCAAATCAATTACATGGTCCAAATTGGGGATTTCACCCCGGAAGAAGCCATTGCTGTGGGTAAACAACTGATTGATACCCATCCTTCCTTACGAGGAAGGATCTTTCGTACCTCTACTGGCAAACTATTTGCAGGATACTTCTATCGGTTGGATGACGCAAAAGAGACTTTGGATGCTGTGAAGTCAAAACTTCCTTCTCTTACCGACGCTCAGGTAAAAACCATTCGATTCTGAACTATTTTTGCCAACTTCCTTGACATTCGTCAATTTTCAGGTATAGTATGGGCAAGAGTATTTACGGAAGTTATTATACTTACTTGGCTACAAAAAAACTAAACGAAAAAACTAAAGAGCCTAAATTCAAGGTTGGGGATTATGTTGTATATCCCATCCATGGAGTAGGTGAAGTCACAGAAGTTGCAAAAAAGCTGATTCTGGGAAAGAAAAAAGACTGCTACAGTTTGGAAATTCAAGGTTCCAAAATGAAGGTCTCTATCCCTGTGGATCGCGCAATTGATGTGGGTATCCGGTCGATCATTGATAAAAAAGAGATCAAAAAAGTTCTCACTCTCCTAAAAAAGGATGAGGTCGACACGGAAGAGGACTGGAAGGTCCGTTACCAGAACAATATGAACAAGATTAAATCTGGTTCCATTTTCGAAGTGGCTGATGTTTGCCGTAATCTTTACAGACGTGCCTATGGCAAAGAACTTTCCATTATGGAAAGAAAGCTCTATGAGAGCGCCTATAATTTAGTAAAGATGGAAATTGCACTTAGTAAAGGTGTACCCCAGGAAGAAGCAGGGAACATCGTCTCGGACGTGTTAGCAGCTTCGGTTCAGGGAATGGCTCCACCACCACCTCCAAAAGAATTGGATGATGATCTAGATCTAGAATAAACTTCCGTTTTTGCTCAACTCTTTTACAAGGATTGAGTTATGAAACACTTACTTTCAGCCCTTGGGACGATTCTCGTCTCTTCGGTATCGTTTTTCTTCTTATATTCGGAATCGCAAAACCTCGTTTTGGCGGGGACACTTGCTGGAATCATTCTCGTATACTCCCTATTCCTCGTGTTAGGTGAAAGAAAATTATTCCCTGAAATCAAAGCCGATGTTGTACTTTGTGCTAGCATTGGAGCACTTCTCGGATTGTCTATTGCAGCATTTCCTGTGAGTCTCCTAAATGATTATGGCTATAAATCTATTGCTATTTTTGTAGCAGTACTTTTGTTCCTTACTGGAATCAAAACTGGAGTTGCGTTTTCAAGAAAGCCCGGTCTTGCCATTTTTGGTGGTGGAACTGGCGGAACAGGTTCTAGTTTTCAGATCCCAGGGTTAGAAAATGCAAATAGTCATATCCGCGATAAGATATTAGATACATCCGTTGTGATAGATGGTCGTATTTTAGATATTGCTGATACACATTTTTTAGATGGTCCCCTCATTCTACCTAACTTTGTATTACGAGAAATCCAACTAATTTCCGATTCTTCTGATCCTATCAAACGGGCTCGCGGAAGACGTGGTTTGGAAATGTTGAACAAACTCCAAAGAAAAGGTTCCATCGAAGTTAAAATCACTTATACTGATTATTCAGATACTAGAGAAGTCGATGCAAAACTTGTGAAATTAGCACGTGATACGGGAGGAGCTGTTGTTACAAACGACTTCAACCTAAACAAAGTGGCTGAATTACAAGGAGTTCGAGTTCTCAACTTAAATAACCTTGCCAATGCTCTAAAGCCTGTAGTTTTACCTGGTGAAGAATTTCAAATTTCCGTCATTAAAGAAGGGAAGGATGAAAACCAAGGAATCGGTTACTTAGAAGATGGGACTATGGTTGTGATTGAAAACGGCGGGCACTTAGTTGGTAAAGATGTACGTGTTGTTGTCACAAGTATCATCCAAACCGCTGCCGGTAAAATGATTTTCACAAAAGTGCAAAACGGTAACAATAACTACAACAAATCGTAATCTTTTTTTAGTAGTCTAACGGGTATGAAACTAGTACGTTTTTTAATTTCACGCGAAGGGTTCATATCCGTTTTTTGTTATACGATTACTGCTGTTTTTTCCTTTCTTTCCTTTGCTCCTTTGAGTTTGCCTTTTTTTGTTTGGGTAGCTCCATTCGGACTTTTTATCATCGAAAAAAGAAACCGAGGTGATTGGAAAAAACTGATCTATCACGGGTTTGGTTTTTCCATTTTATTTTATTTTGTTTCCTTCCATTGGGTTTACCATATGACCACTGTATTCGGTGGTTTTGATTGGTATTTAGCTGTTCCTATTTTCATTGGTTCTGCTATCCTTTTAAATTTCAAATTCCCAGTGTATCTTCTTCTGTTTTCTTTTTTAGCAAAACGTGTCGGAAGATTTTTTCCTGTCATTGCTTCTGTTTCCATTCTATTTGCTGAATTTTTTACTCCCCAAGTGTTTCCTTGGTATTTTGGCAACGTTGTCGCGGAAAATCAAATTTTAGCACAAAATGCAGAGTATACAAGTGCGTACGGACTGTCCGCATTTTTGTTTTTTGTTTCTTATTATCTTTTTTATCTCAGAAAACCAAGGTCTTTTCTTCGATTGTTTACCTCTTTTCTCTCAAAACATAAGGGCATTCAAAAAAAAATTGTTTTTGCTGGATTAGGTATTATATTTGTTTCCGCTTTGTTTTTTGCAAACGGCTACTATTTATTTCAGAAATGGTCCCAAGTAAAACCTATTGCAGAACGGGAAGTTCTCATCGTACAACCTAATGCTCCTTTGGAATTTCGAGATGGACGTAATCCCGCAGAAGAAATTCGTAATTTGATGACTCGTATCGATACGATGACAGAAATAGCACTAAAACAAAACCCCGTCGATCTAGTTGTATTGCCAGAATCGGGGATCCCCTTTTTCACAACACATGATACAGAAGTGACAAGGTATAGTCGTATCTATTGGCACCAGTTTGAATCACTTATGGCCATCCTTAGCCTTCGCCATGGGACAAATGTTTTTTATAATGAGTTAGATGCCGATGTTGTGCCAACAGCAATGCCTGGTCGCATTTCTAGACGGGATGTACGGATGTACAATTCGTCTGTCCTTATGAATCCAAATGGAGAAAGAAGGAATAGTTACCAAAAGGTATTTTTACTAATTTTTGGAGAATACATGCCATTTGAATGGATGTATGCTCTCTCAGGCCAAACTGGACAATTTGCACCGGGAACAAGCCTTGCTCTGATTCCATATTATGAACCGCGAAAGAATTCAACTTCCCAAACAAAAGACTTACATTGGGAAGATACTATGGTTATGGGGCCAGGGGGAGTTCGTGAATACTATTCAAAAGACAAAGTGGAAGAAAAAACTTTGGGTAGTTTTTTACCTTTGATTTGTTATGAAGTAATCATTTCTGAATATGTAAGAAAGTTTCAAGGTGATCCTGATTTTATTGTCAACGTTACCAATGATAAATGGTATGGGAATTCCGTTGAGTCATACCAACACCATACTTTAGGAAGACTACGTGCCATTGAGTTTCGTAAATGGATAGTTCGGTCTACAAATTCGGGTACTTCTGTGTTTACGGACCATTTAGGAAGAAATATCGATAATGATTTTACTCCTATCGAAACTACGGCAGTGATTAGAAAAAAAGTGCAGGTAATTCCTGGTGAAATGACTTTTTATCGTTTATACGGAAATCTACTTTCCTATTTGTATATGGGAATTGTTGGGATTGTATTCTTATTTTATGCAAAAAGGAATTCTTAATTTTTTATTTGAAAGTAGATTTTATTTTGCTTTTTATATTTCGGTTGTTCTCCACATAACATTAATTATATATTCCTTTAACCAATCCGACTCTCCTTATCAAAAAACTCTTTGTGGCCCTCCCTGGATTTATGTAACTGAGGAAGAGAAGGAAGTTTCTTTTCAGATGAGCTTTGGTAAGTTAGGTGGTGAATCTGGCAATGCAGAAGCGACCGATGAACCCAGTGATGGCGAAGAAGGAGATGAGGGCGACGGAGCTGGATTTTCCAAAGGTAAATACAAAGGAAGCCAATGGGAAAATCTGGTTAAAGATTTAGAAGGTACTTCTTCCTTACGTAAACAATTTAAAAATGAATATGACCAAATCAATGAAAATTCAGGGGTAGCTGATTCTTATATCAAACGAAATCGTGATTATGAAGATATCATCATCAAAGATGTACTCCCAACAGTAAAAGGGATTCGTGATCCATTCCGAGTAGACATTGAATCTGCCGAAGACAATTTATTTGTTCATAAAGAACGAAACCGTATTATTGAAGAGTTTCGAAAAGGGGATGAATCTTCTCCTCCCATCACCATGCGGATCTCAAAAGAAGGAGAGGCGGAACCAAAGTCACCTCTTTCCATGCCCAAAGAAGATCGTAGTAAATACTTGGATCGAACTCTCAAACAGAAAAAAGAAAAACAGTTAGATGAATTTATTTCTCGGTTTATGGGTTATGATCCAGACAAAGGAGACTTAAGTTTTTTTGTTCGTGATTTATATTATGAAAACTTACAACGATTAGCTTATCCATTCAGTGGGGATCCCAGTTATTTTGCTATTGATTACTTTCAAGAAAATCTTAACAAAGAAGATTTTCTTAGGCAAATGATGGCAGCTTTATCTGAAAATTTGGGAACGAATACTGGCACTGAAATCCTTTTTACTATTGAAAACATATATGAAATTCAAGCAAGAGCTCTAGAACAATACTTTCAATCAAAAGAGTTTTTGAAATTGGCAACACCAGAACAAAAACAAACTCTCCGATATGAAACCTTGAGACGAGTCGATGAAAAATATCGAAAACTTTTACGAGATAAAAAAATATTCACTCTCAAAGATGTTGAGGAAGCGTATTCTAAAAAACGAATCGATATCATAGATACTTTGATTTCAAAAACACCTAAGGGATACAGAATTAAAGACGGTTATTTTGATAAAGGTAGGATTCTTTGGGAAGCAGGAATGTCGCGAAAGGATTCCAAACTACTTACAGAAGCTATATCTAATTGGAACCGCATCCCGAATTTACAGGCGAATGGGGATTTCTTAAATGAAAAGCCTTACGAGGCAATTCAGTTATTGCTGAGAGATCTTGGAAATATTTCAGATGCCGACAGGTTATCCTCCGGTTCCAAAGACCAAATTGAATTTATTTTACGAACAAGACTGAGTGAAACGATGAATAAGAAAAAAGAAAGAGAAGATAAATTACTTTGGCCTAAATCCAAATTACCTACGAAGTAAGTTTGAAATCAAAAGTTAATTTTTGTTTGGTAGTTAGTAATTGTTATATAATTGAAAATTTGTTAGATCTTTAAGTTTTCGAGGCCGTTCTCATGAAACTCTTGCGCCCATTTATCATGGAAGGGAGTTTCCTTTTCGATTCGTTCTTCGATTGCCATTTGGGAAATTGCAGTTTCACCATAGTGGCGTAGGAAATCTCTGTGAGCCAATCTTTCAATGAGAGCTTGCCAGAATACTTCGTCTTCGTAGTCTTCTAAGATATCAACCAGACCACTTTCTTCTTCGAATTCCCTAGTTAAATAAGGTTCTCCATTGTTCTGATCAATTTGAACAATATTTCCAAGGCCTGCGTGTTCGGCCTGTGAGAATACATGGCGAACCACATCGGCAAATCGAGAATCTGTGTCAGGTTCGTCTTCTGATCTGTCCTTGGCTTGTAAGGTGGAAATGACCCAATCTCCCATATACACTAACTTAAGCAGGGTTTCGTATTGTTCTAGGGACAGTTCCATTTCCATTTAGGATCAGGTTCGGTCATGAGGTTATGAAGAAAAGAGTTTTTTTGCACAAAGAATCGATGTAGGGAGGCGAAAATTCAGTCCTCTAATAGGACTTCTTTATTACGGAGTGGCCTATATTTATCTCGTACTATGGCAGTTATGTCATCGATGGCAATGAGAACCTCTTGGTTTGGATCATTATTTTCATAGGGTAAATAAAAGAATCCGAGAATGCGTATGGAACTTTTTTGAAGAAAAACTCTATCATTTTGATCAAAATTTTTTGAAATCGAAACCGTAATTGATTTCCAACCTCGATAATTGAGTGAGGTGAGATTCAATTGTCTAACTTCTGCATCTTGCGATTCTATGATCAGTGTTAGGTTCCCATTGGATTGTGATGAATAGATGGGAATGGCAATTTCTTTGATAAAGGCATTTACTTCGATGGGTTTAGGAAAGTATAAAGAAAATGGGAAATTGGCTTCTTTGGGGATTCGTAAGACAAGTGCTTGTTTGGATCCTGGGATAGGTGCAGTGAAATTGGAAGAGAGGCTAATTTCTGGAAGTTTTGTACCTTTTTCCAATTTAGTGCGCAAGTTTTCCCGATTGTAGTTGGACAATTCAAAATTTTCGAGTAAAATCTCCCGCCAAATCCCTGCCTCAGCCTGAATTGGAACCATTCCTATCCAAAAAAGAAAAAGTGTAAGTTTCCCTAAGATTCTTGGTGCATTCATGTTGACAATAATTCCTTACGGGGGGGATATATATGATTTATCTGTAACAAGGAGACTTATACAATGCAGGCGCACAAATACCTTTTGGCCATACTGACAATATCTTTCGCAGGCCAAATCACAGCACAAGTTGCTGCACCAAAAGCCACTACTTCCACAAAAGACCAGGCAGTCAAAAAAACAGAGTCCACCTCTACTCAAGCCAAAGACGGTGTTAACAAAGCTGAGACAACCGTAAAAGACATTTTGGGTGACAAAAAAGAATCCGGAGCTGCTACTTCCGATCCATCTGCTCTTTTCATTACTAGCAAAACTTCTTTTTCATTAGATGCAAAGGACGAGTCTTCCACAATCGATTTTATTGAATGGAAACCAAAAAACGGAGAATACAGAAAGTATACACAACCGATCCGTATTTCCGAAGAAGGACTTACTGAAGTTTACTATCGTTCTGTTGACAAAGTAGGAAACGCTGAAACACCTAAGATCCTTGTTCTTCACGTTGATAACACTGCTCCTCATGTGAGCCTTGTTCCACAAGAACAGTTTTTTGTATTGGATGGAGTTCCTTTCGCTTCCAAAAATAATACATACACAATTGTTGCAGAAGACCAACAAACAGGTGTTGACAAAGTAAAGTTCAGCATCAACCAAGAGGCATCTAAAGCTTACACAGATCCAATCAAATTGGAAAATAGTGGAGCAAACGTAGTAAAATATTCAGCTACTGATAAATCTGGAAATTCTTCTCCTGAATCTTCTATCATCATTACTGTTGATGATGTGAAGCCTTCTATTGAAATCGTTCCTTCTTTTCCTTTAGTGGAAATTAACGGAAAAAACTTCCAAAGAAAAGGGAATGTATTCTACGTAAATGCTTCTGATAAAGAATCAGGTATCAAAAAAGTCCTCGTTAAAATTGACGAAGAGGAATACAAACCATACGTAGAAGCAATTGCAATTGAAACACAAGGTGACCATGTCATCAAAGCGATGGCAGTAGATAATGTTGGAAACCAATCTGACATAGTAGAAGTAAAACTCTCTGTAGATTTAACTCCTCCAACTTCTACGATTCAAAAATCAGCAGAAGCACCAAAGGTAGAAACACCAGCAACCACACCTGCTAAGTAATCTAATCCAAAAAAATTAGAACCGCAAGCAGGCGGATAGAAACCCCCCTCTATATGAGAGGGGTTTCTTTTGTATCCATATTTTTTCCAAAATTTTGTGTTCTATGCGGTGGTTTTGATTTGTTTTCAGAAACAATGGCTGTCTGCAAACCTTGCACAAAGTTACATTACCTTCCGCAAAAACAAAAATTAATTCCAAATCAGGTCAAACCTCAATCAGATCGATTTGTCTTTTATGACCAGGCCTTCTTTTTACAAAGGCGAGGTAGTTTTGAAAAAACTCTCTTTCAGTCTTTGAAATTTGAAAATGAACGGCCCTTGGCTAAGTACTTTTGTTTGGGACAAGGAACTCTTACAAATTTATTGAAAGAAGATCCACCGAACCTAGCCGTACTCGTTCCTTCTTCTCCCAAATCGGGACCCAGGCCTTACCATGCATCGTATGCCCTCCTCGAAAAATGGAAAAAACTTTGGAAAATCAGGGAAGATACTAGTTTGCGTAAGGTTTCAGCGGACAAACAGTCTGCGCAAGGGTTTGAGAATCGGTTTTTTCATGCAAAAAAGGCGTTCCAATTCATAAAAAGTGATAGAATCATGGAAGGAGTTCATGTTCTAATTGTAGATGATATATTCACGACGGGTGCCACTGTTAATGAAATCGCTAGACTGTACAAACAGGCTGGTGTTCGGAAAGTGACTTGCGTCGTGTTACTGTTAAGCGGGGGTGATTGAATCGAATGGATGTTCAAGTCAAGGATGACATAAGGATTATTAAGTTTTCTGGGGCCATCCTCAAGGTTGATTCTGATGAGATTGAAAAAGAACTTTCAAAACTCACGCAAAGTTCTGTTAAAAAAATCATTCTGGATCTAACAAAAGTTCATCATATTTGTTCGACTGCACTTGGGATTTTTGTAGCCACCAAACGTAAGTTAAAACCTATGAATGGTGATATTAAAGTGATTGTTGTCGATGAAGATTTGATTCAATTGTTTGAAATTACAATGCTCGACAAGGTATTCGAAATTTTCCCTGATTTATCTGCAGCAATGGAAGGATTCCAACTCGACGAGGAAGATTCTCACTGACAAAGAGAACTTTAGCATTTGCTTCCGGTAGTGCACACAAATGGAAGGAAATGCAGATGTTACTTGCTCCTTACGGTTTTGAGGTAGTCCTTCCTAAAGATTTAGGAATTTCTTTTTCACCAGAAGAAACAGAGACTACCTTTACCGGAAATTCCTTTATTAAATCAAAAGAACTTTATCGCCTAACTGGGATTCCCTCTTTTGCGGATGATTCTGGAATTTCTGTTCCAGCACTTGGTGGGGAACCGGGAGTGTATTCCGCTCGTTTTGGTGGTCCTGGTCTCAGTGATAAAGAACGTGCCAATTTCCTTTTGAAAAAGTTGGGTACAAATAAGGATCGGAGAGCTTACTATAGTTGTGTTGTGAGTTATGTGGATAAAAACCAAGAGGTATCTTTTGAAGGTAGAGTCGACGGTCTAATTGCCGAGGACTACGATGAAGAAGGAAAGTTTGGATTTGGTTATGATCCTATTTTTATTTATCCTCCTTTTGATAAACGATTTTCCCAAATTCCAGAATCAGAAAAAAATACCGTATCCCACCGTAAAAAAGCAATGGAACTTTTTTTAGATTGGCTACAAAAACAGAATTAACATAAGTTAGATTTCGTATCTAACAAATTCCGCCACAAACATGAGATTCTTTTTCCATTTTATTTTCCTCGTATTGCTGATACCAACAGCAGGGTCAAATCTGCAGGCGCAAGTTTTATGTTTGGGGGGAGAATGTTCCAATATCCCAGCCGACTACCAAATATTAGGAAATTTTGCAAAACCTGTTTTTGATAAAATTTATACAAATGGTTTTCTTCATTCCATGGGGGACAACGCTGTTTTACAAAATTTGAACTCTAACCAATCAGGGGGAACTAAGGTGGATCGATATCGCCTAGGGCTTGGTTATACGGTATCACAAGGGCAAGCGAAAGCACGAGATTTTTATTATGAAAATTCAGAACTAAGAACATTACCGAAACGAGGCGTTGCGGCATCACCTTCCTTTAGTTTTACGGCCAATTTGGGGGAATGGATCAATAGTCCTAATGCCAAACAATGGAATCTGACTGTCCATTTTTTCCCCTACGAGTTTGGGGAAGCCAATATTCCATTTGTAAAGATTCGCAATACAGAAGTAAACGGGCGAGTAAATAATTTTGGAGCTGTCCTTCGTTACTTTCCGGTTG
The DNA here is from genome assembly GCF_000332495.1 of Leptospira terpstrae serovar Hualin str. LT 11-33 = ATCC 700639. Taxonomy (NCBI): domain Bacteria; kingdom Pseudomonadati; phylum Spirochaetota; class Leptospiria; order Leptospirales; family Leptospiraceae; genus Leptospira; species Leptospira terpstrae. The sequence goes on along the minus strand of NZ_AOGW02000011.1, from coordinate 49,997 downwards.
ATTCTGGCTTTTCCTTTGGACTGGGTATTTTCCAAACCAATCAAGATATCTACTTAAGTTCTTATGACAGAAGACCCACTCAATTTAGGATTGATGGAGATAAACGTCGTTGGATCGGTCAAAATGATTTGTTTTATCAATCGAGAATTACTTCGGGTTCCATAGATATAAAATACAACTATACGATTGGATTTTTATCGATAATACCTGGTTTAGGTTTTGTTTATAATCATGGTTATACGGCAGTTCAAGCTAGTCGGTTTGCCGCAATTTCCAGAATGGAAAATCCGGATGACTTTGGCTCTGTACCCAGTGCCATCGGGATTCGTCTAGCAACAAGGCATAATCATAGATCTGGGTTTGGATATGGGAGTTTGGGATTTCAAATTGGTATGGGAGAATTTAGTCTGACGACTGAGTTAATGGCAGGGAAAGAAATCCAATCGATTAACCTTTCCCTGCAAAAACATTTTTAAGTAGTGATGATCGCACCACCTGTAAGGCGTTTGTAGAAATCGTTTCCTTCCCTTTCCAAAAATTCTTCGTAATTTCCTTTGAAGTCTTTGATTCCTTCGGGAGTGACTTCTATAATTCTTGTACAAAGAGATGAGATAAACTCTCTATCATGGGAAACTAATATGACAGTCCCATCAAACAAAGACAAGGCGTAGTTTAGAGCTTCAATGGTTTCTAAATCCAAGTGGTTAGTTGGTTCATCCAGTGCGATGACATTGTCCCCTGCAAGGATCATCTTACCAATGATCATTCGCGATTTTTCCCCTCCGGAAAGAACCGTAGTGGATTTATTCGCCATATCTCCAGAAAAAAGCATCCTACCGAGAATGGCGCGAATTTCTTGAACTTCTGTCCCTTGCGGTGAGTTACGTAATAACCATTCCACTAGAGTATCTGCATCTGGTTCCATTGCCTCACGGTGGTCTTGTGGGAAGAAGGAAGTCTCTACCGAATCTCCCCATTTCACCTGACCCGAATCGGGTTCTAATTTTTTTAATAACATTTTAAGAAGAGTGGTTTTACCAACACCGTTTGTTCCCACAATCCCTACCTTTTCTCCCTTGGTGACAGAGGTACTAAATTCTTTGATGACTGGTTTCCCATCGTAAGATTTAGAAATGTTTATAGCTTCAAACACATCTTTTCCAAGTGTACGTTTTGCCTTGAAACGAATGTAAGGTGCTACTCGAGAAGATGGTTTTACATCCACCATTTCTCCTTTGATTTTTTCGATCATTTTTTGACGAGAAGTAGCTTGTTTTGATTTACTTGCGTTTGCAGAAAATCGAGAAACAAACTCTTGTAAGTCGGCAATTTTTTCTTTTGCCCGTTTACTATCACTCATTAACTGCTCACGCGATTGTTCTGCCGCAATCATAAAGTCGTCATAGTTTCCTGGGAACACGCGGATCGTATTGTAATCCAAATCGGCGATATGTGTGGCTACGGAATTGATAAAGTGACGGTCATGGGAGATCACTATGACCACACCTTCATAATTGATCAAAAGTTCTTCCAACCAATGGATGGTTTTGATATCTAAGTGGTTCGTTGGTTCATCCAAAAGGAGGACATCGGGTTTTAAAAATAAAACTTGGGCCAAAAGAACCCTGAGTTTGAAACCACCGGTAAGAAAATTCAAAGGACGGTTATGGGCAGTGGTAGGGATCCCCAAACCTTCTAGAAGCTCACCTGCCACAGATTCGGCCTCGTACCCACCCATATCAGCGAAAATTTCCTCAATCTCTGAGATTCGCATTCCGTCTTCATCGGTCATGTCCTCTTTGGCGTAGATGGCATCACGTTCTGACATGACATTCCAAAGTTCAGGATTTCCCCGTAGCACCGTGCCAAGGACCGTCTCATTTTCGTATTCGTAGTGGTCCTGTTTCAAATAACCAACCTTAACATCCTTGTCGAGGGCGACAGAACCGGCCGAAGGCTGTAAAATTCCGGCTAAAACCTTCATAAAGGTCGATTTTCCGGACCCATTGGCTCCGATCAGACCGTAACGGCATTCCGGTTTGAATTTAATGGAGACGTTTTCGAAAAGAGGTTTTTTCCCGAAGGAGACTGTAATGCCGCTAGCTTGGATCATAAGTCAATTTTCTAAGGGAATCGGAGGTTTCAACCGACATTTCGTATGGTATGGTACGGATTCTCATCATCATTCTCCTCCTTTTTGGGAACGGGCTCATTAGCTCGCAAAGTGTTAAAAATGGAATCCAGGTTTTGGAGGGCGACTTACTGAATACCGGCCATCTGCTCCGCACTGACAAACAGGTTTTCCGTATCAGCACCGGTGTTTTACAAGAGGAGCTTGCCTATTTGGCAGGGAAAAAGATACGCATGTTATGCGATGTCCAAGGGGAGACTTGCAGCCCAGTTCGTTATGAGATGGAACCTTTTGAATCGGGGAAAACTCCCGATTGGACATTAAAAAAAATACCCCGCTATGTAACCCAAGGCCAATTTTCTTTTAACCCGCAGTGTACACCAGACGGCAAAGTTTTATTTTGGACGGCACTGGTTCGCGAAGGTGGTAGATCCACGCAAAAAATTTGGGCCGCCAAACGAGACCAATACGGTTTTTGGATGCAAGGGGAACAACTTCCTACACCACTTAACAATCGTTTTCCTTCTGCAGTGATTTCTGCTCTCCCCGGTGGGAATGAATTATTTGTCTTCGGTAATTTTGGGGAAGAAGAAATGTTGGATAACCTGAAACGAGAGATGATGTACAAATCTCAAATTGCATCCAGGGAAGCACAAAATCCAAAAGAGTTTCATCTTGTTCTTACTAAATTAGAAACTGAATATAAAGAGCGATCCGAAAAAATTCAAAACCGCGCACCCTTATACAAAACACATAAAACGGAATCTGGTTGGTCAATGCCTTCCCCCATCAACTTCCCTAGTTTTTATAATTGGTATAGGAAGGCTGATAATCCCAACCAACAGGTATTTGGTGGATCTGCGTTGGCATCCAGTGCTCGGACTCTAATATACTCGGCTCAACAAAAGAAAAATTTTGGTAAGTTAGATTTGTATGTCAGTTTACAAAATGATGCAGGTGTATTTGAAGAAGGAATCAACTTAGGAAATACTTTGAATACTAGCGAAGAAGAGATGGCCCCATTTCTTGGACCGGATGACAAAACATTATACTTTTCATCGTCTGGAAGAAAAGAAGGGATTTCCATCTTTATTTCAAGAAGGTTAAACGATTCTTGGACATCTTGGTCTGAACCACAAGAACTTTCACCTAATCTAAGAGGTGTAAATTTCTTTAGTATTCCTGCTGTTGGGAATTGGGCCTATATGTCCCGAGAAGGGGAGTTGTATATGGCCGCCATTCCTCATCACTTCCAACCAGAACCAGTGGTAGTGATTAAAGGTAAAGTTGTGGATGAAGAAGGAAAACCGCTTTCGGCCTTTGTGCAATATGAATCTTTAAACAGAAAAAAATCCATCGGATCCACTGTGAGTGATCCGGGGACAGGTGAGTTTAGCATCATACTTCCTTATGATGAAAATTATGGTTTTTATGGTGAGAAGGAAGGATACCTTCCTGTTTCACAAAACCTAAATTTGGTGGGAAAGGAAAAGGAAGATAAAGAAAAAACGGTCCTACTGGTTCTACCGAAGTTAAAAAAAGGAAACCAAATTGTGATGAACAATTTGTTCTTCGCTTTTCGCTCTGCCGATCTCACCAAAGAATCAGAACCGGAACTTGACAGATTGGCAGGGATCCTCCGAAAATCGGCCAATTTGAAGATCCTAATTGAAGGACATACGGATAATGTTGGGACCAAATCTGCCAATCAAAAGTTATCGTTGGAAAGAGCAAATTCGGTTGCTAATTATTTGAAGTCTAAACATAAAATAGAAGAATCACGAATTGCGATCGTAGGTCATGGCCCTCAAGTGCCCATTGCAGACAATTTGACCGAAGAAGGTCGTGGGACAAACCGAAGGGTCGTCTTTAAAATTTCGGAAGAGTAACACGTGGATATCAAAAATATAAATATACCCAAAGTCAATGTAGACACCCAAAAGATGATGGGTGCAGTCGATGGTCTTGTAGATAAAATACCATCCCAAGTCCAAGACCTACTCAAAAAAATCGCCATCTCGCTCTTTGTCTTTTTTCTTATTATGGCCATTTATGTAGGATGGACCAACGGTTGGGAAAATGCCAAACCCCAAGGGATGCAACTCGCCCAGGATACCCGTAGTTTATTTCTAACAGAAATTGAACGTGATTATAACAGGAAACGAAAAGATGTTCGCATGTCCGATCCTGAAAATTTAAAATACGAATCCAATCGAAAGATGCAATTTGATTTTATCAGCGAAAGGGAATCCAACGGATACTCACATGATACCATCCCAGAAGAACAAGATTTTTTGGGAAAAGAATATGACTTTAGAAATCGTAAAGCCGAAGATACTTCGGTCCCACCCATATACACTCCGTCAGGTGATGGTTTGATACCTGCACCCATTGATGTTGTGCCCATTCAGCCAAAAGAAAATTCTAATACAACTGGTGCAACAGAATCTGATGATGAAATCCGTATGCAACGAATGTTAAACCGAGTTTCTGATTTGGAAAAAAAAGTGAAGGCTAAAAACGAAGAAAAGAATTTGGAGACTTTGAAATTACCCAAACCGCCAGAATCGAGTGAAGGTGTTGGAAAACCGAGAAGTTTGGAACGAATTCCTAAAAACTTAAGATGAAGGTTTTTGTTTTGATCTCTAAATTTAAAAATTTTGTTTTAGCTTTCTCTCAAGTAATTCTTTTGTTTGCATATTCTTCCCTTGCTGCAGAATCCACTGAGTTGTTTTTGCCTTTTCCGGAAACTTGGAACAAAGACGTTATCAATTCTAACACAGATCCGTCGACTAACTCAAAAAATTCAAATGTTAGCTCTAATCCTAACTCTATCATCAATTCCAATCCTAAACCATCTACTGCGGTTCCTTCCGAAACCAATGTAGAAACACAAGGGACTTCCCTTGCTTCCAACAACCAAACTTCTATTACTACAAAATCAAAACCCTTAGAGAAGAAGAAAAAAAAGAAGGAAGTGGTCGATCCTTCACAGGCCTCCTTCCAAAAAGGAAAGGCGTATTTAACAAGGGACCAAAAGAAATCCGCTGAATCTGAGTTTGCTGAATCCTATGGAAAGGAAGGGGAAGCAGCGAAGTTTTCTCGAGTAGAAAACACAAATCTCTATGGCTTAGATGGGAAAGATAAAGAATCCAATGGACTTGTGGAAAAACAAGAAGATGCAGATCTCAAAATCAAAACCCAGTTTGAACTTGCTAGGTCTCTCGATCGAATTGGAAATCCTGAATCAGAAGAAAAAGCTTATAAAGAATACCTAAAACTTGTAACAGAGTTTCCAAAACATCCAGAACTAACACCTAGATCCCATTATGCGGTTGCCATACTTCTCATTCGTAAAAAGGAATTTCGTTCAGCAGCACACCAACTGGTGAGTATTCTAAAGAATTATAAAGAGTCGGCAGAGTTTCTTCCGGCGCATTATTATTTAGGTAAAATTTACGAGAGCAGTTGGGACGAGAGGGATTTGGAACGTTCCTTAAAGTACTATCAACTTTATATGAATGGAATGGAAGGGAAATCGTCCGTAACTGGATATGATTTTAGAAAAGAAACCCGCGAAAGACTGCGGGTTTTAGGTTCTTCGATTTAAGAATAAATGGTTATGCAATTGCGACATTCACTTCGATACGTCCAAACTTAGAATATAAGTTGATGGAAAGTGTTGGTTTTTTGTTAAACCGAACAGAAGTGTTATTCGTTTCTTGGATGTTTGGCGTTGTGATTTCCACCGATTGGCCAGCAGATGTAAAAATATTCATCGCATTACCGGTAGTCATGTTGGCGATCTCACCAAGGATGTCTTTGTATTCGTTTTTTACATCCTCATCGGAAAGACCTGGCACAAGTTTGCGGGACACTTTGTACGCAGCATCTAGGTTCATGCTATAAACCACTTCACCACTAAAGGAACCCACTACACCAATGATAATTGCGATTTCGTGACTTGGAGCTGGTGAGTCCTTAATCCCGATTTTTCCTCGGATGAGATCCTGTTGTAACACATCGCGAAAAACGATGGTGGCTGCTTCCAGGAACGGGTTGATGAAGTCGGCTTTAATTTGCATTTATTCTAAAGAGAGAAGGCCTTTTTTCTCTACGTTGTATTCTGCTGCTAGGGACTGGTTTATTTCAAGAAAAAAGCTAAGAAGTTGCCTTTGTTTCAGAAAATCTGTCGCCTGGTCTGCCGGTTTTTTCGCTGTGGTTTGTCCGTAGGTAAGTGCACCAAATTCCACATAAACCTGTTTGTCGTTGTCCGAGAAAGGACCCACAACGGTTTTTTTGCTAAAAGGATCGTTAGCGAGGGTTTCCCAAAACTTAGCAGAGTTCGCCAAACGGTAGCTATTTCCACGGTTGGAAGTCACTAGTTTTAAGTCAGACAAAGAAACATTAGATACAGTTTCTATGGGTTGTAAAGTTTCCCCAGCAATGGCTTCTAGAGCATTGGGTTCTGAAACTTTAGCGGCGATACGACCCTTCCATAACTCTACTTCTTTTCTTTTACGATCGAATTTCATCTTGGAAAGCAAAAGAGGTTTTCTTGATTCGAAACTGACAAAGTTTCCCGAAGGATCTTTTGAGAGAGTTCCTTCTTTCTTTTCTTTCTCGTATTCTTTCATTAGTTCTGCATCGGAAATATTGATTTTGGCTTCCACGGCATTAAGAAGATTGACTTCGGAAATGGCCACAATTCGAAAAGAAATTTTGGCTCTTTTTGCTTCGTCTTCTAGTTCCGCTTCGTTTTCGGTGGGGGAAAGTGGTTGTTCCAAAAAGTTAGGAAAAAGGGCAGAACCAGTTGCAGAATCAATTCGGTAATTCATCGGCGCTGACCGGTAGATTTGTTGGTAAATTTCTGTGAGAGAACGAGAGTCTTCTTCTCCGTATCCGGCTTGGGAAACAGATTCTTTATGCACTTCACGAGCTTGTTTGGACATCTCCCGTTTGATGCTGATTTCGGAAACTTGGAAACCAACAGAAGTGGCAATGTCATTAGCTATATAGATTTCCCTAACTGTGGAATAGGCACAAGAATTGAGAAGTTCGGGATTTTGCGCTGTTTCCCGACCATACTGTTGGTATCGGTAATAACAATCGCGTTTGGCAGCGTTGAAGTAATCCACAGGAATACTTCTTCCTGCAATAGTTCCCGCTTTGGTCGAATTTTGGCCTGTGATGGCACCCATAAGGCTTTGTTCTGCATCACCAGGTAAAAAGGTTATGATCAGGGTTCCGACTAAAATGAATAAAAAGAGAGCAATAATCGTACGATAGATTTTTTCTTTGAGGGTAGAGGGTTCTTCTTCGAACATAAAGGAAGCGTTTCCGTTTCCGAAACCCTTGTAAAGAAAAAATGTGATCAAGGGATTCGTCGTTTGGCAAGATAATATAGGTAGTATGTTGTTTGCTGCATTTGCTATGATTCTTGTGGGTGTCCTATGTTTTTTGTACGTAGCCCTATCCCCGCAGAAATCGAAACCTACGGCATACCAATCGCGAAAACCACAGACACAAAGCCAGTACAGAATGCCACAAGGTCCTTCGGTTTCACCCCAATTGGATGAACGAATCCGAAAGGAACGTGCGATTTCCGATGATCGCCACATTTCATATTCTCTGCCAGAAGAAGTGACACCTTCAGTGGTCCAAAAATCCGAAGTTTTGCTCCCCACAATGGATGGAAGTTTGGAACAAGAGCCACCAGCACCTAAAGAAAGTAGATTCCAAATTGAAGGTACTTTGTTTTTGGATTACTCCGGTAAACTTACGTTTGGTGAAGAGTCTTCTGATATTGATTCGATGGAAGACGGACTTAAAAATTTCAAAAGAATTGGTTCTGGGAGTTTACGAGAGGAAAATGGGAAATTTTTATTTCATTCGGGTAATGTCACTTATACCTATACCCCAGATGAATTAGAACAGGTGGTCCTTCATAACCAAGGGATTGTTTTTCTTTTGAAGGATACAAAGGCACCGAAACCCGTATTTTTTACAAAAGACATTGATACATTCAAAGATTTTTTAAAACAAGCAGCTTTAGTTTAGCCTTTAATACAATCACCATCGGAGGCACTTTGGGTCTGTTCCAAAGCGATCCATCCGACAGTTTTTATTTGGTAAAGAGGAACTAAACTCCACCCACCATTACATGTTTGGTGATTAAGTAGTCTCCTACGGACTCAATCGATAAATCTTTTCCAAATCCCGATTGTTTGAAACCACCGTGAGGAGTTTCGGAAGCCAGTGGTAAGTGGTCATTGACCCAAACTGTTCCGAATTCCAATTGTTTTGCAACTCGCATAGCACGTGCTACATCCTTTGTCCAAATGGAAGAAGCAAGTCCATAAGCTACATCGTTTGCGAGTTTGATACCTTCTTCCTCCTTTTCGTAAGCTTGGATGGTAAGTACTGGTCCAAAAATTTCATTTTGTACTACATCAAAGTTTTGTTTCACATCAGTGATGACTGTGGGTGCAAAAAAATATCCTTTACCAAGACCTTGGGGAATCACACCTCCGGTTAGGATTTTGGCCCCTTGTTTTTTGGCACGGTCCATAAAACCTAAAACTCTCTCGCGGTGGACGGCGGAAATCAGAGGACCCATTTCTGTTTTGTCGTTGAAAGGATCTCCTACGTTTACTGATTTCATAACATCCACAACAGCGTCGGTAATTTTTTTCTGTAAGGTTTTGGGAACAAGGATTCTTGTGGCTGCAGTACAATCTTGGCCTGAGTTGCAAGTAGCACCAAACGCAGCTTTTGTGGCAAAAAGATTGATGTCTACATCATCAAATACGAGTAGAGGTGCCTTCCCTCCAAGTTCCAAATGCACACGTTTTAAGGAATCGGAAGCAGACTTCATAATATTTTTTCCCGTTCCCGTAGAACCGGTAAGAGAAACCATTCGTACAAGAGGGTGGTCCACAATGGCTTGGCCTGTGGCATTGCCACCGGTAACAATATTGATCACTCCATCCGGGATTCCTGCTTTTTTTGTAAGTTCAGCTAACATGAGAGAGGTGATTGGAGTTCCTGGAGCTGGTTTTAATATGACGGTGCAACCAGCGGCAAGGGCTGGTCCAAATTTCCAAACTGCCATAAGAAGAGGGTAGTTCCAAGGAGCAATTTGCCCAATTACTCCTACAGGCTCTCGACGGAGGATGGATGTGTATCCTGGTTGGTATTCGTTTGCACGACTTCCATGTACATCGCGAGCCGCTGTGGCAAAAAAACGAATGTTATCGATAGCAAAGGGGATATCTCCCGCCAAACTCAAGTTTTTGTAAGGTTTTCCGGCATTTAACGATTCTGCTTTTGCAAATTCTTTGGTTTTTTCTTCTAAAAGATCAGCCAATTTCCAAAGTACTTTAGAGCGTTCTGCCGGTGTGATTCCAGACCATCTTCCATCATAAAAAGCTTTATGAGCTGCTTTGGCAGCTTTATCTACATCGGCCTTACTTGCATCTATGACTTTGGCAATTTTTTTACCGGTCGCTGGGTCTTCGATGTCCATAAGGCTTCCGCCGTTTGAGTTGGTCCATTTCCCATCAATCCAAAGTTTAAATTCTTTCATACTCGCTCAAATTTCCTTTAAAGATTTTGTTATGATAGAAAGTCCTTCTTTTACGATGGACTCTTCTGCGGTAATGGGAACAAGAATTCTTATCACGTTTCCATACACACCACAAGAGAGGAGGACAAGACCATGTTCTAATGCTTTGGTTGTGAGTTTTTTTGCTAAATCTGCTGATGGTTTGTTCGCATCACCATTTTCTACAAGTTCAAATGCCACCATACCACCTAACCCGCGTATTTCGCCAATATGAGGGTAAGATTTTTTGATTTCATTGAGTTCGGCGATTAACATTTTGCCGAGTTTGACTGACTTCTCTAAAATTCCTTCTTCTTCGATTAGATCCATCACCGCGATTCCTGCAGCGCAAGCCACGGGGTTTCCGGCATAGGTTCCACCCAGTCCCCCAGGTTCTACTGAGTCCATAATGGAAGTTTTTCCAATCACAGCAGAAAGTGGCATACCCGCTGCGAGTGATTTGGCTGTTGTGATGAGGTCTGGTTTGATTCCAGAATGTTCAATGGCAAAGAGTTTCCCTGTTCTTGCAAACCCAGACTGAACTTCATCGGCAATGAGTAGAATTCCATGTTCGTCACAAATGGCTCTTAGTTTTTTTAGAAAACTAGGAGAAGCAATGTAGAATCCACCTTCCCCTTGCACGGGTTCAATGGCAATGGCTGCTACACGAGAAGGATCAATGTCGGCCTTAAACAAATTGTTCAAAGCTTTGATGGAATCGTCTTCAGTGACACCATGATATTCCATAGGAAAAGGAATGTGATAAACATCACTTGCGAAAGGACCAAATCCTTTTTTATAAGGTACTACTTTCCCTGTGAGAGCAAGTGCCATCATTGTTCGTCCGTGAAACCCACCAAGAAAACTAATGATTCCTGGTCGTCCAGTAGCAGCCCTTGCGATTTTCACTGCATTTTCTAAGGCTTCTGCTCCTGAAGAAAAAAGAATGGTTTTGGCTCCACCTTCGATCGGTGACTTGGCATTTAGTTTTTCACAAAGGACGATATAAGGCTCATAAGGCATTATTTGAAAGGCAGTGTGTAAAACTTGGTCCACTTGTTTGTGGATAGCAGCAACGACTTTAGGATGGCAGTGCCCTGTATTTTGAACACCAATTCCACCACCGAAGTCGATAAATCGTTTTCCTTCAATGTCCCAAATTTCTGCATTTTTTGCTTTTTCGGCAAACACTGGATAGGCGGTTGTAACACCTCTCGGAACGTTTGCGAGTCTTCTTTCCCATAGAGTTTGGTTGGTTTGTTTTTGATTGCCCGTCATGTGATTCCTCCGAGGCAGAGATATTTGGTTACTGTATAATCATCGAGTCCGTATTTGGAACCTTCCCGTCCCATTCCGGAAAATTTTACGCCCCCAAACGGGACTTGTTCTGAAGAGATTAATCCTTCGTTAATTCCCACCATCCCGTATTCTAGTTGTTCGGCGACTCTAAAAAGCCTCGCCATATCCTTTGTATACAAATAAGAGGCGAGTCCAAAATCGGTATCATTTGCTAACTGAATGGCTTCTTCTTCAGTTTGAAAAGTTTGGATGCAAGACACAGGTCCAAATGTTTCTTCCTGGGTTACTACCATAGAAGAGTTGACTGGATAAAGGACCGTAGGCTGGAAAAAATTTCCACCGAGGGTATGTTCTTTTCCTCCAGTTAGAATTTTGGCACCTTTGGAGACTGCATCTTGGATATGTGATTTTACTTTTTCCAGGGCGGCATCGTTAATGAGCGGGCCTTGTTGGGCATTCGGTTCCATTCCATTGGCTACCACAAGTTCTTTAGCTTTTTCTGACAACTTCTTGGCGAACACATCGGCAACGGAGGTTTGGACAAGGAAACGGTTCACACAAACGCAAGTTTGTCCTGTGTTTCTATATTTAGAAAGCATGGCTCCTTTCACAGCTTCGTCAATGTCTGCATCTTCAAAAACAATGAAGGGTGCATTCCCACCTAACTCCAGTGAGAGTTTTTTTAAGGTGGCAGCTGATTTTTCCATAAGATAAATTCCAGTTTTTGTGGAACCTGTGAAACTCAGTTTACGAACTTCTTTACTTTCTAATATTGCTTTTCCAATGGCTATGGGATCCCCCACTAACACGTTCCATACTCCTTTGGGAAGTCCTGCTCTTTCAGCAAGAACGGCCATGGCGAGTGCAGAGTAGGGAGTGAGTTCTGCCGGTTTAGAAACAACAGTACAACCTGCTGCAAGTGCCGGTGCTACTTTTCTTGCAAGCATGGCTGCAGGAAAATTCCAAGGTGTGATGGTTCCTACCACACCGATTGGCTCTTTTAATACCAGGATTCTTGTATCTTTTCTGTGAGAAGGAATGATATCTCCATAAGAACGTTTTGCTTCTTCGCCAAACCATTCAATATAAGAAGCTGCATAAGCAATTTCACCTTTAGCTTCTGTTAGTGGCTTCCCTTGTTCTTGGGTCATGATGAGAGCTAAGTCTTCTTGGTTGTCCATCATCAGTTGGAACCATTTGCGTAAAATTCCGGCTCTTTCTTTTGCAGGCCTTGATTTCCAATCGGAAAGAGCAAGTTTGGCGGAACGAATCGCGTTCGCTGTATCTTTTTCTCCGGAGAGAGGGATGTTTCCAATCACCTCTCCGTTTGCGGGGTTATGTACTAAAATTTCTTTTTTATTTTCTGCAGGGCACCATACCCCACCAATGAAGTTTTCTTGTCGGAAAAGATCTTTGTCTTTGATGTATTTCATACGAAACCTGTGCTTTCATCGAAATAACAGCTACTAAAAATTCCTACCTTTTTTTTGAAAACCTAGGAAGTGGTTGCTTAATTTTGGGTTTTTGGTATCTAAATCACTGACATAAGTAAAACCAGGAGCACATAGGTTTATGAAATTCGATTCATACAAACGAGTGGTTTTTTCTGCAGCAGTTCTTGCGATCGCGTTTGCGGTTGCCTGCGGCAAAAAAGAAACAAAGGTTTCCGAAATCGGACAAGGCGAGGGAGAAGTTTCCATCGTAGCTTGGCCGGGGTACATTGAACGTGGTGAAACAGACAAAGGATACGACTGGGTCACTGAATTTGAAAAAAATAGTGGCTGTAAAGTCAATGTAAAAACTGCCGCTACATCTGATGAGATGGTAGCACTCATGAATGAAGGTGGGTTTGATCTTGTTACTGCATCTGGTGATGCTTCCCTTCGATTAGTTGCCGGTGGAAAGGTTCAAGAAATTAACACTGACCTTATCCCTAGTTGGAAAAATGTAGATTCTCGTTTGCAAAATGCTCCTTGGCATACAGTGGAAGGAAAACATTACGGTGTACCTTACCAATGGGGTCCAAACGTACTTATGTACAATACTAAAGTTTTCAAAAAAGCTCCCACTAGTTGGAATGTTGTTTTTGAAGAACAAGTATTGGCTGACGGAAAATCAAACAAAGGCCGAGTACAAGCGTTTGATGGTCCAATCTATATTGCAGATGCTGCTTTGTATTTAAAACAATCAAAACCAGAACTGGGAATCCAAGATCCTTATGAATTGGATGAAAAACAATACAATGCTGTCATTGAACTCTTAAAAAAACAAAGACAATTAGTTCCAAAGTATTGGCATGATGCAATGGTACAAGTGGATGACTTTAAAAAAGAAGGACTTGTTGCTTCTTCTACTTGGCCATTCCAAGTAAACCTTCTCGTAGGTGAAAAACAACCTGTAGCTTCTGTTGTTCCAAAAGAAGGTGCAACTGGTTGGGCAGACAGCACAATGTTACACAAAGATTCAAAACATGTGAACTGTGCATACAAATGGTTAGAACATTCACTTTCGCAAAAAGTTCAGGGTGACCTTGCTTCTTGGTTTGGATCAGTTCCTTCCGTTCCTTCTGCTTGTAAAGGAAATGCTCTTCTTGGGGACACTGGTTGTGCCATTAATGGTTTCAACAACTTCGAAAAAATCTCATTCTGGAGAACTCCAAAAGAAGATTGTTCCGGTGGAAGAAAATGTATACCTTACAAAAAATGGGCTGAAGATTATATTTCCATCATTGGAAGTAAATAATTCCTAACATCACATGAGTTCTGAAGGAGAGGGAATGGACCAAGTTTACGATGTTGAATTTCAAAATGTTACAAGGAAATTCGACCAATTTATAGCGGTGGATGATGTCTCCTTCGGGATAAAAAAAGGTGAATTCTTTTCGATGTTAGGCCCTTCTGGGTCAGGAAAAACAACCTGCCTCCGTATGGTGGCAGGATTTCAAGATACGACTTCGGGAAGGGTTCTTTTGGAAGGTGTTGATGTCACAGGCATCCCACCTTACAAAAGAAATGTGAATACCGTCTTTCAAGACTATGCATTATTCCCTCACATGACTGTAGCAGAAAATGTAGGTTATGGATTAAAAATTAAAAAACATACAACAAAGGAAATCAACCAAAGAGTAGCAGAAATGCTCTCTATGGTTCGCCTTCCCGATGTGGGAAATCGAAAACCATCAGAACTATCTGGTGGGCAAAGGCAAAGGATTGCACTCGCAAGAGCACTTATCAATCGCCCCGGAGTACTACTTCTCGACGAGCCGCTGGGTGCTCTTGATTTAAAACTCAGAGAAGAAATGCAATTGGAGCTCAAAGCTATCCAAAAAGAAGTGGGGATTACTTTTATCTTTGTCACTCATGACCAAGAGGAAGCACTTTCCATGTCAGATCGTATCGCTGTATTTAACAAAGGTAAGGTGGAACAGATCGCAACTCCAGAAGAGTTATACGATCGGCCTAAAACAGAATTTGTTGCTAACTTTGTTGGAACTTCCAATATTCTATCCTTGGAGGAAACCAATCGTCTGACTGGACAATCAGGGAAAGGAATGATACGCCCTGAACGAGTTCATGTCTTTGCAAATGCTAAAGAGGACAACCATTCCACTGGATATAGAACTTTCAAAGCAATTCTAAAAAGCCAAGTGTATTCGGGAGCCACTTCCAAAATGCATTTTGAAACACCGAATGGTTCTCGTATCATTGCTTCCACACAAAATCTTAAAATTTCTGCAGAACACATAGCGGTTGGATCAGAAGTGTTAGTGGGTTGGAAAGACTCTGACATGCACTTACTTTAAGGATTTGTAAATGACAACTACCTTTGATAAGTTTTTTACATTTCTTTTCTATCGAAAGGGACTTGCGATATTTTTGTTACTTGCGCCACTTCTTGTTTGGTTAGGCGTTGTATATCTGGGATCTCTCTTTACTCTTCTCATCCAAAGTTTTTTCTCTATTGATTCTTTCTCGGGAGTGATCAAACGAGAATTTACATTAGAATCCTATTATGATTTATTTCGCCAAAGGACAAATTGGGATATCATCATTCGTACCACAACAATGGCTTTTACTGTCACCGTTGTTAGTGCCATCATTGCCTTCCCGATTGCTTACTTTATGGCAATGTATGCGGGACCAAAACTAAAACCCATTCTTTATTTAGGAGTTATGTTGCCACTTTGGTCCAGTTATCTAGTGAAAGTTTATTCCTGGAAACTCATTATGGCAAAGGAAGGAATTCTTACATGGTGTTTGCAAGAACTTGGACTCATGCATCTTTTGGATGCAATTCTTGCACTTCCTGTAATCGGGGGGACTTCATTGTCTTTCTCCTACATTGGAATGTTTTTAGTTTTTGTTTATATTTGGCTTCCTTATATGATTCTTCCTATCCAAGCATCCTTGGAGCGGATACCTAAGTCTTTACTCGAAGCCTCTTCTGATTTAGGGGGAGGACCTGCTCAAACTTTTCGCAAAGTTGTATTGCCATTGGCATTTCCTGGAGTGGTGGCAGGTTCAATCTTCACCTTCTCGCTTACGTTAGGTGATTATATCATTCCAACCATCATTGGAAATTCTAGTTATTTTATTGGTATGGCAGTTTATACCCATCAGGGAACGGCAGGTAACATCCCGTTGGCGGCTGCATTTTCAGTAATTCCAATTATCATTATGATGGTCTATCTTATGATTGCCAAACGATTAGGAGCTTTCGATGCCCTCTAAATTGAATTTTGGTACCATCGGATTAAAACTGGCAACCATTCTTGGTTTTCTATTTATTCACATTCCTATTTTCATCATCATCATGTACGCCTTCTCTACAGATGAAAAAACATTCCAATTCCCTTTACCAGGATTCACTCTCAAATGGTTTGGAGTGGCATGGGAAAGAAATGATATTTGGGAAGCCATTATCTTATCGACGCAAGTGGCAACTATCTCCACGGTGATGGCAATTGTTCTTGGAACCTTGGCTTGCCTTGCGGTGTATAGGAGCAAATTTTTCGGAAGAGAAGTCATTTCCTTTTTAGTGATTTTGCCCATTGCTTTGCCAGGAATTGTAACGGGAATTTCCTTACGATCTGCCATGTCGCTTTTTGGAATCCCCTTTAGTACATGGACCATCGTGATCGCTCATGCAACATTTTGTATTGTTACCGTATACAACAATGTACTGGCACGACTTCGCAGAAGTTCACATTCTATGGTGGAAGCTTCCATGGATCTAGGTGCCAATCCTTGGCAAACGTTTCGATTTGTGATTTTGCCAAATATCGCCACCGCATTGTTAGCTGGTGGAATGTTGTCCTTTGCTTTGTCCTTCGATGAAGTAATTGTTACAACATTTACTGCCGGACAACAATCCACTGTTCCGATTTGGATGTTAACGGAATTCATTCGACCAAGACAAAGGCCTGTCACCAATGTAGTTGCCGTTTTTGTGATTCTTGTCACAACACTTCCGATACTTGTCGCTTATTATTTAACGAAAGAAGATGAGGGTGGGAAAAAGTAGTCCCACTCGTTTTATGGAACTTTTTGTCATTCACTGATCCAATTTGGAAATGGTTACTGTTTAGTAAATTTTGACATTTATCAATGGAATTTCACTTTCCGAATTCGTAGAAGGTGGTAGACTTTTGGTATGGAAAAATTGATTCAAAAGCTGATCATCCCTATCGATGGTTCACCTAGTTCTGCAAAAGCACTGGAATTTGCTTTAGCAATCGCAAAAGCAAGCAATGCAAAATGTTACGTTGTGGAAGTGGTTGAGGATTTTGGTCCGCTTCCTGGCTATTATGATGCCGCACCTGTAGGTAAGGATCGAGTGAAATGGATCTCCGAGCAACGTTTTGAAAAAATACATCCTATTTTAGATGAAACCACTGTGAAATGGGAACGTATCGTATTGGAAGGATATCCTGCTGAAGAAATATGCAAACTTGCTGAAAAAGAAAAAGCAGATTTGATCGTGATTGGAAGTCGGGGGCACGGAATTCTAGGAAGATTCATTATGGGTAGTGTGTCTGATCGAGTTGTTCATTATGCACCTTGTTCCGTAACGGTGGTTAGGTGAAACTGACATAAATTTGTCAATACGTTGTTAATTTAGTTGCGCTGAATTGTATCCTGTCGGAATCTACGGACTAATCCTAGAGTAGATTTCCGGTTGATACATATGAAGGTTTTTGAAAAAGAAGAACTCCCTGCAGTTTTACCTCTCGACAAACGATACACAAGAACATATTACCAAGACGATAGTTTCGTTTCAAACATACGAAGGGCACTTCCTCGAATGATAACAACGATTGTCATGGAAGAACATATCTTTCCTAAGCTGAATAAGGAAGAAATTGACTTTTTGCTACAATACTATGCAAAAAGACAAGATACTAGTGGGAATTATTACCAACTCAAAACAATTCCGTATCGTATTCGTAAAGAATCAGCAGAAAGAATTTTAGAAGAAGCTGGAGTCGATCAAACACAAAGAGATTTCATTAGTACTTTCTATCATTTTGATACAGAATTACAACAATACATTCTGAACGATAAAGTGACAGAATCAGATGAAATTAGAATCTTACAAATAATCAAACGTAGAGACTACTATGTTGGCAACGTAGAGAAGTCAATGATATCTGCAATCTTCGAGCCAATTGAAGAAATTCCGAAAAAAGATACTTTTTTTGCGAATCTTTTTGTCCCAGCAGATCATAAGTTTTTTTCCCCACCCAATCTTAAACATATTTCAGGAATGCAGATTGTGGAAGCTGCAAGACAATTCGGAATTGCTTGCAACCATATGTATGGAAAGGTTCCTTTCGAAGGTGTCACCTTTTTATTGTTATATTTAAACTCAGAATTTTTCCAATATGCCAAAATGAATATGCCGATCAAGTTGCGGGCCAAGGCAATTGAGACCAAAAATAGCAAATCTGGATATTGGAATTACTCAAAACTCGAAATTACGGCGTACCAGGAGAATCAAGAGATTACGAGAATCGAAATGGCTGCGAGTATCTTGCCTTTAAAAGTATACAAACGCTTAAAAAGCACACAGGAAGAAGTATATGAAATTGATCCAAGATTTCGCATCTTAGATCAGTTTAAAAACAATATTTCTGTCAGGGAAAATGGACGAAATATTGTCTCTACAATTGAAAATATCTCTAGTTCTGGGTTTATGGTGCGCTGCTCAGGGATCCATCCCGGGGAATTGGCCGATAGCCAAAACCTCGAATTTTTTATGCATTTTGATATTGTCGGTTTCGTTCATGGAACTTGCATTTTATTATGGGTCAAAGAAGACGATAATAATGAGGACACCTTCTTTGCCGGATTTCGTTTTGAATCGATTTCTGAACTAGACAGGGCAAATGTAAAGGAAGCCATCAATCGGTATGGACGATTGATTGAAGAAAGGGAAATCCAATGAGTGGAAAAAAAGTAGCACTAGTGACTGGCGGTACCTCCGGACTCGGAAGGTCGATAGTTTTGGAATTTGCAAACGCTGGTTATGTGGTTGGATTTTGCGGAAGACGAAAACAAGAAGGGGAAGAAACCTTAGCACTTCTTGAGAAACAAGGTGGCAATGGAATCTTTGTTCGTTGTGATGTCACACAATCGGAAGCAGTTCATAATTTTGTTGAATCTGTTGTTACTAAATTTGGGTCCATCGATGTAGCCGTGAACAACGCAGGTATTTCTGGAGTATTGAAAGCTACAGCAGATTATCCATTAGATATTTTTGATTCTGTAATGGATGTAAATTTAAAAGGGACTTTTCTCTCAATGCAATTTGAACTTAAACAATTTTTAACTCAAGGGAAAGGCGGAGTCATTATCAATGTATCGTCGGCACTAGGCGTACGAGGGAAAGAAAAAGCGGGTCCTTATTCCATGACAAAACACGGAATCATTGGCCTCACAAAATCAGCTGCATTGGAATATGGATCCTCTGGAATTCGAGTGGTTGCTCTTTGTCCAGGTGGAATCCAAACGGAAATGGATGATGTATTTTATGCCAATGTCCCGAACCCAGAAGAAGTCAAAAAAGAAAGAATGAAATCATATGCTTTGGGTAGAATGGCGACTCCCGAAGAGGTTGCGAAAACTTGTGTTTGGTTGTCTACTGATGGGGCTGCTTTTATCACAGGAGCTGTGATACCGGTAGACGGTGGCAAAACAGCAAGATAAGGAATCGCATTGTTTAACGTAGGAAAATATAAAGCGATAAAAGAACTTCATTTAGGGAAAAGAAGTTCTGTTTATGCCGGAGAATCACAGTCCGGGAATCCTGTTGTGATCAAATTATTGAATCGCGATTATCCGGATAATCACGAAATCACTCGCTTTAAAAACGAATTTGAAATACTCAGAACCATTGATTCAGTTTATACCTTAAGGCCTTTAGAGTTAGAGTCTTACCAAAACACCGTTGCAATTATTTTCCCAAACGTTGCTTATACTGATCTCGCTAAACTACAGTTAAGTGGAAAATATAGTAATATTGCTACTTTTTTGAGTATAGCAATTGAAGTATGTCGTGCCCTTGCAGACATTCATAAAGCTAAAATTGTTCACAATGATATCAAAGCCCAAAATATAATTTATAATCCAGATACTGGTGCGCTAAAAATAATAGACTTTGGTTCAGCAACACTTCTCACCCATAGAAGTTTTTATCTCCCGATGAACCAGAACTTAACTGGGACACTTGCACACATTTCTCCAGAACAAACTGGCCGAATGAACCGCACTGTGGATTATAGAACCGATTTTTATTCGTTTGGTGTCACCTTATATCAGTTAATTACCGGAGACCTTCCGTTTTTATATACAGATAGTTTGGAAATGGTTCATGCCCATTTGGCGAAGACCCCTCTTTCACCAAAAGAAAGGAGTGGTGCACCAAAGATTGTTTCAGATTTGATCATGAAGTTATTGGAAAAAAATCCAGAAGATCGGTACCAAACAGCGACCGGTTTACTTTCTGATCTTTCTGCCATTCAATCTGTTCTATTGGAAAATGGACGTGTTGCATTGGATCAGTTCCAAATGGAACTCGCAAAAAATGATAAATCATCAAGGTTTCAAATTCCAAAGAAACTATACGGAAGAGAAACCCAACTCCAAATTTTTGAAGAAAAGTTTCTTGATGCTGCAGAAGGTAAAATAGAAATCTTTTTGATTTCTGGTCGATCCGGAATTGGAAAGTCGGCCCTCATTAATGAGATCCAAAAACCTGTGACGCGCGAGAAGGCTTACTTTACTTCTGGAAAGTTTGATTTATATAAAAAATCAATACCTTACCGCGCCATTAACTTAGCCTTACAAGGTCTTGTTCGACAATTATTGTCCGAAAGTGAATCTTCCGTAAAAGAATGGAAAACAGTCCTTTCCGATGCTTTGGGTGCAAATGCAAAACTAATCATTGATGTTGTACCTGAACTTTCACAACTGTTAGGTGAAAAGTCAGCTCCACCTGAACTTGATAGTTTGGAAACAGAAAATAGGTTCCATTTGGTTTTTAGAAAGTTTCTTAGAACCATCTGTACAAAAGAACATCCAGTCGTTTTATTTTTGGATGATATGCAATGGGCGGATTCTTCTAGTATATTGTTACTTAAGGAAGTATTGACAGATCCAGAAATTACTCATTTCTTTATCATCTTATCTTATCGTGACAATGAAGTTTTACCAACAGATCCATTCTATAGGTTGCTGGAAGAGTTGCGTGAAATTCAGGTGCCCATTAGCGAAATTCGTTTAGAACCACTTCGCGAACGTGATGTAGCTTTACTCGTTTCAGAAACTTTAGCAGTTGCAGAATCAGAGATTCGACCGATTGCGGAAGTTCTTTGGAAAAAAACAAAAGGGAATCCATTCCATGTGAATGAGATGTTTAAAAACCTTTATGAAAGGTCTTACATCTATTTTGCAGATGACCATTGGTCATGGGATAAAGATAAAATTGATTCAGTTAATATTTCCGACAACGTTATCGATTTAATTATCGATAAAATTAATCTTCAATCCGCAGAGTTAATTGATGCATTGAAATTAACGGCATGTATCGGTAACTGGTTTCGTCATGATATTTATGCCACAATAGCGGAGAGGCCATTTCATAAAGCATCTATGGATTTGGTTGCCCTTGCCAACGAAGAATTTTTGATTTTAGGCATGGAGGATGCAAACTTCACTCATGATAAAATACGAGAAGCAATATATAAGATCATTTCCCCCGAAGAAAAAGCAAAACTCCATTATAAAATAGGAAAAACCTACCTCTCTATTCTATACAAATATAAACTCGAAGATCATTTGTTTACCATTGTAAACCAATTGAATTTGGGTGCTTCCCAAATGAAAGGAAGTGAAGAGTTAGCAGAGTTACGAATTTTAAATGAAAAGGCTGGTTTTAAGGCCTTAAATTCTTCTGCTTATGATGCAGCATTTACCTTCTTCGACCGAATGGTCGGACTTATGAGGGATGATGAATGGAATACTGAATACGAAAATACATTGAAGCTACATTTAGCATACGCTAGTGCCGCTTATCTCTCAAAAAACTTTGAAGCAGCCGAAAAAAGTTTTAATTATATTTTAAGTTTTGTTCGCAACGATTTAGATAAAATTTTAGTATATGAGCTTCAGTCCTCAATGCTTGTGACTCAGAACAAGATGAAAGAGGTATTAGAAACACTCAAACAAGCGTTAAAACTTGTTGGAGTCAGGTTACCAAAAAAAGCGGGTCCTTTATCACCACTACGTGAAATCATAAAATTCAAATTTAAATTAGGGCGTAGTTCGATTGAAAGTTTGGAGCACCTACCAGTTTCTCATGATCCTAAATATCTTGCGATCATGCGGTTATTGAATGCATGTATTGCTCCCGCATTCCTAGCAGAGCCGAATTTATTTCCTGTGATCGTATTGAAGTTGGTCAACCATACATTGCGGTATGGTTTATGTGAGATCAGTGCTTTTGGATTTTGTGCGATGGGAATCATCCAAGGATCTGGTTTAGGGAATTATGATGATGGCCTTAAGTTTGGTCAGTTAGGAATGCGATTGTTGGATTCTTTAGATGCAAAAACATTCCGATGTCGTACATTGTTTATGTTCGCATGTATGATTGCTCCTTGGAAAAATCACGCACGAGATAGCCGTTCTATTTTTTGGGATAGTTTTCTTGCCGGAATGGAAACAGGAGACTTACAATATTCGTCTTACTCTTTAAATAACATTCATTTCCAAGGTTTATTGTTTCGTGAAAATTTAGAGGATCTGTATAAGAGTCAACTTCGGTATGATGCCTCTCTATTAAGTTTACGCCAAAACCATGCATACCAAGTGCATCGTTTAAATCTTCAGTTAGTGGAGAATATGAGAGGGGAGTCTGCAGACCCCATGAATTTAGAAGGCCGGTATTTTTCCGAAACAGAAACAGTAGCAGAATGGTTAGCAACCGGAAATGCAAATGCTCTATTTGATTATTATTTATGTAAGTTGCGAATTGAATACTTCTTAGGTGATAAAGAAAAAGCTTATGAATATTCAGTAAAATTGGATGGTTTAGAAGGAGCCATGTTTGGGATGATGTTTGTGCCTGAACATGTTTTTTTAGGAGCTCTTGTTGCTTTTGCATTAATTGTAGATAACAAAATACCTGCTGGAATTACAAAACCCGAACTAAAAAAACGATTGGTTAGATTTGAAAAGAGAATGAAGGTATGGGCGAAAAGTTCTCCAGACAACTTCGGCCATAAATATGAAATTATTTCAGCCTTATTATTGTATCTAGCAAATCAAAAAACACAAGCAGTGATTGCTTGTAAGGCTGCAATTTCTTCTGCACGTGAATCAAATTATATTTTAGAAGAAGCGATTGCGAATGAGTTTTTGGTTCGAATGTGGAAGGAAACTGGGTTTGAACAGTATAGTAACTTACATTTGGTGGAAGCTCATTATCGGTATGGAAAGTATGGTTTCTTATCAAAAGTAAAACAATTGGAATTGGATCATATTTCTTTGAAAAAATATATTGGTCGCAATTTTAGAACGGATTCTACTGATAGTCTTTCACTTTTTAGTACTACAAAAGATATTTTTGGCGATGTAGGTTCTACTTTAGATATCAACACAGTCATCAAGGCTTCACAAACGATATCAGGGGAAATTCAACTCAATCGTCTTTTGGAAAAAATGATGAAGATCCTGATTGAAAACGCAGGAGCTGAGAGAGGATATTTTATACTTAAATCCGATTCAGGTTGGCAAGTTTTGGCAGAATCGGAAGCAGAAAAAGAATCCGTTTTGGTGTATTCTGAATCTCCATTTGCTATTGATTTTTTAGAACCAGTTGCTTATGTGAATCAAAATAAAATACCTTCACAAATCATTGGTTATGTGGTAAGAACTGGTCTTGTTGTGATTTGTGGGGATGCAGCAAGAGAGGGTGATTTTAAAAATGACCCTTATGTAAAATCAACTCTACCTAAATCTTTGCTTTGTTACCCCATTTTAAGTCATGGGACTGTAGTTGGGATTGTTTATTTAGAAAACAATTTAACAACAGATGCATTTACCCCAGGTCGTGTGGAAATTCTTAAAATTTTATCTTCCCAAATTGCTGTTTCCATTGAAAACTCCTTACTTTATACCAATTTAGAGCAAAAAGTTGATGAAAGAACAAAAGAATTGAATTTTGCTTTAACGGAAGTTAAAGGTCTTAAGGAACAACAAGACGGAGACTATTTTTTAGCCTCTTTACTCATAGAACCATTAACTCAAAATCTTGCTACTTCATCGAATCTGAATATTAAGTTCCTTACAGAACAAAAGAAAAAGTTCTCTTATAAACAATGGACTTCTGAAATTGGTGGAGATCTATGTGTTTCTTCCTCTATCCAGTTACAGAATAAAAAATATATAGTTGTGTTGAATGGTGATGCGATGGGTAAGTCGATGCAAGGAGCGAGTGGTGCTCTTGTCATTGGATCGGTATTCGAAGCTATCATAAAAAGAAACGGACAATCGGAAGAAGTTCGAGATATCACACCAGAAAAATGGGTAAGTAACGCCTATATTGAATTACATAATACTCTAGTCACTTTTGACGGATCCATGCTTATCTCGATGTTTCTTTGTTTAATTGATGATGAAACAGGTTTCTTTTACTTTCTAAATGCAGAACATCCAAGGCCTGTAATTTACCGAAATGACAGAACATTTTTTTTGCCACATAACTATGTTTGTGCGAAGTTAGGACTACTCGCTTCTAAAAAAGCTCTCCAAATCAATACCTTCCAATTGGAAAAAGGTGATGTACTTTTGATTGGTTCTGATGGACGAGATGATATATTGATTGGGTCCGAAGTGGAAATGGAAGTCAATGAAGATGATGAATTATTCTTAAAAACTACTTTTGAAGGCCAAGGGGATTTGGAAGCAATACGTGATGCGATCAAAAGTCATGGGGAACTGATCGATGATTTGTCACTCATCCGCGTAGAATATACAGGAGAAGGATCACCTATCCATGTTCCAACAAACCATCCGAAACATTTTGTATATTTAAGGGCACTCACACTCTACAAACAGAAAAAATGGGCTGAAGTAGAACGTATGATTTCGGGTCATTTTGATTCGATCCATGATGCTCCACTGTCGGTTCAAAAAATATATTTGTACACAGAACATAGGATGTCGGTATTTCCTTTGGAATTTGCTGTCCAATACGTCCAAAAAAATCCTTCTGACAGCCTAACGCTTTTTTACATCGCAGAAGCATTGTATAAAAATGGAGACTTTTCTGCAGCTTTTGATTATTCCGAAAGAGTGCAGTTAAGACGCCCCTACCACAAAGAAAACAATATATTATTTGCTCGACTCTTAGAACTTCGGCGAAAATAAATCATCTTATGTTATCAGTCGGGAACGACATCGTTGAAAACCAAAGAATTCGGGAACTCCTGCAAAAACATGGAGACCGGTTCCTGAAGCGGGTTTTTACCGACGAAGAAGTGGAATACTGCCACAAACACAAAGACCCTGTCCCCTTCCTTGCTGGTCGGTTTGCTTGTAAAGAAGCCGTAATTAAGGCTCTGAACCTAAATCCGGGGGAAGTTGCTGACATGCGTGAGATTGAACTTGCGGGAACAAATTTTGGTAAAAAAACGCTAGTCATCCATGGGAAAACTGAGAAGTTTTTCCGAGAGAAAGGATTTACAAACAGTTCCGTATCCATCAGCCATGCTGACCATTACGCTACTGCGGTTGTCGTTTTCTATAAGGAGCCCAAATGATCATTAGTGATAAAATGAAGGCAGTATTGGTTCATTACAACCATGCCCTTTCACTCTACAAATCGCGAAAGTTTGCAGAAGCAAAAGAAGAGTTCAAAAAAGGATTAGCGATTCATCCACAAGATGGCCCCTCGAAACTATACATTGAAAGATGTGATGATTATATCGCAGATCCCCCACCAGAAGATTGGGATGGGGTATACAACATGAAAACAAAATAGGAACTATGTCAAAAAAAGAAATGCAAACAACCATCACCGAACACGGAGTCATTGCTACTATCCTCGGAAAAGAAACAGCATTTAGTGGAACGTTAGCGTTCAAAAAACCCTTACAAATTTCCGGTGATTTCACCGGTGAAATCATCTCTGATGGTTATTTAGTAATCAGCGAAGGTGCTAGGGTCAAAGCAAACATTAAAGCAGGTACTGTTGTTGTTGGTGGAACGATTATCGGAAATGTTACTGCTACACAAAGATTAGAAATGTTATCTACTGGAAAAGTCCAGGGAAACATTCGCACAGCAAAACTTCAAATTGCTGATGGAGTTGTATTTGACGGAAATTGTGAAATGCTAAGCAGCGAAGAGACTTAGTTTGTGGCAATTTCATCCATATAGCTTACTTTTATTTCTAGCCTTCAGCTTCAATCTAGCATTGGGGCTATTCGTCTTAAAATCTTACCGCCTAGACATTGTTAAATACTTATTAGTTTTAGTACTCGGTTCCATGATGTGGACTGGATTCTATGGTTTAGATTTCGTATTTATCAGTCCCGACTTACATAGAACCTTTGTCGCCTTGTTATACATTGGTGTGTCCATTGCCAATTTAGGAATGGTTCTTGTATCACTAGAATTCACTCAAAACAAACATTTGTTAACCAAGAGGTTTTGGGTATTACTCACTGTCCAACCACTAATGACATTGGCAGTTTGTGTTCTCGATCCAATCTTTAAAACATTAACATTAGATACATATCTAGTGAATATCAACGGTCGGATCCAATGGATTCAGGTAACCAATACCGCAGGCTTTTTTGTTTCCTATTTCCTATCTTTTTTCTGGTCTGTTTTTGTTGCATACTTATTAATTAAGGGAATTTTTGTTTCGAAATCCACAGAGAGACGTAGGTATCTTTTAATATTAATATCCTATTTGTTTATTTGGGTAACAGCAATATTACATAAGTTAGGTGTTAGACCTTTGCCAGGGATTAATGTCACTGCGGTTATGAGTACCATGCAAGTGATACTCATTTTCTTTGCTATAGGCTATTACCGTATGTTTGATTTGGTTCCCTTAGTGCGAGGGGAAATCGTAGATGAGTTAGATGAAGCGGTTGTGATTCTCGACTTTAACAATAGAGTAGTGGATTGGAATATCGCAGCAGAACATTTGTTTTGTACTGCCTCTAAGAATTCTACTCTGATTTCATATAAATATTTTTTTGCATCAGCTCCAGGAATCATTTCAAAACTTGATCACTTGTCAGATAAACGAACACTCACAAAATGGATTTGGGAAAAAGATGAAAAGTATTGGGAAGTGACCGCAAAACAGATCAGAGATGCCAATCGAAAAAAAATCGGGATGGTTATTGTTTTTCGCGATAGTACGGAACAAAGAAATTTAGAAAAACAAATGTCCAATGTGAATCGTGAACTCCTAATTGCGAATGGAACCAAAGATCGGTTTTTGTCTATTATTTCCCATGACTTGCGTGGTCCCCTTGCCGGTATCAAAATGTTACTCAAAGTGTTAAATGAGGACATGAAGAAAAAAGAAGATGCACTTGCTGGCATGACTCAATCTCTTGTTGATGCCACAGAATCTGTTTTTTCATTATTGGAAAATCTTTTGGAGTGGTCTAAGTTACAACGTGGTCAGGAAGAATTTCGTCCTCACTTCTATCGTTTAGATAATATTGTCAGGGAATGTTTGGAATTATTTGTTTTGAGTGCTTCGAACAAAGGCATTACTTTGGAAGTTGAAATTCCTTCTCATGCGATGGTGTTTTGCGATGATCGAATGATTATAACTGTCATTCGAAACTTGGTATCTAATGCGTTAAAATTTAGTCATAACAATAGTAAAATTTTTATTAAAGCTTTAGATGTTGGAGAGGAATGGCAAGTTTCCATTATTGATTCTGGTGTGGGTATGTCTAAGGCCACAAAGGATAAACTATTTAAAGTCGGGGAAGTAATCAAATCAACTGGAACCGGGGGCGAAACAGGTAACGGGATTGGACTTTTGCTCTGCCATGAATTTGTTTCTGTGAATGGGGGAACCATTTATGCTGAAAGTGATGGAGTTTCTGGTTCTAGATTTGTTTTTACCATTCCTAAAAAAATGAAAGAGGAGATTATTTCATGAAAAAAACAATCGTTGTTACAGGTGCCACAGACGGAATCGGAAGGGTATGTGCTCATTCCTTTGCCAAAACTCAAGAAGAATTGATTTTAGTTGGTCGTAATGCAGATAAACTTGCCGCATTAGTATATTCTTTACAATTAACAGGTGCTACAGTGCATTCTTATGTTGCAGATTTGTCTTCAGCAAAAGAAACATTTTTACTTTCAGAAACAATCCGTAAGAATCATCCAAAAATCGATGTTTTACTTAACAATGCAGGTGCATATTTTGATAAACATACACTTACTAAAGAAGGGATAGAATCTACATTTGCCTTAAACCACTTAAATTATTTTATTTTAGCGCTCGGGTTACTTCCGTCTTTAAAAAAAGCAGGCGAAGCTAGAATTGTCAATGTTGCTTCTAGGGCACATATGGGTGTTTCTTTGGACTTTAATGATTTGTTAGGTGAAAAAGATTATTCGGGTTGGAAACAATACCAAAGGTCCAAACTTATGAATATTTATTTTACTTATGAACTTGCGGAACGACTAAATCAAACAAAGATCACTGTCAATTGTCTACATCCTGGTTTTGTTAAAACTAAATTTGGTCAAAATAACGATGGTTTGGCGAAAATACTTTTATCTTTTGCACAAAATGTATTTGCGATTTCCGAGGAAAAAGGTGCCGAAACTTCTATTTTTCTTTCCACGGACCCTTCCTTAACTTCTGTTTCCGGTAAATATTTTGTTAAAAAGAAGATCGAAAAAAGTTCGGAACCTTCTTATGATGTAGCTGCTAGAAGGAATCTTTGGTCGTACACCGAAGACCTGTTGAAACATAAGTTTAGTTTTAAATTCCCTGGTTTTTAGTTTATGGGTCATAAACACCAAACTCAGCCAATACAAATTCCGGTTCCTGGTGGGAAAACCATTGATGAACATTTTGGAATACCATCCACTGGCAGTTCTGAAATTTCGGTCGCTCATATGGTGGCCCCTGCTGGTTGGGGGGAACCATTCCAGACACCTAACTTTGATGAGTGGACATTGATGGTTCGCGGTAAAAAACAAATTGAAGTAGATGGAAAAATTGTTATCCTTTCTGCCGGTGAATCACTTTTTGTGGAAAAGGGAACTAAGGTGCGTTATTCCAATCCTTTTACTGAGGATGCAGAATACTGGTCCATTTGTAAACCTGCCTTCTCGCTAGATCTAGTCAACAGGGAACTAGAAACATAAAGATTGTATGGCTAATGAGGAGAAACCTACAGCGGATTTAAGTTTCTTAAAAAAAGAAATGAAACGTGCGCTTTTTCCGGAAGGTTCTCTAATCATCCAACAATATTCATCAGGTGATTCTTTTTATTTTATAGAATCTGGAACTGTTGAAGTATGGAAATACTTAGATGAGAGTAAACAAGAAGTTTTGATCATTGGAGATCTTGTCTCTGGAGATTATTTTGGTGAAATTGCTCTTATCGACTCAGCACCGCGTACTGTAAATATATCGGCCAAAGAAATTTGCGTACTGTACGAACTGACTAGAGAAAACTTCCATCGTTTACTTCAAACAAGTCCTGAAATGACATTGACTTTATTAAAATTGTTAACTGCTCGAATTCGGAACGCAGAACAACGAGAGAACCAAGTTTTGATTCAAAAGAATAAGGAACTTCGTCTTCAAAATGAAACATTGGAAGAAATGGTAAAAGAGAGAACCGCTAAGTTAACCCAAACTTTAAAAATCATCCATGAAGATTTGGAAACAGCTAAAACCATACAGCGAAATATTTTACCTTTAGGACTTAGGCATGTTGCTCATTTAGATTTTGGATCTCGGTTTGAACCAATGGCGGAAGTTGGAGGTGATATATTCGATGTGAATCGTTTAGAAAAAACTAAGGTAAGATTATTTTTGGCAGATGCCATTGGACATGGAGTTCAAGCAGCATTAATTACCATGGCCATAAAAGCCGAATATGATCATATCAAACATAATGCTCCAAACCCGGCTGATGTTTTGTATGCACTCAATCAAATTTTTATTGATAGTTATGGTAAAAAATCAATTCAATTCACTGCTGTCATTGTAGATTTGAATTTAGAGGAAAACAAGTTAACTTATTCTTCTGCTGGTCATAATGAACCTTATGTAGTTTCAAAGTACCAGATCATTCCGCTCCCTGAGTCAGGAGTAATGTTAGGTTTAGAGAAAGACGTCGAATATTCCAACCATTCTGTACCTTTTGGGTTGGGAGATCGTTTGTTTATGATTTCGGATGGGTATTTGGAGCAAGAAAACAGTGAGGGAATTCTCCTGGGAGAGGCCAAATTGCTTTCCAGTTTTGAATCTGCTAAGAGTTTGGATCTAAATCTAACAGATACGATTCATTTGCTCATGGATGATTTTCATTCCTTTCGCGGGGATGCCTCTATGATGGATGATGTTACGATTCTTGGAATCGGCACGAGTTATTAAATAGGAGAATTTTTTGGGTTTAATCATTGCTTATATTTTGTTCCTTTTGAATTTATTATCGATCATACCAACCATGTATCCATTGTACATTTGGAAATTAGTGACAACAGGTTCTGTAAGAAGGTTTGGTGATCGTTTACTCTTAAAGG
Source organism: Leptospira terpstrae serovar Hualin str. LT 11-33 = ATCC 700639 (assembly GCF_000332495.1). NCBI lineage: Bacteria > Pseudomonadati > Spirochaetota > Leptospiria > Leptospirales > Leptospiraceae > Leptospira > Leptospira terpstrae. Next base: position 19,648 of record NZ_AOGW02000011.1, on the reverse strand, counting down.
TGGGAGAATTCTGGATAGAGAATAACTATCGAATTTCTCGTATGTTGTATGGTGTCCAATTTGAAGTTATTGGAGATAAGTATAAAGACCTGAAACATGATGGGCGATATATGATTATTTGTAATCACCAATCTTGGTCAGATATTTATATCATTCAATCTGTACTAAATCGAAAAATCCCGCTCATCCGGTTTTTCATCAAAGATTCGTTAAAGTATGTGCCGATCCTTGGACACGCATGGTTGGCTTTAGATTTTCCTTTTGTGAAACGAAGTAGTCGGGAACAACTGAAAAAAAATCCGGAACTCGCTACCAAAGATTTGGAAAATGTCAAAAAAGTTTGTGAAAAATTTGTTGGAATGCCATTCTCTATTTTAAACTTTCTTGAAGGTCACAGAAGAACACCGGAACGTGTTCAAAAATTATTAAAGAAAAATCCTTACCAACATTTACTCCGTCCTCATAGCGGTGGGATTTCTGTAGTGTCCACAGCCTTAAAGAATTCGCTTGATGCATTTATCGATTTAACTATTGTTTATCCTACAGAAAATCCTAGTTTCTTAGATTTGATGCAAGGGAAAATCCGAAAGTTAAAAGTGTTTGTGGATGTAATTCCTGCTTCCCTTGTTCCTATTGAAGAGAATGAACAATTTGCACCGATGTCAAAGAAAATGAAACGATGGGTAGATGAACGATGGGCTCTAAAAGACGCTTTGATTGATAGGGAGAAATAACCAATATGAAAACTTCAGTAATTAACATCTTTGTGTTTTCAGTCCTTTTTTCGTGTCGAACATTCGCACCTGTAGCTTATGAACCTCCAATCAAACCAGAACCTATTGGAATTTATGCTCCTAACACCGAACTACAAAAATCAATTTTATTGGCCATTGGTAAGGTAAAAGGATTGGAGTCATTGGATGTTGATTCTGATGGAAATATTTATGGAGGAGACAAAGAAGGTCGAATCATCAAGGTCACTCTGAAGGGAGAAATCAAAGTGATCGCCAAAACTTCCGGTCGGCCACTAGGAATTCAATTTGATAAACAAGGAAATCTTATCATTGCGGATGCTTACAAAGGTCTTCTATCTCTCGACAAATCTGGAAAGTTAACTGTCCTCGTTTCCGAATTCCAAGGTAAACCTTTTCAATTCACTGATGATTTGGACATTGCCCAAGATGGAAGGATTTACTTCTCCGATGCCTCTGTGTATGAACAAAAAGAATATCTTTATGACCTTCTAGAAGCTAGACCTTATGGGCGAGTTTTTGTATATGATCCAAAAACTAAAGAAACAGAACTACTTGCGGACGGTTTGTACTTTGCCAATGGGATTGCTTTATCGAAAAATGAAGACTTCTTACTTGTAAACGAAACCTATCGTTATAAGATCACAAAACTTTGGTTAAAAGGTCCTAAAAAAGGAATCAAAGAAACAGTGATAGAAAATTTACCAGGATTTCCTGATAATATCACTCGAAATGAAAACGGAGAGTTTTGGGTGGCATTGTTTACAGTAAGAAATGATCGAATGGATCATATGCATCCTTCGCCAGTTGTCAAAAGAATGATTTCTTTCCTTCCTAAATTCCTTTGGCCTAAGGCTGAACCTTATGGATATGCCCTCAAAATAGATGGAAACGGTAAAGTACTTATGACTTTGCAAGATCCAGGCGGTGAACACTTAAAAGAAGTGACCAGTGTGATAGAAAAGAAAAGGCAATTATACATTGGAAGTTTATACAACGACCGAGTTGGGATTTACGTTCTTCCTTAGGCTAATTACAAAAAAAGAAATGAACCCAATCAAACCTTAGCCGATTTTTTTGGCTAAGGTGTACAAGCTTGGTCGTATTCTACTGCACCAAGACTCACCGCACCATCATTACCCGGTCTTGTTCCATTTCCATTATAGCTATTTGTGATGATTTGGTTTGTGGATTTAGTAATTAAACAGGATGTTGCCGTTGTTGGTGTGTATACTGCGATTGCACCAAAATTATTAACAAAGTTGGGATTTAAGTTGAGGTTATTTCCAAAGTTTGCTGCTATACCGAGCGGAGAAACACAACCTAAAGTTCCTGGGATCCCTCCGGGACAAAGGTCTGTATAATTGAATGCGTTTTGTACAACCAAATTCGTACAATTATATAAAACATTGTATTTGATTGCTGTTTGTAAGCCGGCTCCAGCATTATAAATACAAGCATTGTTTCCCGCATTATTATTGAGTAGAAACACATTGTTTTGGATGTCTGCAGAGGTAGAAAGTGAGCCAATAAAAACTGAACTTTCATTACCAACATTTCCGGTTCCACTGCTTATCGTATTGTGATACACTTTTAAACCTGAGAATACGGATTTAAGTTCTAACCCTCTTGCATGTACATCACTTCTACCATTTTGGATCCAGTTATTTGCAATCAATATATTTTGGGGTGTATTCAACGAAATTCCTGCGGTCACAGTAGCTGTAGAGTTAATTCCTTCCGAATCACCTAAACGAAAATAGTTACCGGAGATACTTGTTGTAGCACTTGGTGTCGCTATATAAATGCCATGTAGTGTTGCAGTTGAAGTGGAAGATTTTGCGAATCCACCCTGAATTGAATTATTTTCAATTGTGGCTGAGCCACCACTTTGAATATAAATTCCCGTCACTGTAGCAACCAAAGAATTGTTGGCTTCTCCTAATTTGATTAGATTCCTTCGAACAACAAGTCCTGTTTTTAAAAATAAGCTAGAGGCATTTGTTGTCGCTTGATTGGCTGAAATTTCATTCCCTAGCGAAGATGATCCAACCTGGATTGTAGTAGTTACTGGTAGGATTTTGAGACCAATGGATTGCACTGCTCTACCTGCTGAAATAATGTTTCCTGAAAGGATACCGGTGGAACCTGTTGCAGTGGAATTAATGTCAAATGCAACGCTTTCAATACTATTCGTCATATTAAGGTCACTGCTCGAAATTTTATTCCCAGTAATGTTGGTTACTGTCATGGCAGCACTACCTGCATACTCTATGCCTTTTGAAGATACACTCGTTACAAGCGGTGCACCAATTCCCCCGGTAATATTATTAAGTAGAACGATAGGAGCAATTGGGAAAGTTGAGGAAATATACAAGCCTACTGCGGCACAACCAATGGCTGTACACATTCCCCCTTCAATTGTGTTTTTGATTAAATACGGATTACTATCGATTGCATGAACACCATACGCCCCATTAATTCCTGTTCCAGCGTTGATCACGTTATTAATGAGTCGCACATTATTTGTGGAGTTTAACAAAACGCCTGCCATATAAGGGGCAGTGTCTGGTCCAGATTCAATTTTAAATCCAGATATAGTGACAGTATTTGTAATTGATGCATCTCCTACAATAGAAGCACAGGGGGAAGTAGCTGTAGCCACCGAACAACCAACAGGCGTTGTATCCATAAGTATCACTGAGGAATGAGAATCTGGATCCCAAGTAACAAAATTAGTTCCAGCGACATAACCACCATAAAGCGATATTCCTGATACAAGTTGGATCGTGCCGCCAACGAAGGTTGGGTCATAGGAGCCAGCTTCTACTAAAACAGCGCAATCAAAAGTTGGACAACCTCCAAAACTATTAATCGCAGATTGGATATGGCGTTTCGGTGTGGCCGCTGTGAGTCCGTTATTTAGATCGTTCCCAGTAGGAGCATCTGCAACGTAACGGAGGCTAGACGGTATGAGATAGAGCAGATTCACAGTAGAGGAAAGTGGGTATCCGCCTACACTGTTACAATTGAGTGTTAAAGTTCTATGACCACTCAACCAAGAATCTGTGGGAGCCGGGGAAACAATCAATGTATCATTTGTAAGAGTAGTGGTTGTCACCGCAAATTGGATCGGAAGGCTATTGGTAGTGTTTAATGTGCCAGAAGATCCCGCGCAACTTCCTGCATTGATTTCATCCGAAAATTGTAATCGCAAACTTTCCAGCGGTTGTAGAATTCCTCCGTTGGAAGGTCCAATGGACAGTACACTAAAACAATTGGCTGTGATGGAAATAGTTCCTGTTACCGTACCACTTGTGGAATTTAGAATACATTGATGATTTGCCGGTGTAGAGACCACTTGCAAACTATAGGAATTGTTCGTAATGATATTGGTTGGAAACCGGTGAAGACCATTCGTAGAAATGGTCAGAAGTTCTGAATTATTATTTCGAATTGACAAAGTCCCAGAAGCAATCCCTACGGCTGTCACTTCAATTGGAAATGCGATGGAAGTACAAGCAATGGTAATATTAGTGATGTTTGCTCCAGCGATCGTACCAACACCGTTAGTAGTGACACAGTTTTGTACAGGATGGTTTGGCTGAGTACTTACTGATACATTGTAAGTAGTTCCATTCAAATAGGTTTGAGTGAATGCAAAAGCTCCCGAAGCCACAGCTACGCTAAGAGTGGATCCATCTACTGAGTTAGTTAAGATAAGTCCAGTGATTCCATCTAAGCCAGTGATGGTTCCACCAATGGTATAACGCAAAGGATCACAGTTGACTATGATTGAGTTTATATTTCCAAAACCAACCACACCCATTCCACCGCTGACAGAACATGTTTGTACAGGAAGTATGGGTTGAGTCTTGATTGTAACATTGAAATTACTACCTGTGGTAAGGGCAGTTGTAAATTCATAACCACCATCGGAGTTGACAACGATAGTTTCTGCTCCGGAATTCAAATCAAGAGCAAGTCCAGAACCGAGAAGGCCTGAGACTGTGACAGAAATTTTATATGGCCCAGTGTTTACCAAACTTCGCAATTGTAGAAAGTCGCTGACTGATTGCAAAACTCCTTTTGGTAAACTCGGGATACATGCCTGGAAAAGAAAGGTAGGGATAAGGATAACATTCCTAAAAAATTTTGCAGGACTCTTCATATTCTCTAATTTATACAACAATTGAAGGGTGGAAAGATTGTCATTTTGTTTACGTCTAAACAGATAAAAGTAGGATTGAAACCGTGGATTTTAGTTTTTCTTATTACATCGGGCTTTCAGGAATCATGGTATTTACTATATCGGGTGCGCTCGCTGCTTTGGAACATAAGGACCACCACCACGATCTGTTTAGTGTATTTTTTACGGGTTTCATCACTGCCATAGGAGGAGGGACCTTAAGGGATATTACACTTGGAAATTATCCTGTTTCCTGGGTGCGAGATGAGAATATCCTTTGGGCCATATTCATTGGTTTTTTACTTGTCATTTTATTTCCAGGAATACTTACCAAACTAAGAGATGAACTTTTTCTTTTTGATACATTGGGAATTGGAATTTATACTGTGATCGGAACAAGGATTGCTTTGGATCATGGAGTGAACTTTTTTGCATCGGCACTTCTTGGAATGATTTCAGCCATTTTTGGTGGCGTGATACGCGATACACTAATGAATGAAGTTCCATTTATCTTTAGGAAAGAAATATACGCTACTGCTTGTTTGGTGGGATCTGTTTTATATATAATACTCAATGCTTTTGATGTAAATGCAAATTGGAACTTAGTGATCTCTGCAACTGTTGTTGTTGGCATCCGAGTGGTTGCAGTTCGTTATAATTTGGGACTTCCTAAAATCAAACTTTTTGATTAATTAGTACACAAACGTAGTAAAATCAGCGATTAAATCCTATTTACATTTCGTACTTACCGCAAGTTTTTTCTCTTTCGTTATTTTATTGTTAAACGCTTGCACTAGTAAAATATTCGCATTGGATGGAGTAGAAGTACAGCTATCAAAAATGGCTTAGGGAATTCCCTTTTGGTGCGATTCATTACTTGAGGTATTATGGCAAGTCCAAAGGCTGTCACATTAGAATACAAACAAGACTTAGGTCTTCACTCCAATATTGATAATATCAATCATCCTATTGCAGAAAATGCACCATTTCATTTTAAGTTTTTTCAGATCACTGATGAAGTAGAAAATACTTTATTCCAAGTTTTGGATCGATTTCTATTGCAGCTTGATCTAATCATTGTTAGAGATTCAGTTTTGGCTGCTGTAAAAGAAACAGTAACAAATGCAATCAAAGCCAATGCAAAACGTGTATTTTTTAAAAACCGAGCAAGTAATATTGAAAACGAAGCCGAATACGAAACCGGTATTGCTGAGTTTAAAAAAACATATTTAGAAAATCGAGAGATTATCGAAGATTCCCTACAAAGAAATAATTTCGGGGTATTTGTCTCCTTCATTCATAATAAAAGTTTGATGCGGATTCGAATCATGAATAATGTTCAACTCACTCCAGCAGAATCAGCAAGGATTAAGGAAAGAATAGATAAAGCAAAAACCTATAATGATTTAGCAGAAGCATTTGTGGATATGTCAAATGATCAAGAAGGTGCAGGTCTTGGATTGATCATGACTCTCATGATGTTGCGTAACGATGGTTTAGGTGATTCTGCATTCAAATTTGAATCGAGTGAAAACAAAACAGTATTTATGATCGATATTCCTTCAAAGGTTTCTAAAGAAAACCAACAGTTGGAAAGAATAGATCATATTATTTCTCAAATCGATAATTTACCAACATTTCCAAAGGCGATTAAAGACATTCAGGATGCCATTGACAAACCAAACTCAAGCATTGGAACCATTGCTGAGATGATCAAAAAAGATATCGCATTATCTGCCAATATTCTTAAACTTTCCAACTCCGCTGCGTTCCGACGAGGCGGACGGGTAGAAAGTTTGGACCGAGCCATCCAACTTATTGGTTTAAAAGAATTACAAACTTTATTGTATAGTCTTGGAACCAAGCAGATGTTAGAAGATAAATTTCCAGCATTTACTGCAATATGGGAAAAATCTAATGAGTCTGCCTTTTATTGTAAGGCCATCGGTCAAAAAATGGGGATGGCGAAAGCTGATCTAAGTAATTTAATTGCCGCTTCTCTATTGCATGACATTGGTGAAATTTTACTTTTATCTTTTGACAAACAACATATGTCAAAAATCAAAACCTATTCCAATTCTAGAGAGATTGCTTCTACAATTAGTATGGAAGAATCCGCGATAGGTATCACACATTCAAAGTTAGGCGCAATGGTAGGCGAAAAATGGAGTTTCCCCATTTTGTACACGAAAGCTATGGAGTTTCACCATAGACCTCTTCTTGTTGACGAAGTATATTCCGATATAGTATTTCCGATTTATCTGAGTGATATGATGATTTCAATTAATGCTAAAGAAGCAAAATCATCAGAGATACCGGCAGAAATTTTAAAACTTTGTAAGTTCCAATCTAAGTCCGAATTTGATTCTTTCCGTACTAAAATTAGAGAACAGTTTTTGTCTTACTAAATTCTCACGTAAGGTAAAAGCTACTTTTCTGTTTTTTTATAAAGCTCATACCGAGATTGGAATTCTTGGTATCTGGGAATAGAAACTCCTCTCACATAGGACTGATTCGGATGGTTTTGGATAAAATTTTGGTGGTACATTTCCACTTGGTAAAATTCTTTTAGTTCTTGGTATTCAGTTACAATTGGATTATTCCAGATTCGCTTCTCTTGGATTTCTTTCTGAATTTTTTTTGCAATAGTATGTTCTGTCTCTGTAGAATAAAAGAGGATGGATCTATAGGAAGATCCTTCATCAGGACCTTGTTTATTTAAAGTAGTGGGATCATGAGAAAGAAAAAAAATCCTACAAAGTTCCGCATAATCTATCTTAGATGGATCATAGTAAACAAGTACAGTTTCTGCATGTCCTGTTGTTTCCGTGTTCACTAATTCATAGTTGGGATTTTTTGTATGTCCACCTGCATAACCAGATACAACTTCTAAAACTCCTGGGACCGATTCAAAGATATGTTCAGAACACCAAAAACATCCTTCCGCAAAAGCTGCCAGTTTTTGACCTTCTTTAGGTTGTAAAGAGATCTGTTGGACAGCGCTATCTTTATCGGAAAAAATACTGCATTGGGAAAAAAAGAATAGGGATACAAAGAAATATGTAAGTGCTTTCAATATCAATGCGAAGAACCGAGTTGGATGTATGGAAGAAACCATACTAATTAGATTGTTTTTTTGGGATGGTTGGGAACCAAAAATAAAAGAACTTACGGAGGAGTGACGTCTTTTTCCTGAGGAAAGTGGCTGTGGTTGTTTGGGGTAGAACCACTTTCTTTACTACTTCGGTATACAAACACTCCTCTTGAACCTGAAAAACTCGCCATCGGTTTGTAAAAATTTTGTTTAATAAAATAACCAGAAACTGTTGCTAGAAGAGATGCTGTATAAATCCAATTTTCCGATTGGTTTCCGTATCCAAAAACAAAAGATCCAAATAAAATTAAACTCTGGCTGAGTAACCAAACAGTGGTTCTGCTCAGAAGAAACTTATACCAACCAATTTCAGTGACTTGGTTCCGAATCCCTTGTAATAAAATTCCGACTACAGGAATTCTTAACAAAAAACCTAAAAGCCCGAAGACCACAATAAAAATCAGAATTAACCAAAAGGACGAAAAAACTAAGTTCCACCAAAATAGAAACTGGAGTGGAGGGATGAGTCCAGAGGGCCAAGAAAATTCAGAGGAAAAAAATCGAATTAGAATCCAAAAAAATGTGAGATAAAAACCGAACACGAGAGAATGGAATCCTAAATCAGAACTTCCTGCAAGGAAAATTTATTTCTTTTCTACTTTGGAAAAAAAATCATCTTCAGCCCAACAATGACTGTGAAAATTCCGAAAAATCGAGATAAGGTGGTGGTATCAATTTTGGAAGCAGCACTAGCACCAAAAATACTTCCCAAGATAAAACCTGCACTGATAAAGGCGGCAGCAAAGATATTGGTTTCTCCTCTAGTATAATAAATATAAGCAGCAACAATACCAATCGGAGGAACCATGGCTGCGAGTGTGGTCCCTTGGGCTAATTTTTGGTTAAAATCAAAAAAATAAACGAGGGCAGGAACAAGTAAAATCCCCCCACCAATGCCAACTAATCCTCCAAGAACCCCGGCCCCTACACCTAACAATAAAAATAAGATTCCGATACTCATGATACTTTCCCACAAGCTCGGTTTGCCGGCACTGCCTCATGAATTTTTTTAGGTTCCGGTAAGTTCAGATTGTCCATTATCTCTTTAAATTCAGAGAGAGATTTTCCGGCAATCCGGGGATTCCATTTTTTTTCCTCTCCTATAGTAGTAGAGAGAAAACCTTTATAATCATGCCCAGGAAGAACGATAGTTTCATCGGGTAATGAAAAAAGTTTTTCTGTAATGGATTTGTACAAATCGTCCGCACTTCCACCTTGGAAATCGGTTCGACCACAACCTCGGACAAAAAGAGCATCACCTGAAAAAAGATATTTTCCATTCAATAGAAGGGAAAGGGAACAAGGTGTATGGCCCGGAGTATGGAGGACGCGGAATTTAAGATTCCCGATAGAAAACAAATCTTCATCTTTCAGAAATTTCGATGCACATTCGGCACCGGAATGTTCCGAAGCAAAGGCCTCCGAATTTGTTTTCTCTCCAAGAACTCCCGCAGAAGTGATATGGTCTGCATGCATATGTGTGTCTATGGTGGCTGACAATTTATATCCAAGTTCTTGAATATGGCTCAGGTCTCTTTCCATACGTTCTAATACAGGATCAATCAAAACAGAGAGTTTCGATGTTTTTTCGAGTAAGAGATAAGTCCAGGTACCCGATTCTAAATCATAGAGTGGCCGGATTTCAATTTTTTCTATTGGATCAGTGATCATATAACGAAACTTGCTCCTTTTGCTAAAATCAAATTCTATGGAAATTTGGATTCCCCAAAAACCATAAGAGGAGGTTTTGATTTGGTAAATACCATACCCCCTATAGTATATACTTTCGTTGACGAAAAATCTGGCAACTAGAAATTGGGGAAAAAGGAGAAAGTATGAAATCTTTCCTGATGTTGGGACTTGTAATTGGACTTCTTTTTATTTTTGTAAAACGAATCCAGTCGAAAGGAGATAAAGATATGGTAAAACAATGGATCCAAAATGGAGCAATCGTTGTAGATGTTCGAACAAAATCTGAGTATTCGGAAGGCCACTATTCTGGGGCAATGAACATTCCAGTGGATGCCCTTCCTACCAATCTAAATCAATTGAAAGACAAACAGAAAAATATTATTGTTTATTGTCGGTCAGGGGCTCGAAGCGAACGTGCGAAACAAATCCTTGAAGCCAATGGTTATTCGTCTGTATTAAATGCTGGTGGCCTCGGGGATATGCCTTAGTTAGATTAACAAAAAAGTTGAATCTTTAGACTACGCTGGTAGACATCTTAGATTTATACCGGTGTAGTGTGTATAGATCAGAGAGTTTACTTTGGTCTTCGCTTGAGAGTTCCAAAAACTCTGCTCCCATATGGTACTTATGAAAGCCAACTTCTTCTTTTCTAACAACTTTGATTTTAGCATTGATTTCTTGGTGTGAATCAGATTCTCGAAGTTTGACATCAAAAGATTCGTTTAAAGTTATATCGTCTTCTGTATCAAAAGCAATTCCTGTAACGGAAATGTTTTTAGAAATGGTTTTGAGAGTTTTATCGGGTAAAATAAAGAGCAACTCTAAATTGGCATCAAAACGCAAACTACTTCGTTTTTCATTGGAATAAGCAACAATTTGATTTTTTCCTGAATACTTTGCCGTATACAATGCTCGGTCAGCAAGATCATACATATCTTCACAGGATTTGACTTTTTCAGGGTAGGATACAATTCCACCACTAAAAGTAACTGACTTTCCACTCAGTTGAATGGTCCGGCAAGCTTCCAGTAGTTTTTCAGATGCAATCATTGCTTGTTCTTCATTGGTCTGTGGAAAAATAACTGCAAATTCTTCTCCACCAATTCGGCAAGCTGTGTCTTCCATACGTAAAAATGATGTGATTTGTTTAGCAACCTTAGTAAGGACTTCGTCACCGGTGGTGTGACCATAAGTATCATTGATTTTTTTGAAATCGTCGATGTCTATGATAAGAAGAGATAAGTTCTGATTGTATCTTGTGGATTGTTTGAATTCACGAACTAGGGCAGTTTCGAAATGTCTGCGATTGTATAATCTTGTGAGTTCATCAACTAAGATTAGTTTTTCGGTATCAGCAAAGAGTTTCATATCGATGACTTTCGGATTTTTGATTTTTTGATTGATGTTTGTAAAATAATCAAACATAGCGACACGAAATCCCACCTCACGATTCATACACTGTGATAGTTGATTTTTATTTTTTATAATTTCATTCCAAATGGACTCAGAATCCTGTTCGCAGATTTCCACTGATGTTAGAACTTTTAAGATTGCGGAAAAAATTTGTCCATCCTCGAGATGATGAATTTGACCTTCTTTAATTTTTTGAAGTAGGAGTTCTTCTTGGTTTGGATCCTCCTCCAAAATTGCCGTAATAGTATCTTCGATTCTTTGTCCGGGACGACCGGTTGCATTGGGTTTTAACATGGCAGGCTAAGGTTAATCAATTTATTTCCCACGATTTCCCAAAATCCTAGGTAAGCCCCCTGTTGTAAAGACAGGTTTTAGTTCTAAAACTCCGTTCAGAGCAGGGGGAAATCCCTTAGGTCGCTGTTAGCTGTTTGGACTGTGTGTGGATGGCATTGATCTCTTCATATAGGAGTTCGACAGAGTCCGCCAGTTTTTGTGTGGTTTCATCAATGACGGTAATGGCATGACTGATTTCTTTACTACCTGACATTTGTTCCTGTGCAATCACTCCAATTTGTTCAGACAATACATGGAGTTCCGAAAAGGTAACTCTGAGTTTTGTATTCAAATTTTCTTGTTCGCTGACATGTCCTTCCAAACTCAAAATTTCGTTTTCGATTCTGAGAAGTTCTTGGTTTTGGCTTTCCACTTGGGTTTTTACTTCTTTGGAGTATCTTGTGCCTTCGTTAATTTTTAGGCCCGCTTCCTTCACTATTTTTGCAATGGTACCTGCATTGGATTGAGAACGTTCTGCTAGTTTTGCAACTTCTTGAGCTACAACGGCAAATCCACGTCCATGTTCGCCAGCTCGAGCCGCTTCAATCGATGCATTTAATGCGAGTAAGTTGGTCTGATCAGCAATTTCTGACATCATTTGGTTGATTTCTTCTACTTTGGAGAAGGCCTGATTTAATTCGGCATAAATACTGTTTAGCTCTTCAGAAGATGTTTTTACTTTTTTACTAAAATCGGCAGAGAGACTTACGTCTTTAGCAATTTGAGTCGTTTTGACTTTTACATTTTCGCTAATATTTTGTAGGGATAAAAAATTTTGATCCACTATCTTTACTCTTGCTACTTGGTCTTCGACCAAATTTGCAGAACTTGTTGCTGAAGAAGATAGTTCTTCTACTGAAGCTGAAATTTCTTCCACAGAGGCAGCTTGGTTTTGAGATTGGTTGTGGAGTTCATCAGACATGGATTGTAAAGTTTCAACAGATGTAGCAAGTGTTTTTGCTGATTTTCCCATTTGATTGGATTTTTCAGTAATAAAGTTTTGGTTTTCTAAAGTTTCTTTTAATTTAGTTTTTAAGTCGGATTGCATTTCTCGAATTAGAGCAACTACATAACGTAAACTAAAAATAACACCGAAGTAAAAAATGATTTTTTGAACTTCGGTTGCCACTATGATATTGTTTGCGCGTAACATTTCAGGAAAAGGTTTTGCGACTAAAGCAGAACCAAGTTTTGCTGATAAATAAATTCCGCCTATGTAGAGACATGTGGAAATGACTCCAACAATCATCACCAACTTTGATTCGAAGAGAAAGCTGGAATATATTGCGATGAAAACAAAAATTATATAAAATATACCTGCTGTAACAGTATTACTTGCATCCCCTTTTGTATAATTATTATAAATATCCAGGTAAAAAAAACTCACTAAAATTAGTAAATCAATGAAGATAATAGTGAATGCCCAAGCTCTTGTGATCTCTTTTTCTTTTCTTAAATAATATCCGGGGATGAGACCATTCAAAAGAAAGATAAGTGAACCGATGAAATTTGGTATAAAACTTTTGGTTGCGAAGTTTGCGGCCACCCCTAAAAGAAATATCGCACTCAATCCGTACTTTGTGTACACAATCAATGAAATTCCTTTGCGAAAGAGAGATCTTTCAAATTGACTGATTTCGTTTGTTTCTGCGGACATTCCCTAGTCTCCTCATCGTTCTGGCTTTCTAACGATTGTTCATTCCAATCGAAATCTAACCGTTATACTGTAACACGATGTACGTTCTGTATGACGATAAAAAATCTATATTTCTTTTCCATCCGTAGAATTCCTAAGTCTCAAAAGACTTTGAATGCAGATTATCAATGTAAATTTAGAACGAGTTTGAGTATCAATAATATAATGAGTTGTCCTCTCTGAGGAATGTATATTTCTATGATTAACGAATGAGCCACCCTACCATGATTGCCAATCAAAGAGCCATTTTATTGGTTGAAGACCAAGCTGTATTAGCAATGATGCAAATCCGGATATTAAATTCGGCGGGTTTTGTAGTTCACCATGTTTCCACTGGTGAAGCTGCCATAATATTTCTTGGTCAAAAACTATTTCCAATCGATATCATCCTTATGGACATTGACTTGGGTTCCGGAATGGACGGAACTGAGGCCGCAAAAGAAATACTTTTATTACACAAAATCCCTCTGGTTTTTTTATCTTCACATACAGAAACAGAAATTATAGAGCGAACAGAATCCATTACTTCTTATGGTTATATTTTGAAGACATCTGGCGAAATAGTATTAATCGCATCCATTAAAATGGCACTTCGTTTGTTTGAAAGTTATCAAAAACATTCGGAAGCCCAAGAACTATTCGAAAAAGCATTTTTTGTAAGTCCCATCGCTATGTCGTTACACGATACTAGTAACCAATTCCGATTTGTAAACGTAAATCCTTCCTTTGAAAAATTAGTGGGATATGAAAAGAGAGAAGTGATAGGGAAAACGAGTTTAGATTTAAAAATGTATGTTAATGATGCAGACAGTACAGAAATTAGAAAAAAATTCTTAACAGATGGAAAGCTAACAGGGTTTAAACATCGCTTTAGGTTAAGGAATGGGGAAGTTAGAGAAGGAAATCTAAGTATGGAAATGGTGGAAATCAATGGAAAGCCACATGCACTCACATTTCAAAACTTTCTCTTTTAGGAAAACTTTAGAAAATACCGCCTAATCAATGTAAATCTAATTTATCGCTTGCTCTAAATTAGGGAAATCGGATATTCTAAATCCGTGACCTCCCGTTTCCTAAGTTTCTTAATTTCCTTTCTTTGGATTTGTATTTCCTGCGGGAAACCAAAAATATCCAACCCATGTGACCCGAATTCCCAATCTTTTTTTAATAATCTTTTGTTAAAAGTCTCTGTTGGCGACATTTCACCTTATTGTAAAATGGATACATCCTTTTCATTGAACGGGACCATTGTAGGACTGTCCACCTCAGGAATGATCCTTCGAACAAATACCGGAACAGAAATTTCGATCGCCGCAGGTTCTACAAGTTTCTCGATTCCGGTTTCGCTTGGACTTGGTGCTCGATATACTCTATCGATTGCCTCCCAACCAAGTTCGATCGTTTGTATTGTGCACTCTGGATGGGAAGGTGTGATTCCTGCCGGTATTACCGGGATACAAATTATCTGTCACACAACAACTGCTAATCGAGTTTATGGACAACTGAATTTTAACTCAAATATTAATGGAATTGGGCCAGACTTACTAAACTCTCCTAGTAACGTAATTGCTGATGGAAAAGGAATCTACCTTTCTGATTTTGGAAATAATCGTATATTATACTATTCTGGTTTAAATACTTCTGCAACAGGAGTGATTGGCCAAACGGATTTAATTTCCAATATCTCCGGAGTTTCTACGACCGAGATCAATCAACCACGAGGTTTGGCTAAAGATCTATATGAATTGTATGTGGCGGATTCTGGCAACTACAGAGCCCTATATTTCGAAGGATTATACTCCGCAGCATCGCGCGTGTACGGCCAACCTGATTTCATTTCTTCAGGACTAACTGCACCTGCTTCAGATTCATTAGGTGGACCATACGCGATAGCAAGAGGTTCTGCTGGTTTTTATATTGTCGATAATGGGAACAATCGTGTTTTGTATTATCCAGGGACTAGCACTACTGCCACTAGGGTATATGGCCAGCCAGATTTTGTTTCAAGTAATCCGAATAATGGATTTATTGGTGCGGGTACTTTAAATTCACCGAAGGCAGTATTTGCCTTTGGTGGAGATCTCTGGATTGCAGATACTTTCAACAACCGAGTTCTTTTGTTTTCTGGAATAAATACAATTGCTTCAAAAGTTTTCGGTCAAAATGGAAGTTTTACCAGTTCTACTAACAATACTACCGCATCTACATTTTTCCAACCGCAAGGGATTTCTATTGATCAAAATGGAATCTATATTGTAGATACTGTTAACAACCGTGTGTTGGTATTTTAAATCGCCGAATGACTACCACATACAATCATATAGGTAGCCTAAGGCAAAAACAGCTACAAGAATTAGGTGCAATCGTTCAAAACAAACCCATTGTACTGGATCAAAATTTGATTACTAGTGGGAGTCTTGCCACTGCTATCGGTGTTGCATTGGTTCTATTAGAAATGCTTACCACCAAAGAAAATTCAAATCACATTAAAGAAATGATGGGCTTTTAACTATTTACTTTTATACAAAAAACATTTCCTATAAAAATTTGAAACGAAAAACTATATAGAGGTTTTTATTTTTGATACGAAAATTTTTGATAAAGATAGAAAATGAAGTTTACGATGGTTTCGAATGAATCAAAATACAAACAATGTTTAACCAGGTTGAAAAAACAGCTTTCGCTTACGAAACCGTTGTAGGGTTGAAAGTAACAAACGACGTACTCTATTCTGATTATAGAAAAGCAATGACTCCAATCCTAACCAAGTATGAAGGTGGGTTTCGGTATGACTTTAAAATTTTAGAAACATTGATTAGTGAAGATCAAAAACCGATCAATCGATTGTTCTTAATTTACTTTAATAATAAAGAATCTAAAGATCGGTTTTTTAAAGACCCAGAATATATAAAAATTAAAGAAACTTTTTTTACTCCTTCCGTTGAATCAAATACGATTATCTCTGAATATGAAAGGTATCAATAAAGAGTTTCATTCTTTCTCTATTTATATTCTATTTTTTCTCAGGTAAAATTTCCTCCAATGCCATACCTTCCAAAATTTTCCCACCACGATCATTAAGATGGATGGCATCCGTTAAATAATAAAATCCATTAGATTCACCAAGTTCATCCCAGCTAGCTGTAGTAGAATAGTATCTAAGAATAGTCCAATACATTGGCCAATTACTTTGGGTATAGGGTTTGCGAACTTTGTTATTGGCTGTATCGAGTCCCTGGGAAAGAGTTTCGTGTAATGGTTTATAAATTACCTTTTCTTTGGTAACCACTTCTCGCGTGAGTTCTGCAAATTTTTTGGATCTTTGGAATGGGATTGAATTAGGATCTTCTCCCAAAACGGGAGGAGAAAAAACAATCAACTTTGCTTTTGTATCTTTTTTAATCGTTTGGATGATCTTCGTAAGATTGGACACAAAACTTCCTTCATTAACGGGTTCTTTTAGTTTCCAAAAGCTCGCATAACGATTGTACTCATCTGTTGACAAAGTTGCTTTTAAGTCATTGGTTCCAATGAGAAGAAATACGAAATCGGGATTGAGTGCTTTAAGATCGTCCAGTTGTTCCAAAATTTGAACTGTGAGGCGACTATTGATTCCTTCGTTAATCACCAGATGATTTACGAGACTTGGATGTTTAGCAATCGAATCTACATAATCATAACTGACTCGACCATGAGTGATACTATCTCCTAAAAAAACAATCTTAGGGTTTTTTGTGGATTTGGACTCTAAAGCGGACTTTAGGTTGTTTGTTGGAACTTTCGTTGCTTGAAAGATGGCGCAAGATTCAAATAGAAAAAAGCAAAGGATCCAAAGTTTAGAAATTGGTTTCATGTCGATAGATCCTAACAAACATAGGAAAAGGAAAAAGCAAAAATTGAGATCCGAATCACGAATTTTATTTTTTTAATGTTCTTAAATACCTTTCTAACCAAGGTCTTAAATCTTGGAATTGGGGTTTTTGATGTTTGAGTAATAACCGAAAGTATAAAGTTCCGTAGAGAATATCCATAGAAACATCGATCTCTGCATCGGTAAGAGGTTGGATTTGTTTAGATTCTATGGCATGTCTGAAAAATTCTTTTGCGGCATCTCGTCTGGGAAGCAAATAGTTTTCTAAAATAGATTCTGAAAGTTCTGTGTCTTGTTGGCCCGCTCCAATTAAGGTAGCTATAACACGCCCAAATTTACCAGTGAAAACAAGAGAAAGGGCTTCCATTTGGTCAAGCAGACCCTTTTCAAAAGGAACCTCTCGCGGAAATTCCAAAAATGGTGAAATCATATGCGTGACTGTGCTCATGGCAAGGTTGGCTTTGTTTGGCCAACGTCTGTAGATAGTAGTCTTTGCAACTCCAGTTTCCAAAACAATATCATCAATGGAAAACCCATGGTAACCCTTTTTTGCCAACATCTCATACGTAGTTTTTAAGACCAAAGGCTCCAAATCTTCGGACCTGGGCCTTCCTGCCGTTTTTTGTGCCACTTTCTTTTTTACAGCCATAGATCGAAATAAAATAAAAAAATCTTGACTGTCAACTCTATTTCGATACGGATGGTATCGAATAACGATACTGGCAGTATCGTTATTCGAGGAGAAAAAAATGAAACCAGTTTTGGTATTAGCCACTTTGTTGTTTGGAAGTATTGGATTGTTCGCAAAAGCAGCATCACCTTCGGGAGAAAAGGTTCTTGAAACTTTTTTCAGCGAATTTGGAAAAGGAAATGCTGCGGGTGTTTTGAATCTGTTCCATCCACAAACAACAATTACTGCGGTCCGCAATGAAAACCGCACTGAAAACCAGTTGTATGGAACCTACACAGGAATTTCTGGCGCAGAGGAATTTTTAACAAACATGGGTACCCAATTGGATACCAAAAAATTCCAAGTTGATCAAATTGTGGGAAAAAAAGATTGGGTGTTTGCTAGCGGAAGTTTTTTGCATATTGTGAAACAGACCGGTAAACCTTTTGAAAGTGAATGGGCCCTAAAGGTACAAATTAAAGATGGTAAAATCCTATCTTATCATTTTTATGAAGATAGTGCCTCGTTTGTTACGGCATCTAAAAAATAAAAGAACCTTTTATTTGAGTAACCGTTTTTAAGTTCTAACCAACTTTGGAAGTGTTGAGAACCTTCTAACGAATAGGAAAGTAGATATCCGTAATGCGTTTATCATCCTGTTTTTCAAGTGGGTTCAAATAACACTCCCAAGGTGGTTGGTTTTTTAATTTGTAGGAAGTGGTGTTAATATAATCATTTAAAATCCAATGATAGATTTTTGGTAGATTATGGTAACTTCCTTGGTACCGTATCTGTAAATACTTTCCGCCAGGAATGTTTTGGATTCCAAAACCTTCTGGGAGTGTTTTCTGTAAGGATCCAATCGTAATTCCTAAATCAAATCGTATTTTTCCTTTGGGCGAAATTTCTGGATCATCTTGGCTAATTCCTATCCATTTGTGATTTGTATTTAGTGAATTCCAGCCTAACATCAATGATTGAATAGAAAGGACTTCTTTACTTCCCGCAAGTGGGCCTGGAAGTTCTTCGTAACTTCCTATGTGACGAACATAGGCAATGCGAAAGGAAGTGATTGTTTTAATTTGAAAACCAAATTTTGAAATACCGTCTGGAATCGTTTGGTGATAATTTTTAGAAGATATTTTTTTCTTTTGAAATTGTTTTCGAAACTCATTGGGTGTAGAACCAATGACACGTTTGAATGCTTTCGAAAATGCTTCATGAGATAAAAAACCTGCTTCGATCGCAATTTCTAAAATAGGGAAGTTTGTGATTTTTAATTCATATGCTGCTTTTTCTAGACGCAACCTGCGCATGTATTCCTTAACATTTTCCCCTTGGGTCTGTACTAGTTTCATCCCTTACAAATTGATCTCACAACATCCTTTACAAACAAGAATTTAATTCTTCGATTCAGAACACGATGTACACACCAGGAGTGTGTCATGGCTTGGAAGGAGACAAACGTGTTTGAAGAAAGAATGAAATTTGTTGTCGCTTGGAAACGTGGTGGGTGGTCTCTCACTGACCTTTGTCATGAATTCAATATCAGTAGAGTGACGGGGTATAAATATTTAAAGCAATACAAACTATATGGGATCGATGGGTTAAAAGACAAAAGCCGAAGACCGAAATACCATCCACACCAAACTCGAAAGAAAATCATTGAACTAATTTTACAAGAGAGAAAAGACCATCCCAGGTGGGGAGCAAGAAAACTCCTAGCATCACTCTCAGCTCGGTTTCATATGATTAGAAAATGGCCACATCCAAGTACTGTAGGTCGTATTCTCAAACAAAACAACCTTATCAAACCTCCCAAAAGAAGGATCCGTAAACAATCCATCGAACAACCATTCTCGCATGCACTCGGACCCA